>DXZU01000040.1 GCA_019419525.1 Collinsella sp.
AAGGGCGGAGGCGGGGCATTCCCCGCCTCTTACACCACATCTCTGCGCGCTACCCTGAGTCGGAGCCAAACGGATCAAATCGAAGCCAAAATGAGCCGATCTGCCGCAAAAGACGCGTGAATCGGTACTTCTCGTAGCGAATTGACGCTATAAAGCGGTCAGAATGTCGGCGAGGTTGTCGATGACGACGTCGGCGGCGGACTGGTCCAGGTTGACGCCCTCATGCGGACGCAGTGCCAGGACGCGGGCGCCGGAGCGCTTGCCGGCCTCGATACCCAAAGGCGAGTCCTCGATAACCAGGCACTCGGCGGGGTCAACTCCCAGCGCCTTCATGGCACGCAGATAGATCTCGGGGTCGGGCTTAAACGCACTGCACTCGTGACCACTGATGGTGTAGTCCAGTACGTCGGCGATACCCGCAATCTCCACCAGCTCGTCAATCAACTCACGATACGACGAGCTCGCGATGGCACACTTCACGCCGCGCTCGTGCAGCTCACGCATCACCGGCTCCGTCTGCTCGTTGAGCAGCTCGGCATACGGAACGGGGTGGTCCGGGCTGTAGACTTGCTTGTACTCCACGCGCAGGCGCTCGCGCAGCTCAATATCGTCGGGAACCAGCGTCTCCCAAATGGCGGGCTCGTTAGACCCCGAAAGATCGGGGATCTCGTCAAAGTGGAACCCCTTCTCCTCCATAAACGCCACGCGGCGACGGTTATAGAACCACTCGGTATCGACCAGCACGCCGTCCATATCAAATAGCACTGCCTTGATCATACGCATCTCCTCCCACCTGCCAAAAAGGGACAGGTTTATTTTGGTAGGTTTTATCTGGGGTTTTGCGGCGCGACGGGCGCGCCCTCCCCAGAGCAAAAAAGGGGACGGGGCGCAAACCCCATCCCCTCTCAATCAACCTGTAAGGTCTACTTACTTGTGATTAGTAGGAAAGCTTCCACATGTAGCGACGCATGGTCAGCGGGTGCTGACGGGCCTCGGCGATCTGGTTGCCGTACTCGCGCATAACGGCGAGGTGCAGCAGCGGGTTGAAGTAGGTGACGACGCTTGCCGGCACGGCGTCGGCCAGACCGTAGTCCTTGGAGTCGATCAGAGCGACCTTGGCGCCCATGCGCTTAAGGAAGGTGAGGGCGCGGGCGTCCATCGGACGGGTGGCACCATCGGACATGAAGAAGACGTAGGGCTTACCCTCGGTGGAAACCTCGAACGGGCCGTGGAAGTACTCGCCGGTGTTGTAGGCGGCGGCGTCGATCCACTGCATCTCGGTGAACAGGAAGGCGGCGTGAGAATAAGCCATCTTCTCGGAGGCACCGGAGGCCATGAAGTAGATCATCTCGTCGTCCTTGAAGTCCTGGGCGAACTGCTTGGCAAGACCCTTGGCGGACTGAGCGGCGTTCTCGCAGAGCTCGAAGACGTTGGTGAGACCGGTGATCATGTCCTCGTAGTGGTCATAGCCCTCGGTCTGCTGAAGGATCTCGACAGCAAGAGCGATGGCGTAGCCGGGCTTCTCGCACTTGGCAGCGTAGTTGGCGTGGAAGCCGTGAACGATGACGTGGTCGGCGTCGACGGTCAGAGCGGAGCCAGCCTTGTTGGTGAGGGAGACGACCGGGCAGTTGTGCTTCTTGGCGGTCTTGTTGGCCTCGACGGTCTCGGGCGTGGAGCCACCGAGGGAGCAGGTGATCACGAAGGTGTGCTCGTTGACCCAGGAAGGCGTGTCGTAGTTGAACTCGTTAGCGGTGAAGATCTGAACGTTCAGCTTGTCCGTGTTGTTGGCCAGGAAGTACTTGGCGGGGTAAAGGTCGGACATGGAAGCACCGCAGCCGACGAAAGCGACGCTGTGGATCTCGTGGTTGGACAGGACGTCAGCGACGATCTGCTTAGGGAGGTTAAGGTCGATCTCGTACATCTGACACATTCCTTTCGATTTGTTGCGGCGTCACATTGCCGGACGCTCGCAGGGTTACCGTAGTTAGGACCGAGTCGCCGGCCCGTTGAGGATGTGACAAAGGGACTATCCCTTTGTCACATGTTAGGGATGGAAGCCTGCCTGGGGTATGGGATGCCAGGCAGGCCCCCGGGGGAAGCGGTTAGACGCTTGGTCGCGACTAGGCCAGGATGCCGGCCGCGGAGAGGGCGATGCCGCCCACGATGGCGATCACGAGAAGCCAACCGGTGTTGACGTTCTTCTTGATGAGCCAGTACATAAGGCCGGTGAGGCCAAGGGAGATCATCTGGGGCATCATGCCGTCCAGGATGTCCTGCATCACGACGGTGCCGTCAGCGAACTGCAGCGGGGTGGTGGCGCCGATCAGCGTAGCGATCATGCCGCCCACAGACATAAGACCCACGATGCCGCAGACATACATGAGCTTCTCCATGAGATCGCCGCCCTGAAGCTTGCTCAGGTACTCGTGGCCGCCCTGATAGCCCATCTTGGCTGCGAACCAAGTGATCAGCACAGAGGGGACGATGGAGATGAGCATGGCCAGGATCGGGCCCATGATGGAACCCTGCTGAGCCAGCTGAACGCCCAGACCAAAGGCGATAACACGGATGGTGCCCTGGAATAAGGAGTCGCCGATGCCGGAAAGCGGACCCATGAGGGAGGTCTTGACCGCGTTAATCGAATCGGGATCGAAGTTCTCGGGATCCTTGGCGTACTCCTCCTCCATGGAGGCGGCGAGGCCCAGGATGAAAGCGCTCGTCTGCGGGGTGCAGTTGTAGAACGCCATGTGACGGTGGTAAGCCTCTTTCTTAGCAGCGAGCTGCTTGGGGTCGGACTCGTCCGGATAGAGGCGATCGAGCGTGGGAACCATGCCGTAGAGGAAGCCCATGTTCATCTGACGCTCGTAGTTCCAAGAGGCCTGGATGGCCCAGGAGCGCCAGAAGAACTGGCTGACCTTCTTGTTCAGGGACACGTCCTTGGTTGCGGTTGCCATAGTGTGTTCCTCCTTAGTCTTCGTCGTCTTCGTCGTCTTCGAGCGGATCGTAGTCGGAATCGACACCGGCGGCTGCATGGGAACCGTTGAACTTGAAGCCCATGAAGACGACAGCCAGGCACACACCGATCAGAGCGACCGCGATGACGGACAGGTTGAGGTAAGCGGCGAGCAGGAAACCGATGAACAGGAACGGAGTCATACCCTTCTTGATCATCATGGTGAGCAGCAGGGCCAGACCGTAGGCGGTCATGATCTTGGTCGAGACGTTCAGACCAACGGACAGCCACTCGGGAACCATGTTGACGATGGCTTGGACCAGGTCGGTACCGACAAAGACGGCCAGGAAGATCGGCAGGAAGTACATGATGGCGTACAGACCGGAGCCGGCGCAGATGTGCATGCGGTAGGCGGTCTTGAACTTGCCGTTATCAATCGCGCTATCGGCCACATGGGTGAGGGCGGCGATGATGGAACGGAACACGATACCGAGGAGCTGACCCAGGACGGCGACCGGGATGGCGATCGTCATGGCGGTCTCGGCGGAAGCATCGGTCAGGCACGCGAAGGCAGCTGCCACGATGCCGCCCAGGACCATATCGGGCGGAACGGCGGCGCCGACCTGCACCAGGCCCATGGACACGAGCTCGACGGCGGCACCGACGGCAAGGCCGGTGGGCACATCGCCCAGCAGCAGACCGACGAGCGTGGCGCCAACGAGGGGCTGCTCGAAGTTAAGACGGCCGAGCAGGCGGGAGTCCCACATGCAGAACACGCCGACGAGGCCGACGAGCACCGCACTGATGAACGTATTCATACCCTTCTCCTTTCAGTCAGGCAAAAGCCTGGTTGATTACAGCTTGGCGTCGATGTCGACGCTCTGATACGTGGGGGTCTGCTGGACGTAGAGCTTGATGCCCATGTCGAGCAGCTGGTTGACGTCGGCCTTCTGGGTGGCGTCGAAGAAGACGGAGCTGTCCTTGCCGCCGACCTGATCGGCACCGTCGTGGTTGGCGGTGGCGCCCAGGTTGATGGCGTCGAGCTTGTAACCCTGGCAGAACTGCAGCATCTCGGCCGTGTTGCCAAAGACGAACATGACGCGCTCGCCGAGGGTGTTGAGCTTGTCCATCTTGGCGAGGGCACGCTCGACGGTGAAGACGTTCAGGCGCACGCCCTGGGGCTTGGCCAGCTTAAGAGCGCCCTTCTTGATGTCATCGTTGGCGGCAGCGTTGTCGACGACGATGATGCGCTCGGCCTGAACCTTGGTGGTCCAGGTAAAGACGACCTGACCGTGCAGCAGACGGTAGTCAAGACGTGCGAGGACGATCTTGGCGGGACCGGAGCTGTGACGGGGCGCCTTAGCCTTCTTGGCGGGAGCCGCGGCAGCCTCGACCGGTGCGTTGGGGTTGGTCAGACCGGTGCGGGCCTCGTTGATGAGGGCCGCGAGCTCGGCACCCTTGATGGGGGCGGGGCTCATAGCGAGCGTCAGTGCCAGCGGAATGTTGAAACCGCTAATCACCGTGAATGCCGCACCGTTGCGGGAAAGCTCGACCATGCTGTTGTTGACCGAGCTGCCGAGCATATCGGTCAGCACATAGACGGTGTCGTCCGCGTTGAACGTGGCGATCATGGCGTCCACCTTGTTGGTGATGGGCTCCTTGTCGTCACGAGCAAGCGACACGACGTGGACGTTCGACACGTCGCCGAGAACCATCTCGAGCGTGTCTTTGGCGCCTGCGGCCAGGCCGCCATGAGATGCGAGAATGATCTGATTCATCTTGCCTCCTCCTTTTCGTTATGGTCATTATAACGTCTTATACGTTGCGGATATTGCTAATTAGTATAAAGACCGTTCGCGGGTGAAAATCGACCGTTGACGGGTTTAACGTACTTGAAACGTTGGGGCTGGACAGGCCGGCACTGGCGGGATAACCCCAAGTCGGACCCTGCGTGCAATCCTCTATCGCACGAAGTACCAGGGGCTTTCCTGCACGGTGGGCTCCAGCGTAATGCCCGTGCGCTCGCGGAACAGATCCATGTCCTGCGATTTCTCCGTCCACCACGCGTTGGGCTTAAAGGTCATGCTCTCAATGACATGGCCGACAAACACACTGTTGCGCATCTTGGAAAAGTCGGTGTTCATGATCACGATGGACGCGAGCACCAAAACGATGCCCAGAACCTTGATCGCACCGGCGGGCTCGGCGTAGACACCAATGCCCAGCAGCACGGTGACGACCGTCTCGAATGACATTACGACGGGAACTTTCGACGTCTCGAGCCCCATGGACAGACCCTGCATATATAAGACATAGGCCACGGCTGTGGGGATGAGTCCAAAGCCAAGGAACAGCAGCAGCAGCTGTGGCGACATTGCCGCGGCGACATCTGGCCACGGAGCCGCGATAGCCGCCATAACCGCACCGCCAAAAACAAGGCCCCAAAACGTGACAGCCAGCGGGTGGACCGTCTTGGTTGCTATCCGGCTAAACACCGCGAGCGACGCGCCACAAAAGCCCGCAATCACGCCCGACGTGACGCCCCAAACCGAAAAATGAAAACCGGAAAGGTCGCCATCGGTCACTGCAAGCACACAGCCACCGATGTTAAAAGCGATGGCAACGAGCTTGTTGGGAGTCACATCCTCGCAATAAAGTACGCGGCCGAGCATGACGCCAAACACCGGCGAGGTGTAGAGCAGCACCGAGGCCGTGGACATGCCCACCTCGCCCATGCACTCGTAATAAAGCGTGTTAGCGGTGGCGAGGCCGATAATGCCAAGAAGCGCACAAGGAACAAGCTCTTTAGGACTTGCCTTGAACAGTGCCAGGGGACCCGATGCCTTTCCCTCACGAGCACCTCCCTGGCAACCCATGAATGCCAAGACCGGAGCCATTAAGACGGCACCCGACAACAAGCGAAAGGCAGCCATACTCTGGGACGTAACGCCCATGGCCGAGATGCCGTTTACAAAGATTCCGATGCTGCCCCACATAAGCGCGGCGATCAGCACCAGCACATAGCCCAGATTGCTTTTCTTCAACGCAGCCTCCTCGGTATTGTTTCCAATATGTTTCACACTACGTTATAGTCGTTATATACATTTTTCAAGGCACAAATCGGCAGACGGGAAAATCTGCTTTTCCGCTACAACCCATTAGTGCAAAGAGGCCAGGTTCATATGCACCAACTTGGTGCATATGAACCTGGCCTCTTTGCACCAACCCCTTAACAAACACGACGACGCCGACGTTTTGGCAACGTCAGCGAGCGCCCGTCATTTGAGCCAAGGTGCCGTGAAATGAAAAGGCGCTGACCTTCTGGTCGCGCCTTTGAAATTGAACGGCAGATTGGCCAAATGCCGGGCGCGCAGCGTCGAGCCGTTACGCCGTTCGGTAGAACGGCGTAACTAGTAGTCCAGCTTCCACATGTAGCGGCGCGTCATGTAGTCCTTGTGGGTGACGGCAGACAGCGCACGCATGTAGACGTTGTTGAGGATCGGGGCAAAGATCAGGTGGTTGAAGTACTCGCTCACGCTGTCCTTGATGTCATTGAGGCCGAGCTCCTTGGCGTCGAGCTGATAGACGCGCTCGCCACCGTACTGGTTGACGAAGCGGATGCCGCGCTCGTCGTTGCAGCGGCTGCGGCCGACGCTGATGAGCTGGAACAGCGAGGTACGCTTGTCCAGAATCTCGAAGGGGCCGTGGAAGAAGTCGCAGGTGTTGATGGTGCAGGAGTCGATCTGCAGCATCTCCTGCACGTTGCAGATGCTAAAGACGTAGGCGGCACCAAAGAGCGGACCCTGAGCCATCACGTTGATGCAGGGCTTGTCGGCGTTCTGCTCGGCCCACTTGGCAGCAAGCGGACGGGTGTACTCGACGGCCTTTCGATAGATGGGGTCGACCAAGTCGAAAGCGGCCATAGCGGTCTCGTACTCGGCATAGCCCTCGGTCTGCTGCGTAAGCTCCATGGCGATCATGGTCACGACGGCGGAGTTGGTGCGGCCCATGCAGGACTCATCGACGGCCAGGCTGTCATACTGGATCTTGTAGTCGCAGACTTCGGTGAGGCCGGACTCGTCGACATAGATGGCGATGGTGCTGGCGCCGTGATCCTTGGCGACCTGGGCGGCGACGATGGTCTCCTTGGTGCCGCGCATGGACACGACGACGGCCAGGGTGTTCTCGTTAACGTAGGCCGGGGTGGCGTGCACGAACTCGTTGCTGGTGTAGCTGGAGCTCACGACCTGCGTGGCCTCGTGCTCCATAAAGTACTGGGCAGGATAGTTGCCGCCGTTGGATCCGCCAGCGCCGATCCACACGACGCGCTTGATGCCGCCCTTGTCCGCCTTGTCAGCCAAAACCTGGGAGACGACGTCCTTAACCTGTTCCTGAGTAGTCATCGTGCATCAGCCTTTCTTCTCGTTTGATGCTCTCGATGGCATACAAGTTACATACATGTTTTGGTTATGTCGACTAGTTGTATGCTATATTTGTCTTAGAAATTTTGCTGGTAAAGTTTTCGGCAAGCCATTACCAGCGGTTTTGTTGTCATGTTGGATACATGCTTGGTTCTGTAGGCATACAAGTTAGATACAGGTTGTTCGCATGAGCACTTCGTCGAAAAAGAACTTGACCCAATACGAGCGTCTGGCGGCAACGCTTCGCGACCGCATTGCCGCCGGCACCTATGCCCGCGGAGATAAACTGCCGTCCGAGATGGAACTCATGGACGAATCGGGCCTGTCGCGCAGCACCGTGCGCCATGCCCTTAAGGTGCTTGTTGACGAGGGCCTGATTCGAACCGAGCGCGGACGCGGCGCCTTTGTGGCCGACACACCGGCGCTCCACGAGAACAACCTGGTGTTTTCGAGCTATACCAAGCAGGTCGAAGGCCAGGGCATGAAGCCCACCACGCGCACGGTGGACTCGGGCTTTGCCAAAGCAATGGGCAGCGTGGCCAAGTTCTTTGACGCTAGCGTGGGCAGCAAGCTTGTCAAACATGTCCGCCTGCGTTACCTGGACGATGCGCCACTGTGCCTGGAGACCACCTATTTGCCGCCAAGCTTTGGGTCGCTCATCGATCGCGATATCAACGGTTCGCTCTACGCCACGCTGCGCCAGGAGTTCCATCGCGCGCCGGCGCAGGGGCATAAGACCTTTGAGGTGTGCTATGCGTCGCAAAACGAGGCATTTTTGCTCAACGTCGAGCGCGGGCAGGCGCTGATCCTGATCACCGACTACGTCTACGACACCGACGGCCGTCCGCTCCATGTCTCCAAGCGCATCCAACGCACCGACCGCGCCAAATACACCGAGCCCATCGGCTAGCGCACCAAACGAGGCAAAATGTACCTAATAAACGTTTTACCTGCGGTTTTTATTAAATCTCAAGCCGGCATGGCGCAAATGCCAACATCGCCTGGCAACACTCGCCGCCCAAGCTCAACTGTTCCTGCCCAAAATATCCAGCACCGTAAATCTAAGTGAGTAGACTTTTCGCGAGCTGCCGAGCACATTCAAAACAGCCACCTCCGTGACCTGCGGTTTTACTAAGGCAGATACGCTTTGTGCTCGGCCTGCGCCAAAAAAGTCTACTCACTTAGCCCGCAAGGCGTCCCGAGGGGACAATCCAGGTTAAAATAGCGTACAAACGCCACGCTACTTGCGGCGATTTGATACCACAAGACAGCCAAAAACCTGCCAAAATAAACCTGTCCCTAAATGGTAGGTTTAGGAAGGTCGGGGAACCAGGTTGGTTTGGGCTGGTTGGGGGTGCGCTCGGCCAGGACCAGCTCCATCCAGCACATGTCGTACCAGCGGCCGAACTTTTGGGCACAGCGGTCGAAAGCACCCACCAAGCGATATCCCATATGGGCATGGAAGTCCTGGCTGTTGTGCGTTAGATACTCGTCGTCCTTGTCGTGCGGCACGGCGATGAGCGCGCACATGTTGGTGATGCCCATCGCGATCAGGCACCGCTTGAGCGCATCGTGCAGCTTGCGGCCCAGCCCGCCGTGGCGCACGTCGCGTGCCAGGTAAATCGACGTCTCGACCGACCAGTCGTATGCCTCGCGGCTGTTGAGCGGACTCGCATAGGCATAGCCTACCGGACGCCCGTCCAGCTCCATCACCAGATACGGATAGCGCTTGAGCGTACGCTCGATGCGCCCGGCGAACTCCTCAACGCTCGGCACCTCGTATTCGCAGGTAATCGCCGTCTGGCGCACATACGGCTCATAGATGGCAAGCAATGCCGGCGCATCATCGGGCGTCGCCAGGCGAATCGTCGGCTCGGACATCTTGGCCATACAGCCCCTCTCAAAAGCAAAGGCCGCCTTGCGCCAAACCCAGGCGCAAGGCGGCCCCTCGTCATTACATCAACCTACAGGACAGCCGCCAGCGCGTCGATGTCCTCCTGTGTCGTGGCCCAGCTGGTGCAAAAGCGCACCACGGTGTGGGTCTCGTCGTACTTTTCCCAGTACTCGATCGAAGCATGCTCGCGAATGCGGGCCATGTCCTCGTTGGGCAAAATCACAAACTGCTGGTTGGTGGGCGTCTCCAAGAAGAACTGGTAGCCGCGCTCATGCAGCACGCGACGAAGCGCCTGCGCCGTCTCAATCGCCTGGCGGCCAATCTCAAAATACAGGCCGTCGGTAAAGAGCGCCTCAAACTGAACGCCCGTCAGACGGCCCTTGGCCAGCAGCGCTCCGTGCTGCTTAATGCGCGGAATGGGGTGTGCCGGAGCGTGCATGCCGCAAAACACCACGGCCTCGCCGCAAAGCGCGCCGCACTTGGTGCCGCCAATGTAGAACACGTCGCACAGCTGCGCCAGCTCGGGCAGGGTAATGTCGCACTCATCGGCCGCCAGCGCATAGGCCAGACGGGCGCCATCCACAAACAGCGGAATCTGGCGCTTCTGGCACACCGCATGAATCGCCGCAAGCTCGGCGGCGGAGTACAGCGTGCCGTACTCGGTCGATAGGCTCACGTACACGGCACCTGGGAACACCGTGTGCTCGTAGCTCTCGTTTTCGTAAAACACCTGGATATAGCTGTCGAGATCCTCGGCATGCATCTTGCCCTCGTAGCCGGGAATGGTAAGCACCTTGTGGCCGCCAAACTCGATGGCACCCGCCTCGTGGCAGGCAACGTGGCCGGTCTCGGCTGCAACGACGCCCTCGTAGGGCGCAAGCAACATGTCAATCACCGTCGCGTTGGCCTGTGTGCCGCCCACCAGAAAAAACACGTCGGCATCGGGTACCTGACAGGCCTCACGAATGAGCTGCTTGGCACGCTCGGTGTGCGCATCGGTACCGTAGCCGGGCTGCGGCTCCATATTGGTGTCGACGAGCGCCTGCAGCACTGCCGGATGTGCGCCGTGAGAATAGTCATTGTTGAACGCGAGCATGGTAATCCTCTCTAGCCGGGCACGAGCCCGATGATTCAGATGGGGCTATTGTACGCCGCCCGGATAGGCAATGCGCGCGGCAAGGCACTCGAGCGCCAGCACCAAGGCAAAGCCGCAGCTCACGTCACTCAAAAAGTGTGCGCCGATCACGATGCGACCAAAGGCGACGAGCGCTGCAACCACAGCGGCGACCCAAAAGACCACGCGGCGGCGCGACGGCTTTTCCTTAAAGGCCGCCGCGGGAAGCCCGGCGAGCATAAGGCCGATCGCCGCGTGCGCCGTGTGTCCGCTCGCAAACGACTTAAAGCCGTCCTTGATCACGCCGGCGGCGATATAGGCCCACTTGTCGGGGTTGCCGATCACCCACCACGGCTGAAAATTGAGCCCCGGCGTGACCTCGATCACGCGCATGCGCGGGCGCGACCACAGCGGCTTGACGATCACGTTGAGGATAATGGCCTGAGCGACCCACACGGCAAGCACCATCAACGCCCAGCGCGTGAGATCGTCGGGCGCGGTGTCGCGCGTAAGGCGATAGGCGATGAGGTTGGCCGCGATGACCAGCACAAACGTCAGCACCAACTGAACCACGATGAGTTTGCCGCCAACCCGCAGGGACGAAACGATCTCGTAGCCGACCAGGCCCACGTTGACCAGAACGCCCAGCACGGCGAGCCATTTGCTCCCCCTGGAGTCGGGACGCACCGCGCGTACGAGCATAACGCCTGCGACGCTCGCCGTCAGCTCAAACGGCAGCTCGCCGGCGGCCTCGATAAAGCGGCCGTACATGCTGGCGATGTTGAACAGCGCGCTCGAGATCTGGTAATCGAAGAAGCTGCCCACGCCCAGACAAAGGCACAGAACGACCGCGATAGCGGCGGCGTCTTTCTTGTAGATGTACCCGAACATGCTTTCCTTTCCATCGGGCGAAGTTTTCAACCTGCAACGTGGCGGGGCAAAGAATCCTTGTCCCGCCAAGCCACCTACCTGTTATTCATCATCGCTGGCACCCAGCTGCTGCAGCAGCATGAGGGCTGCTGCCACGGGACCGGCCTCGTCGTTGGCGTCGAGACCGCGGCCCAGGCCGCTGCCCACACCGGCGCCCGCCTTGTAGGGCACCGACAGCTTGCGGCTCTTGGGAAAGTTCACCGCGCCATAGCGGGTCTTTAGTTCAAAGGCCACCTTCTTGGGCACGTCGACGCCCAAAAACGTGATACGCCCACCGCTGAGCGTGACGCTCTCGAGCCCCAGGCGCTCGCCGCGAATACGGATGCGCGCGCGGTTGAACAGGTTGAGTCCCGCCAACGGCAGCTCGCCATGCGCGGCCTCGGTCTCTTCCTGCACCTCATCGATGCTCTCCAGGTCCTCGGCCGCTGCGAGCTTACGGTACACGAGCACGCGCTGATCCACCGCCGGCAGGTACTCCTCGGACAAGAAGTAGTCGGCCGGCAGGTTAATGCCCACGCTCGCCGCCTCCACGCCGGCATCGTCGTCACCGCGTGCCTCTGCCACGGCCTGGCCCAGCATCTGCGTAAACAGGTCAAAGCCCACGCTCGACAGGTTGCCGTGCTGCTCGGCGCCCATAAGCGAGCCGGCGCCGCGGATCTCCAGGTCGCGCATGGCGATGCGCATGCCGCTGCCCAGGTCCTGGAACTCGGAAAGTGCAGTCAGGCGTGCCGTTGCCTCCTCGGTAAGTGGCAGCTCGCCGGGGAACATAAAGTACGCGTATGCCTGCGTGGCCGAGCGGCCCACGCGGCCCTTAAGCTGGTAAAGCTGTGCCAGACCCAGACGCTGCGAGTCTTCGATGATCAGTGTGTTGGCGGTCGCGTTGTCGATGCCGCTCTCCACGATGGTCGTGGCGATGAGCACGTCGATCTTTTTGGTCGCGAACTCGATCATCACGTCCTCGACCTCGCGCGGGCTCATCTTGCCGTGCGCCACGCCCACGCGCGCCTCGGGCGCGGCCTCGTGCACGCGCGCCACGGCGTCGTCGATAGTCTTGACGCGATTGGACACGTAATACACCTGTCCGCCGCGGCCCACCTCCAGACGAATCGCCGCACTCACCACGTCGGGGTCGTACTCCCCCACGTGCACAATGACGGGACGACGCCCGGTCGGCGGCGTGGTGATCAGGCTCATGTCGCGCACGCCGCTCGTGGCCATCTGCATGGTTCGCGGAATAGGCGTTGCCGAGAGCGTGAGCACGTCGATTTGCTCGCGCAGGTTTTTGAGCTGCTCCTTGTGCTGCACGCCAAAACGCTGCTCCTCGTCGATGATCACCAGGCCCAGGTTCTTGGGGTTCACATCGGCCGAAAGCAGGCGGTGCGTGCCGATAAGCACGTCAATCGCGCCCTCGGCAAACGCCTTGAGTGCGCGCTTTTGCTGCGCCGGCGTACGGAAGCGGCTGAGAACCTCGACCTCAAGGCCAAACGGGGCAAAGCGTTCAAAGAACGTCTCGTAGTGCTGCTGGGCCAGAATGGTCGTGGGGCAGAGCACCATGACCTGGCGGCCGGAGTCCACGCACTTAAAGGCCGCGCGCAGGGCGACCTCGGTCTTGCCGAAGCCCACGTCGCCGCAGAGCAGGCGGTCCATGGGCTTGGGCGCCTCCATGTCAGCCTTGATGTCGGCGATAGCCTCCAGCTGGTCGCGCGTCTCGTCGTAGGGGAAGCTCTCCTCCATCTCGATCTGCTCGGGCGTATCGGGCGGGCAGGCGATACCGGTAATCGACGAGCGACGCGTATACAAATCGACCAGGTCAAACGCCAGCTTTTTGGCGTTCTTGCGCGCCTTGTTGGTGGCACGTGTCCAGTCGGCGGTGTTGAGCCTGGTCAGGCGCGGCTTGTCGCCGTCGGGGCCAACATAGCGCGTGATGCGGTCGACCTGCTCGAGCGGCACGTAGAGCTTGTCGCCGTCGGCATATTCCAGCAAAAGGTAGTCGCGTTCCTTGCCGCCCACTTCCTGGCGCGCGATCTCGCTAAAGAGCGCGATGCCATGCGTTGCGTGCACCACGTAGTCGCCCGGCTTAAACGGGAAGGTGATCTGCGTAATGTCAACCTTGCGGCGGCTGCGCGCGCAATTGGCATCCATGCGGGCGTTGAGGTCGGCGATCGAGAACACGGCCAGGTTGGCATCGGGCACCACCACGCCCTGCGGCAGAGCGGCATCGACAAAGGTCACGCGTCCGCGCGAGATGGTGGGCACGGCGACACCGGCGGCAGCCTGGGCGGCACCCGCCTCGAGCGAGCGGGCGTTAAGCGCGTCGGCCTTGCGCTCGCGAATGGAAGCATGGGCCTCCTGGCGGGCGGCACGGTCGGCAGAATCCGCCGCCGCCACGCGTACACGGTCACCGATAACACCGGCGTTTTCGGGCGCGGCCGTCAGTGACTCCTCAAAGGTTATGCCCTCGTCGCCAAAGGTGAGCTCCATCGACTCGCGCGCACCGCGGTCGGGGATGGCAAACACGCAGGCATAGCGCTTGCCCACGACCTCCTGGATACGCGTCATAAAGCGATTGTCCGAGCCCGCAATGGCCGGCTGCTCAATCTTGAGCTCGGCCGTCACCGCACCACCGGCACGGATGAGGCTCACATAGTTCAGGCGCTGCTGGGCACCAAAATCGAGCTGTTGGGCACGCACGTACAGACCATCCAGGCGGTCAATCCCTGCCTCGCCGGCACGCGCCTCGATATCCTCGTAGGCGCGCAGACAGTCGTCGAACAGCGAGCGCGGCTCGGACAGGACCACGAGCGCCTTGCCGCTCACGTGTGCCAGCGGGCTCACGGTCTGGCCGTACATCACCGGCAAAAAGCGGTCGAGCTCGGGCGTGACGATGCGCGCATCCACCATCTCGAGCAGCGCCGCCAGTTTGCTGTCGTCCTGGCTGGCGCGATAGAGCGCCACATGCATGTTGTGGACCGCCTCGTCGGTAAGCGCCAGCTCGCGGCACGGGAAGATCTCGATACTGTCCTCGTTGCCGATGGTCTGCCCCGTTGAGCTCACCATGCGGCGGATGCGGTCAATCTCGTCGCCAAAGAACTCAATGCGCACGGGCGCTTTCTCTTGTGCGGGGAACACCTCGACGGTGTCGCCGTGAATGCGGAACAGACCGGGCGCATCAGCGGCGCCGGCATTGGTGTAGCCCATGCCCACCAGGCGATGCGGCACCTCGTCAAAAGGAATCTCCTCGCCCACCGCAAAGGTCGTGGACTCCCAGTAGTGGCTCTCGACCGGCGGCACGCAGCGCAGCAGCGCGCGGGCCGAGGCAACCATGATGCAGTTGTCCCCGCGCACGATGCGCCCCAGAGCCTCGCAGCGCTGCGCCACCACGGCATCGTCGGGCGCCTGCTCGCGCCACGGATAGTCCTTGCGCTCGGGAAAACGGCACACGTGCGCCAGGCCCACGTAGGCGGCAAGGCTGCGCGCGGCGCGATCGGCCGCATCCTCGCCACTCACAATGTAGACCGTCGGGCGCGGACGGCGCGCAAACTGGGCGGCCGCCATAAGCGTGCGGCCCGACTGCGACACGGCCAGCGTCACGTCCTCGCCGGCATCGAGTCCGGCCTCGACGGTCTGCAGCGCCTCGGCAGTGTAGAGCTGCGCGGCTATACGGTGAATGAGCATGCTGTTCCTCCGGCATCGCAACGCCAAAAGCCCGCCGGGGCAAGCTCGGCGGGTCGTACGTCAAATACATTGTCTGTCATGGTAGCGCATGGAGAGGACTCCGGCTCAAGGGCAAACCCAGCCCCGCAAAAAACGCCAGACGAAGATGCGTTCCGCCCTACCCCGCTACGCGCACGCTGGGGCACAAATCTGCCAGCGGGCACTCGTCGCACTTAGGTTTGCGAGCGTCGCAGATCTCGCGGCCAAAGGTGATCCACTGGTGGTTGACCGACTCCCAATACTCGTGCGGCAAAATCTTGAGCAGATCTTGCTCGGTCTTGAGCGGCTCTTTGGCATGCGTCTTGGGGCTCAGCATCAGGCGGTGCGCGATGCGGTTGACGTGCGTATCGACCGCGATGCCCTCGACAATGCCAAACCCCACGTTGAGCACGATGTTCGCCGTTTTGCGCCCCACACCCGGTAGCTTGACGAGCTCCTTCATGTCGGCCGGCACCTCGCCGCCGTAATCGGCAACGATCATCTGCGCGGCCTCCACGGCGTGCTTGGCCTTGCTCTTATAAAAGCCGAGTGACTTAATGGTGTCGGCCACATCGGCCACGCTCGCCCCCGCCATGGCCTCGGGCGTGGGCCACTGGGCAAACAGCCGCGGCGTCACCTTGTTGACCCGTGCATCGGTCGTCTGCGCCGAGAGCAGCACCGCGATGAGCAGCCTAAAGGGATTCTCGTGGTCCAAAAAGCACTCAACCGGGCCATAGCGACGGTTGAGGCGCTCGCACACCTCAACGGCGCGCTCGCGTTTGGCGGCATTGGTCTCGCGTGGCATAACGACTCCTCGGCTCGGCAGAAACATAACTTCACGGAAACGATTGTCCCACGTACGGGGGCCTTAAGCCTCCAAAAATGCGCCGGTCTGGCGGCCCCACAGGCTCGCATACTCGCCGCCTGCCTCGACAAGCTGCGCATGCGTACCGTCCTCGACAATCTCGCCGTCCGCCAGCACCACGATGCGATCGAGCGCCGCCACGGTGGACAGGCGATGCGCCACCACAATGGAGGTGCGACCGCGCATCAGGTTCTCGAGCGCCTCCTGCACCAGCGCCTCGGACTCGCTGTCGAGGGCAGACGTCGCCTCGTCGAGCACCAGGATCGGTGCGTCGGTCAGGATAGCGCGGGCGATGGCCACGCGCTGACGTTGGCCGCCCGAAAGCTTGACGCCGCGCTCGCCCACCATGGTGTCAAAGCCGTTGGGCAGGCGGTCGATAAACTCGGTCGCATTGGCCAGGCGCGCGGCCTCGCGAATCTGCTCGTCGGTTGCGTCGGGGCGGCCGTAGGCGATATTCTCGCGAATGGAGCGATGGAACAGCAGCGCCTCCTGCGGCACGTAGGCAACCTGGCGGCGCAGGCTCTGCTGTGTGCAGCGCGAGACGTCTTGGCCGTCCACGAGCACGCGGCCGCCCTGCACATCGTCCAAGCGCAACAGCAGCTTGGTGAGCGTCGTCTTGCCCGAGCCCGATTTACCCACCAGGCCCACGCGCTGGCCCGCCGCCACGTGAAGCGTCAGGTCGTCGAACACGTTCTCGCCCGCCGCGGCGTCACGGTATGCAAAGCTCAGGTGCTCAAAATCAATCGCACCTTCGGTCACTTTAAGCTCGGGAGCGTTCTCGTCGTCTGCCACCAGACGCGGCTCGTCCAGCACGCGCGTCATCTCGGCCGCATCGCCCAGCGCGCGGTTGATGCGCTGCATCATGGAGCTTACGTAGTTCAGACGCATGGTGAGGTTGTACGTATAGGTAAAGATCATGACGAGCGCGCCGGCCGAAATGCCAAACCACGCGTTGCCACCCGCGACGAACACACTCACCACGGCCATGGTGATGACGATAAGGCCCGAGGTCGTAAAGTTGCGCTGCATCATGGCGTGCATCGAAACCGTTTCGGCGTCGCGCGCGGCGCGGTCGGCGGCATCGAACAGGTCGCGCTCAAAGTCCTCGCGCCCACAGGTCTTGACGGCCAGGATATTCGTGACCGCGTCGGACAGCACGCCCGACAGCTTGTTCTGCGCGGCGGACGTCGCGGCCGAAAGCGGCATGATGCGCTTGTACATAAGCCAGACAAACGCAATGTAGACGACCATGATGCCCACCAGGATCACGGTAAACGTCGGCACCACCGGAGCGAGCGCCGCCACCGTGCAGACAACCGAGGTGATGGTGGGAATGAGCGAATACACCGTCACGTCTACCAGCCCCGTATAGCCGCTCATAAAACGACTCGTCTGGCTCACGAGCGATCCGCCAAAGCGGCTGGTGTGGAATGTCATGGATTGATTGGAGAGCGTGTCGAAGCACAGGCGCGCCAAGTGATAGTTACCCGCAATCTCGAGCTTGTAGACGGTGTAGTCCTGCAGCTTGGAGAGGATCTGGCCCACTAGGTTAACGAGCACGAGCGCCAGAATGTAGGGACCAAAGACCTCGAATACTTGATCGCCCGCCACGGAACCCGCTTGGACGCGGTCGACGATGAGGGCCATCACGTAGGTGTTGGCAAACGTGAGCAAAAAGATGTAGCCCGCCGACGAGAACACCGAGAGAAAGACGATCAGCGGCTGCGTGCGCGTGACGTCCCAAAAACGCTGCAGCGTGCGGCGCACGGTGGAGCGTTTGAGCGGACTGGTGTTTCTCTGAGACATGGGCTTCCTTTCGCGTCTGATAGGGCGAAACGCCATTGTTGCACACTAAAGCGCACTTCAGGCAAGTGCAACGCGAAAAGCGCCCGCGTCCCGCGCTTGCGCAGGCGCCCCGCCGTCAGATGCAGCTAGTCCTCGTCTTTTTGGTCTGCGAGCAGCTCCGCAGACGTGAGTCCCAAGATCTCGTCGGCCTCCCGCGCGTCTTCCAGCGCGTCGATATCCTTGAGCTTGCGCTCCATAACGTTGGTACGCGTGGTGATGATGCCCTCGACCGTCTTTCCTGCGGTCTCAATCTGCTGCTGGGCGCGGCGCAGCGCCGCCTGATAGCGCGGCAGCTCGGCCTTGACGGCAGAGAGCACGCGCAGCACGTCATCGGTGCGTTTTTGCAATTTAAACGTCTGGTAGCTCATCTGCAGGCTGTTGAGGATGGCCGCCATGGTGCTGGGGCCGGCAACGTTGACGTGATAGTCGCGGCCCAGGGTCTCGATAAGCCCGGGGCGGCTGACGACCTCGGCGTACAGGCCCTCAAACGGCACGAACATAATGCCAAAATTGGTGGTCGCGGGCACGCTCAGGTACTTTTCGCAGATGTCCTTTGCCTCGCGTTTCACCATAGCGTCGAGTGTCTTGCGCGCGGTGGCCACAGCTTCGGCATCACCCGACTCTTGCGCGTCGAGCAGATGCCCGTACGCGTCGCCCGGGAATTTGGAGTCGATCGGCAGCAGCACGGGATCGCCCTCGTCCACCGGCAGCTTGACGGCAAACTCAACGCGCTCCGAGGCGCCGGGCTTGGTGGCGACGTTTTCCAGATACTGGTCGGGCGTAAGGATGTCCGCTAGGATTGCACCCAGCTGTACCTCGCCCAAAATGCCGCGCGCTTTTACATTACCCAGCACGCGCTTAAGGTCGCCCACGCCAGTGGCGATAGATTGCATGTCGCCCAGGCCCTTGTACACGGCCTCGAGCTGGTCGCTCACCTGCTTAAACGATGCAGACAGACGGTCGTTGAGCGTGCGAGAGAGCTTCTCGTCCACCGTCGCGCGCATCTGATCGAGCTGCACGTTGTTGTCTTTGCGGATGGCGCCCAGCTGAGCATCGACCGTCTCGCGCACCTTGTCCAGGCGATGCTCGATGCCCTCGCGATTGGCGCCGAGCTGTTGGGCCGTCTCACGGCGCAGGTCATCCATCCGGTCACCAGCTTGCGAGAACTCGCGTGCGATGACCAGGTAACGTTGCTGCTCCACGGCCGCATCGGTCGTCTGCTGCTGCGCGATGGCGTTTGCCGTGCGGCGTGTTTCGGCCAGCGCGACGTTCAGGGCATCGAGCGCGTTGTTGGCCTGCTCGAGCGCAGCCAGCATCTCTGTTCCGCTATCGCCACGCTCCCGCAGCTCGGCGCGAAGGCCCTTGAGCTGCAGGGCACAAGCCACAGCAACCCCCACCGCCACCAAGGCGATCACAACAAGCACGATATCAATAGCAGACATAGTCTCCGCCCAACAAACTCAATCGACCATCAATCAAAACCGCGATCAATCTTACCCCGCCACACGCACCGGGCGTCACATGGCAATCGGACAAATGGATTTTGGGCCACAGGTACTAAAACGCTAACTCTCCCAGCCGGCGCGGATAGTTGTTACGACATCGCTTAGGCGCTGGCCGAGAGCTGCCAAGTGCTCAAGCACCTCACTGGGCGAGGCGCCGTTGAGAATGCACGTGAGGGCATATGAGGCCAAGAAGATTGCCGCGAGCCCCAACGGAATCAGCACGATCATCGCCAGCGTACGCAGGCGCTGGCCCACGCGGCGACGACGCGCACGACGCTTGTCGAACGCGAGCTCCTGCGCATATGAATCTTGCTGTACGGAATAGGCCTCTGGTGCCGATTCGCACCCGGGCACAGCTGCAGGTACAGCAGCGGGCACGACATTTTGCGCAAAGGGCTGGACTGCCGCCCCTTGCATTTGTATCTCCATGAGTCGTTGCTGCTGACGCAGCATGCGCTCAGCTTGTTGCTGCGGAGTCTCAAGAAACAGATCCATGCTGGCCTCCAAAATCGGAGCATTCGACGCTTACGACCAGCATCCCGCACCGCCATGACCGCGACAACGCAATCGCCGGCAATAGCCACAAAGTTTCTTTTGCTCAAAAGCTGTCGAAAAGCTCAACAACTCCCCTACCAGCACTTTCTCTGAGCTTTTTTCGCCAACAATCTTTTGGCCTTCCGCCCTTACGCCAACTGACCAAAATCTAACCAATAGCTTGACGAAAATTGTGGAGACCGGGACCCCACAAAAACGTGCCGTCCCAAAAAGGGGCGGCACACAACCTTTAATATCAGCTTTTCTGTAGCGAGCACGCAACGACCCGAAGCCGGAGCGCAGGGCGGGAGGCCGGATCGTCTTCCCTCAACGCGACCCTGCGGAGCCGTGAGCGGGGAGGGAAGGCGATCCGGCCTCCCGCCCTGCGCTCCGCAGCAGCCAGCGCCAAGCGCTAGTAGTTCACCACCTGCTCCTCAAAGTACGCCTTCGGGTGGTTGCACACCGGGCACACCTCGGGCGCCTCGGCACCAACGTGCAGGTGCCCGCAGTTCAGGCACTTCCACACCTTCACGCCCTCGCGCTCAAACACCTCGCCCGACTCAATGCGCTCGACGAGCTTGTTGTAGCGCTCCTCGTGAGCCTTCTCGACGGCGGCGACACCACGGAACTTTGCGGCAATCTCGGCAAAGCCCTCTTCCTCGGCGGTCTTGGCAAACTCGTCGTACATCGTGGTCCACTCGTAGTTCTCACCCGCGGCGGCATCGCGCAGATTGTCCAGGGTATCGGGGACGGCGCCATCGTGCAGATACTTAAACCACAGTTTGGCGTGCTCGGACTCGTTGCCAGCCGTCTCGGCAAAGATGTTCGAGATCTGAACGTAGCCGTCCTTCTTGGCCTTGGAAGCATAGTAGCGATACTTGGTGTGTGCCTGGGACTCACCGGCAAAAGCGGTCTCGAGGTTCTTCTTGGTTTGAGAATTCTCAAAATCCATAGGTGTACTTCCCTTCAACGCATGCCGCCCGTAGGCTTCGAGCGGCCTCGTCTTTAGGATGCCCTCATACCGGAAATCTAAACCTTACAATCCTGTTCTTCAGATTTGCACAGGCTAGATGCTCAGCCAGCGATCGCCCTCGACTCGGCAAAAGCCCTCACGCTCCAGGTCGGCTAGAATGCCTGCGACAAGCTCGCGCTCGACCGGTCCACGCCCAGCCGCCGCTTCCATCTCGTTAACGCCCACCACGGCATCAGCAAGCGTAATCCCCGCCGGCTGGCCATCGCGCGCTGCCAGCAACATGCGCACGATATGCGCGCGCTTTTGGCGACGTGAGCCCTCAAACTTTGATTGACGGCTATAGCCCGCCGAGCGCCTGGACGGATTGGGCAACGTCTTTTTTAGATATGCGCCGTAATCTAGCAACGCGTAATACCACGCGCGCGGCGTATCGGCATCATCGAGCGGCACGGCAAAGGGAGCGATCTCGTCGGTCGCCGCACCGGGGGCCGCCGGACAGGCCGCCTGAATCAGCGGCACCAGCTCGCGATCGGGAACAGCCGGTACATCGGGAAAGAAGTGATGCAGAAAGACCGTGCGCACGTTGGTCTCCAGATACACGCCCGGAAGATCAAACGCAAACGACCGGATACCTTGCGCCGTTGCCGGGCCAATACCAGGCAGAGCGACCAAGTCACGCGTCTCGTGCGGAAACTCCCCGCCCCAATCCTCTACGACCCGTTGAGCGGCCCCGTGAAGCGCCAGAGCGCGTCGGTTGTAGCCCATGCCCTGCCAAGCGTCCAAAACATCGGAAGGCGCGGCCTGGGCAAGCGCCTGCACGGTCGGAAAGCGATCGAGCCACGCCGGCATACGCGTCTCCACGCGTGGTACCTGTGTTTGCTGCAGCATGACCTCAGAAAGCCAAATGATGTACGGATCGCGCGTGCGGCGCCACGGAAGGTCGCGATAACGCAGAACCCCTTCCGAACGAATCGTCGAACGAAAGGGGTCCTGAATCATGGCTATGCTCCTTATGCGGCGCTATTCCTCCCGGCAAGCGCACGCGCAGGTGGCGTACTCGGGAAACGCTTCGCGGTCGGCGAACTTGGGATCGACGGCCGGGAACTGGCGGTGAGCGACGATGTCGCCGAGCGAAACGGAATCGAGGTAATCGCGCATCAACGCCTGGGCTCCGGCCCACAGGGGATGATAGCAGCACGTGCCCATGCGCGCACAGTCACCATCGGGCGCGGTGCAATCATTCATAACCATAGGGCCCTGAACGGCCTCGACGACCTGACGAATGGTAACGTCGTCCGGACTGACCTTGAGACGCATGCCACCGTGGACGCCACGCAGGCTCTCCACAATACCGGCCTGGACCAAACCGTGCTGAATCGAGCGGGCAAACGAATACGGGACATTGACCTCTTCGGCAGCGGTGCGAACAGAAAGCAAACGCTCCGGATCCTCGGCAAGCATCGCCAACATACGAAGGGCGTAATCAGTCTTCCTCGATATGTCCATTTTTCCCCTTTCAAGGAATACGAACAGCTCGAACGAGCTCCGGGGCCGAGCTTGTGTCGAGACGCTAAATGACCGCAGGACATCCAAATGGTAAATCGGATATCCACTGAATGCCGCGCTTGGAGCGAAATGCATCAGATGCGGCCCACAGTGCAATTTAGTATAACCTAACCCCCTGCTTCGTTGAACAGGTGTTGCGCAACAAAGCTGTTGTTTAGACAGATATGCTTATTAGATTTTACTTGCGTTCCCGAAGGGGCGGGGATTCTGGGCGAAGATGCGCCAGGGCGATCGTTCTATCGAAACAAAGTGCATCAAACGCAAAAAGCCACGTCCGAAGACGTGGCTTTAATTGCGTTGGCGGGAAGTACGGGGCTCGAACCCGCGACCTCCGACGTGACAGGCCGGCGCTCTAACCAAACTGAGCTAACTCCCCAAGCAGGCGTTCGCGTTTGTTTCCGCTCGCGTGCGCTGCGGGGATTAGTATACACAGAAGTCTGTCCGACGCGCAACAACTTTTTTGAAAAAATTTTTCGGGGCCATCCGGGAGGGTCTCCGGGGCTGAGGGCGGGGGTTAAGTTTGCTGCTCTACAGTCCTGCGCAAGACGGAAAGCACATTAAGTGCTTTCCTTTGCGTGCGGAACTCGCGACAAACTTAACCCCCGCCCTCAGCCCCGGAGACCCTCCCTGCCGTCACATTATTCAACCAGTTTTGCGGGCGTGCGCCGCGCGCGGCTAGCCCGCGTGCTCCTCGGCGGGGTTGGTCTGATGGATCTTGTTGAATTTCGGCCTTTGGCTTAAAGAAAAACGGGGGATGCATTGTGCATCCCCCGTTTTTGTTGCGGTTAGTCTAGGTCAATAAACTTGGTGCTTATGATCTTGCCGTCTTTTACTAGCATTCTGGCCATGGTGGGGCCTCGGGTGCCTCTGGGGTAGCTGGCGCTGCCCGGGTTGAGGACTAAGCAGCGGCCCACTTGGGCTTCTTTGGTTACGTGGGTGTGGCCGTTGATGGCTACGTCTACGGATCCCACCGGAAGGTCTTCGCGGTAGTGGGCTACGGCGAATTTGAGGCCTTCGTAGGTAAAGAGCGCAAGACGGTCTACATCGGGACCGTAGTCGCGGTAGTAATCGTTGTTGCCCAGTACGGCCCGCACGGGGGCGATGGTACATAGGTGCTCGTAGTCCATCTCTGACGTGAGGTCTCCGGCGTGGATAATCAGGTCTGCGCCCTCAAGCTCATCCAGGAGCGCAGGCGATAAATAGCCGTGGGTGTCCGAGATGATGTCGATGCGCTTGGCGCTTGCACTGTTCATGGGATCCCTTCCGCAAAAAACGATTCGGCAGATACATACAAAAAAGGCCCCACGGCTCCGCAGACGATGGGTCTACAGGGCTGCGGGGCCAGCGTGCTAGAGACTCAGAGCCTTCTTGAGCGGCACGACGCGGCGGCGAGAAACCGGCACGCGTTCGTCGACGCCCGTAATGCCCAGCTGGATGGCGCCCGAGGGCACCGTCTCGACGTCCGTAACGCACGCCAAGTTGACGATATAGCGGCGGTGAACACGGAAGAAGCCAAAGTCGCAGAGCTTGGCCTCAAACTGCGCCAGCGAGGTCGTCGACAAAAAGCGATCATCGACGGTATAGATGCAGGAGTAATCGTCCTTGGCCATGATAAAGCGAATGTCATCCACGGGAATGAGCACCTTGCGGCCGCCCTTTTCCACCGGGATACGCTCGATGGTCACTTTGCTGTCCGTAACCGGCTTGGCGCGTTGCATGACCTTCTCGATCGCGCGATCCAAGCGAGCTTCCTCGACAGGCTTCATCAAATAATCGACGGCATCGACGTCGAATGCCTCGACCGCATGGTCGCTATACGCAGTCACAAACACGATCGCCGGCGGATTTTTGAGCTTATGCAGCGCCTCGGCAAGTTGCAGGCCCGAGGCACCGGGCATCGAGATATCGAGAAACACGACATCCACGCGACTTTCCATAAGCATCTCGATGGCGGAGCGGACGCTCGACGCCTCCGTGATCGTGCCGATCTTGCCCGTTTGCTCGAGCAGGAAGCGAAGCTCCGAGCGAGCCGGCGCCTCATCATCCACAATCATCGCACGCAGCATAGGGATAAAACCTTTCGTCAACTAACTACGCCGGGCATCCGTCGCATGACGTTGAGCCCGTAGCCTTTTATTTTACTCTTGAATGTCAAAGATGCTCTCTGACAAATCAAGATGAAGAAGCACTTTGGTGCCCTTGCCCGGCGCCGATTCGACACGCGTATAGGAGTGCGGCCCAAAAAAGCGATGGATGCGCTCCGAAATATTGTGCATGGCCACACCGGCGCCGCCACCCTGGGGAGAGCTGGCGTCGGGACGGGCAGAGCGCTCGTCAAACAGTCTGGCGGCGGTACCCTCATCCATGCCCACGCCATTATCGGCCACGGCAATCAAGATTGCATCCTCGCCGTCTTGGTGAACGGTCACGTCGATCCTCAGGGCGTCGTCATCGCCCATACCATGACGCACGGCGTTCTCGACAATCGGCTGGATCACGAACGCCGGCACCAGCGTATCTTCCACGTCCTCGGACACATCGAACGTCGCAAGCACGCGGTCCTCGCCAAAGCGGGCCTTCTCAAAGGTAAGGTAGCGCTTGGTCTGTGCGACCTCGCGCGAGACCGGAATAAGCGATCCCGAGTTGTCGAGCGTGGCGCGATAGAACGATGAGAACTCACGAAGCAGTTCGCGGGCCCTCAGCGGGTCGGTGCGCGTAAACGATGCAATGGTGTTCAGCGTGTTGAACAGGAAGTGCGGGTTAATCTGCGCCTGCAGCGCACGCACCTCGGCGCGCGCTGTGAGTTCCTTTTGCACCTCGAGCTCGTGGATGGCGAGCTGCGTGGACAAAATCTCGGCAAAGCCCGAGGCAAGCGCGTACTGGGTACGGTCGACGGCGCGCGGGGTCTTGTAGTAGAACTTGAGCGTGCCGACGGTACGATCGCCCACCTTGATGGGGGCGATAATGCCGGCGGGGACTTGGTTGTGCGAGCCGTCCGAGCCCACGACATCCACCATACGGTTGAACGACTGCACGATGCCATGTTCGATAACGTAGCGTGTGGCAAGCGTGTGGATGGGAGAATCTGGCAGTAGTTTTTCCTCAAACTCGCCCGCGCAGGCAAGCACGTTGTCCTCATCGGTGATGGCCACCGTCATGGCACGCGTCTCGGGCAAAATGCGCTGGCACACCAAACGCGCCGACTCCTGCGTCAGACCGCCCTTAATGTCCTCGAGCATGGCCGAGGCCACCGAGAGCGTCTCCTCGGTGTACTGGGAGCGCACCGAATCGGGATTGAGCGTCAAAAAGATAAAGATGCACAGAAAGATGCACAGCAGTGCGCAGGCGACCACGGTCGCGATCGGCTCGATTCCAGTCGCCAGGGCAAAAATAAAGTACACCAGCACGCAAATGGCGCAGGCAACGGCAATGATGCGAAAGATTGATATTGAACTATCGCGCTGGGCGCGGCGGTCGATCATTCGGCCCCCTCCAGGATACTGATCAGTTGTGCGTCACGCCAAAGCCCGTCCATGATCTTGGGCCAAAAACTCTGGAAACGCAGGTAGCTTGCAGCGTTTTGGCGCGCATAGGCTTTTGCCTCGTCGATACCATGGCGCCAGATGCGCAGGTAGCCCTCATGCTCGCGGGTAAACACGCTGCGGACCATAGCGGTCTTGCGCACGCGGTCGTCGAGCTCGCGCGAAATCCACGGGCCCGGGTAGGGCATGAGCGATGCTGCCGTAACGGGAATGAGCTCCTTTTGATGCGCGGCGAATGTCAACTTGGCCCGTTCGTAGTACCAACGGTAGACATCCTGCATAAAGCGCGGTGAGCGCTTTTCGGACTCTGGAGGCAGATGGCGCACGGTCCACTCGTTATCGAACCACACGTCGTAGCCAAACATGCGCATGTTAAAGAGGTAATCCAAGTCCTCGCCGCGGGTGATAAACGGGTCAAAGGCCACACGCGTAAAGGCGCGGGCGTGCAGGGCCATCAGGCCGCCGCACACGTAGTTGGAGCGCGAGATGCGGGTGCCCGAGAGCGCCTTTTTCATCCAACGGTTGAACTCGATGCGCTTGGTCCACCAACGATGGCAGATGCCCGCCTTGTCCGTGGGAGCCAACGGCGAGCCGTCGCGATCGTAGAAATAGCCGCTCTTGACCAAGATCGGCAAGCCCTGACGCGTCTGCTGCCCCAACGCATAGGTCGCGCGCTTCATAAAGTCGGCGTCGATGACAGCCTCATCGTCATCCAAAAAGATAACCGCGTCATGCCCCAGCACCGCAGCGCAGGCCAGCCCCATGTTGCGGATGGCACCGTAACCTCGCAGGCTCACGCACTCGCCCGAACCCTTGGGCGCGATCTGAGCAACCCGGTCTGCGATGCGCGAGGCCTGGGTGTTGGTGACAACGGTGACCTTGAGCGCGGGATGCGCGTCGACAATCTCGTGCACGCGCAGCGACACATCGGCTGTGGCAGAAACGGGACAGACCACCAAAAGGATGATGCGCGGGATGTCACGTACCTGCTCAAGCGAGGCCAGGCAGCGGTCGAGTTCGGGATTGTCGGCGTTGAGTCGTGTCGAATGGTCATAGGTGCCAGGGGCGTTTGCGCGAGCGTCATCGCCCGCCCAATACGTTGGAATCACGACCGTGGCGTTCATGCCTTACCCTCCCTGCAACACAAAAACGGGACGCCGCCAAACACAGGCGACGCCCCGCGACCTAGCTGACTCCATCATACCCACTTGGGCTAATCATTGTTCGAAAGTCAGAATGTTTATTGCGGATAACCCCAAAAGAGTATCGCGGCGGACGCAATTACCGGCAGGTTCCTATGCGGCCTGCTCTGCCGTCTGAGACATGCGGGACAGACGGACCAGCAGCGCAAAGCCCACCACCAGCAGCACGCCGATAGACAGGACGCCCAGCGAGGGGTTGCCGGTCAGCGAGGTGACGACCGACACCAAGAAGGTGCCCATAACACTTGCGTAACGACCAAAGATGTCAAAGAAGCCATAGTACTCGTTGGACTTTTCCTTGGGGATAATGCGGCCAAAGTAGCTGCGGCTGAGCGCCTGCACGCCGCCCTGGAACAGGCCGACCAAAATGGCAAGCACCCAAAACTCAAAGGCGGTCTTTAAGAAAAACGCGGCAAAGAGCACGATGCCCATATAGGCGGCGACTGCCACCAAGATCGTGTTGAGCGTGCCCACGCGGCCGGCGAGCTTGCCGTAGATGATGGCGGACGGGAAGGCCACAAACTGCGTAACGAGCAGAGCCAGCACCAGTTGGGTCGAGTCGATGCCCAAAGCCGATCCGTAGCTGGTTGCCATGGAAATAACCGTGTGCACACCGTCGATGTAGAAGAAAAACGCGATCATGTAGATCAGCACGGTCTTGTTGTGGGCGATCTCGCGCATGGTGTGTCCGACCTCGGAGAACACACCGCCCACAATGTGGCCGATAGTATCCTCGGGACCGCGCTCGCGACCGTACTTTTGCTTATAGGTGCGAATGAGCGGCAGGGTAAAGATGAGCCACCAGGCACCAGTGATGATAAACGACAGACGCGTTGCCAACATGGTGGGGACGCCAAGAGCGGGGCCACCCATGATAAGCGCCAAGCAGATGATGAACGGCACGGTGGAACCGATGTAGCCCCAGGCATAACCCGAGCTGGACACGGCGTCCATGCGCTCGTCGGTGGTAATGTCAGGCAGCATAGCGTCGTAGAACGTCATAGAAGAGTTAAGGCCGATGGTGCACAGCACGTACACGGTCAAAAATGCCATGGCGGACATTGGGATAGCCTGCGCCAGGCAAAGAACCAGGCCCGTGAGGAAGAAGCCCAAGAAGAACTTGATCTTGTTGCCGGCGTAATCGGCAAGCGCGCCCAGAATGGGCATGAGCATGGCAATGACCAGCGAGGCAATCGTCTGAGCGTTGCCCCAAGCGACCACCAGGTCTGCCGAGGAAGCACCGGTATTGATGGCGTTAAAGTAGATGGGCACCACCGAGGTATTGAGCAGTACGAGGGCCGAGTTTCCCACATCGTACATGACCCAGTTACGCTCGAGCTTGGTGTATTTCATGGACAGGGACCCTTCGTATTCGCCCGATATGCAGTTAGTTCATCGTACCCCAATTGTCCAGAAGCGCCGGTAAGGATTCGGCAAAGGGGCACGCACGAGCCCTACTCCTCGCGGTCGAACTCCTCGTCGGCGCCGAGCACGCGACCGCTGTAATTGACATGGTTGGTCACGGCTTCCATGTCACCGGTCTCGATAAAACGCGCGACCGTGCATTCGTAATCGACCAGCGCACGATCAAAAACCTCGGGGAAACTCTCGTTCGAGACCTCGTCGGTAAAGGGATTCTTCCATGTCAGATGGCCCAGGTTACCGGTGCGCTCGGGCAGCTCCGTCGTCACGCGATGGGCAAGGCCGTCGAGCAGCGAGTAGTCGTGCACCAAGCCCTCAACCAGCGAGATCGCGCGCGTCTTTACGGAGCCGGCCGGCTCAATCGCGCGGTAAAGTCGCTGCATATTGGCAACGGCAGCACCGTACTCCCCCGCCGGAATGTCAATGCCGTACACGCGTCCGGCAACATAGCTCATCAGCACGCCGGCCACGCGATTGATGCGATCGGTGGTGACGATCTCGCCCGCCGGCGGATAATCCTCGACCGTTGCCCCATCGCGCTTGAGCTGCAGCATCAGTACATCCAGGTCGCTCTCGATCACGGCATGGACCTGACTGCTCGAATCCTCAAGCTCTGAATCGGACTCCACGATGCCAAACTGTTGCTCATAGACAAAGGGATGGGCGTTGCGGTCGAGCACGTAATGAGACAGCAGGCCCAGCGCAAACGCACGGCCCAGGTTGGCATCGCGCGGCAGCAGGTGCGACACGCCATCGCGCAGACACGAGAACTGACGCGACATGCGCGACCGATGCATGACCTGCGCCAGCAGCGTGCAGTCGGAAACACGCGGTGTCAGAATGTGAAAGAAAAACGGGTCGGGGCCTTGGTTGCCCAAGATAAAGGCAATGCGCTCTTCATCGGACGTGATGACGCCCTGCGGAAGACGGTCGATGCTTTCCTCGCCAAACAGATGATGGGTGATAAGCGCGGGCATAATGATCCTTTCGATTTCATTCGATGCCACCCATTATGCCCACCGCACGGTCATGCCAAACCTGCGGTGGTAAACGACGGCACGCAAGCCTCTTACGCAAGCCCCAGGTGCGACTTGACCTCGGCGGCACGACGACGGGACACCGGCACCGTCGAGCTCACGCGGTCGAGCCTGAGCTCCATCAAGCCCGTGGAGCCAATCTCAACATTGTGCACGTCTTCCAAATTGACCAGATAGCTGCGATGAACGCGAATAAAGCCCTCGGAGCCCAAGCGACGTTCGAGCGAAGAGATCGACTCATTGATCAGATATGTTCCCTCGGCGCAGACGGCATTGCAAAAATCGGCACGCGCCTCAAAGTAGCAGACATCCGCCACAGGGATAAACACCTTTTTGCCCCCGCGATCCACCGTCAGGCGCAAGGGCTGGCGCGGAGCATGGACGACACGACGAACGCCCAGGGCGGCCTCGATCTTATCGAGCGCCTTTGACAGGCGGGCATCCTCGACCGGCTTGACGACGTAATCAATGGCATCGAGGTTATAGGCATCGGCCGCATACTCGGCAAATGCCGTCACAAACACCACGACCGGCGGCGTTTTTAGGTTCTGCAGCGTCTCGGCAAGCTCGATTCCCGAGCGGCCGGGCATCGTGATATCCAAAAACAGCACGTCGGGCTTGTTCGACAGAATCGACTCCACGGCCTCGGTGACATTGCCCGCCTCGGCAATCTGTCCCACACGTGCATCCTTTTCCAGCAGATAACGTAGCTCAGCCCTAATAGGAGGCTCGTCATCAACCACCAAGATGTTCCATCCCTCGGACATATGCGCTTCCCCTCTTTTTTCTCTCAATCCAACCGCGCGCTACACCTTCATCGGCGCCGGCTCATGCGGCTCGCCGTTCAGCTCGACGATGACCTGCGTTCCCACGCCCTCCTGGGACTTCACGCGCATGCCAGAATCTTCCCCGTAAAAGAAATGGATGCGCTGAAGCACGTTGAAGAGCGCCAGGCCGCAGCCTCGCTTGATGGAGCCGTCGGCGGTAATGCTCTCGGGCTCCTCTCGGCGATGCTGCTCAAACAGGTGCGCGCAGACTTCTTCGCTCATACCGATGCCGTCATCTTCGACGATGATCTCCAGACCGTCATCGGTCTCAAAAGCCCTAACACGAATAGAAAGCGGCTCGGTCTCGCGCTGCGCATGCTTGATGCAGTTTTCGAGCAGCGGCTGCAAGATAAACGGCGGCACCATGCTGTCGCGCACCTCAAAGTCGATATCGACCGAGACGCGCAGACGGCCGTCGCCATACCGGGCCTGCATAAGGTTGATGTAACGAGTGCCCTGTTCCACCTCGTGCTCGAGCGTTGTGAGGGTATCGGAATCGGACAGTGTCTGACGGTAGTAATTGGAAAAGTCGATGAGCAGCGACCTGGCCTTGTCCGGCTCGGTACGCACGAGCGACACGATGGTGCTGATGGTGTTAAACAGAAAATGAGGATCGACCTGCGATTGCAAGGCGCGCAGCTCCACGCGAGCTGTAAGCTCGTCCTGGCGCTCGAGCTCAAAGCTCGCAAGCTGCGTGGAAATGAGGTCGGCAAAGCCCGAGGCAAGCGCCGTCTGGCGCATATCGATGCTGCTCAGACGGGGATAATACAGCTCGAGCGTGCCCACGCAATGCCCGCGCACGGTGAGCGGTGCGACGATACCGGCGCGCAGGCGCGGAAAGTAGCCACCCGTCTCAGTCGAGGCATCGCGCGAAAATACGCTTTGCTCACCGCTGTTGATCACGTTGAGCGTAGTCCGCAGCACAACCGGAGTGCCCGCGGGGCATTTTGCCGAGTCCTCGCCCCAGCTCGCCAGTACCTGCTTGCCGTCGGTAAAGCAGATGGCCGAGGCAATGGTCTCGGAAAGGATGATTTTGGAAGCGCCCAGGGCCGCTTCGGGCGTAAGGCCTCGCGACGTATAGGCGAATATTTTCGATGCAATGGCGAGCGTGCGGTCGGTTGCGCTCGATGTGAGGTCGTCGGGGACCACAAAGACATACGAGAAAAAGAAGCACAGCATGACCAAGCCGGCAATGACGACAACGGCAGGAACGGGATTGGGATTATCGGTTAGATCCCAGATGAGCAGCAGGATAAGCAGCGGAACGACAAAACCGAGCAAGATGGCCTGAACCACATGCTGGGCCGCACGAAAGACCTTGGTAGAGTTGTAGCTCTTGCCCAGAATCAGCCTGTTTAAATCCACCGTCATCCACTCTTGTCCGTAGCACCCATAGCAATAAAGAGGGCCGCAAGCGACCCTCTCCATTGCATTATGCAATCAAAAACTGTGTTTTACATCCAGCCATCGACAAACGGTACCTTAGGCGCTGTATTTGTTGGCCTCGCCAAAGGTGCCAGCCTCGACGATCCAGCCGTCCTTCATGATGACGTCCATGTTGTCGGTGTTGAGCACGTGGATGTCGGCGGCGACGTCACCGTTGACGACCAGCAGGTCGGCGCACTTGCCGGCCTCGATGGAACCGGTCTCGTCCTCGATGTGGCACATCTTGGCACCGTTGAGGGTGGCGCAGGTGATGGTCTCGACCGGGGTGAAGCCGATCTTGTCGACGAACTCGTACATCTCCTCGATGGAGCAGGTGCCGTACGGGGTGACGAAGGAGAAGGAGTCGGAGCCGATCGTCATGACGACGCCGCGCTTCTTGGCCTCGCGCAGGCAGTCGTAGTTGCGCTGCAGCTCCTTCTCGACCAGGGTGCCCTCGTACTTGTCGTGCAGCTCGGGGACGTAGACGGGCGGATAGGTGGCGTACCAGGTGGGCAGGAAGGCGATCGTCGGGGTGAAGAAGGTGCCCTGCTCGGCCATGAGGTCCATGGTGCGCTCATCGATATCGAAGCCGTGGATCAGCTGCTCACAGCCAAAGCGGACGGAATCGTAGGCAGCGGCGTGGTTGTTGTAGCAGTGGCTCCACACGGGGATGCCGACCATCTTGGCCTCTTCAACCACGGCCTGAATCTCCTCGGAGCAGTAGTGCTGGTCGCGGCCGGAGTCCCAGCGCCAGATGCCGCCACCGGTAGCCCAGATCTTGATGGCATCGGGGTTCTCGCGCAGGCGACGGCGGACGGCCTTACGCAGATCCCAGGGACCGTCGACCTGGTCGCCCCAGGGGTGGGAGTCCTTGTTGAGCTGCTGGGTGCAGTGGTGGGAGTCACCGTGGCCGGCAACGCGGCAGAAGCCGAGGCCGGTGGCCAGAACGCGCGGGCCCTTGAAGACGCCCTTGTCGATGCAGTCGCGGATCTGGATGCCGAAGCGGCCGATCTCGCAGACGGTGGTGAGACCGTGGGTGAGGCAGTCGTAGGCCTGCTTGACGGCGACGGCCTGCTTCTCGAGGAGCGGCTGCATGACCCAGTCGGTGTCATCGTCGGTCAGGTTGCCCGAGAAGTGCAGGTGGGTGTCGATCAGGCCGGGAAGGACAGTCTTGCCGGCGGCGTCGATAACCTCAACGCCCTCGGGAAGGTCCTGCATAGTGCCGGCGTACTCGATCTTGCCGTTGTCGTCGACGAGAACGAGGGAGTTCTCGACCGGCTCGGCACCGGTACCGTCGATGAGCTTGCCGCCAACGATTGCGTACTTAGTAGACATGGTTCCTCCTTATGGATCCATATAGTGGGCGAGGCCATGTTGGGTTAAGGCCTCACAAAGCTACCCAAGTGCTGCCGGGTTCGGTGCGCGGGAGAGAGGGTTCCGCGCACCCGATCCGCCCCGGCTCGGCGTTATTTTTTGCGGGAATTGGTGAAGGCCATGAGGGCCAGGCCAACAGCCAGCCAGCCGATCACGATGCTCCACTCCACCATGTTGAGGGAGGCGGGAGAGAACGGGATCACGAGCAGGCCAATGATGGTGCCGCAGGCAACGATAGCGAGGCTGATGCCAAATTTGCCGCCGGGCACCTCGTAGGGACGAGGCAGGTCGGGCTCGGTGAAGCGCATGCGCAGGCAAGCGAGGGCGACCATGCCGCAGGAGAAGATGAAGGCGAGAGCCGACACATTGGTCAGAGGGATGAGCATGTTCTTGCCCAGGAACGGACCGACGACGGTGATGACGCCCAGAACGACGCAGGCGAGCTTGGGAGCGCCGGACTTGGGATCGACCTCGGCGAACTTCTCGGGCAGCTGGCCCTTGCGGCCCATGGCGAGCATGATGCGGCTCGTGGCGCCGTAGAAGGAGTTCATCGGGCCCATGGGTCCAAGCGTGGCGATGACGAGCATGGCCAGGTACAGGAGCATGTTGATGCCCTTGAGGCAGGCAAGCGCGGGAACCGGGCTCTTAACAAACTCATGCCAGTCGAGGATGGTGCCGAACGAGTAGATGCAGACCATGTAGAAGCCGCCGGCGGCCAGCAGGGCCAGGGAGATGATCTTACCGAACTTGTTCCAGTTGAGGCCCTCGGCCGCTTCCTCAGCCTGCTGAGGAATGGTGTCGAAGCCGGCGTAGAAGAACGGGGTCAGAACCAGGACCGAAACGATGCCTGCGAACAGGCTGGTGCCCTCGGTAGCAGGCTTGCCGCCGCCAGCACCGGTGACCTGGGAGAACACGGGCATGGCGTTGTCCGGCGAACCGGTGAACAGCGAGACGCCCATGGCGAGCAGCATGCCGCAGAGCAGAGCCTTGGTCAGGAAGGCCTGCAGCTTGGCGGCCGAGCTGGCACCGCGGAAGTTGAGGAAGATGACGTAGGTTGCAAAGCCGAGCGCGATCAGCGTCGGGAACAGGTAAACGTCGGCGCCCAGGATGGTGTAGAGCTTGACGGCGCGCAGCCACTCAAGGCCTGGCAGGCTGCCGAACATCTCGGACACGAGGGTCGAGATGGCGATGGCCTCCCACGGGCACAGGATGCCGTTGCCCAGGGCCAGGAGCCATCCGGTGATGTAGCTCATCGTACGGCCAAAGCTACGATCGACATACTCGACGATGCCGCCCGAAATGGGGATAGCAGCCGTGAGCTCACCGAAAACAGCTCCGACGGGCACGAGGAAGATTGCGCCCAAGAGGAATGCAATCATAGCGGGAACGGGACCGCCGCCCACGACCATCCAGTCGCCGACCTGCAGAACCCAACCGGTACCGATGATGGCACCGAAACCGATGGTGAAGAAGTTCCAGAGCGAAAGCGTTTTCTTCATGCCGCCGTTGTCCTCGACTGCAACTTCTGCGTTCTTGTCCGCCATTGTTCCCCTCCTTTCCTTTTTGACGCCCCCTGGCGTCACCCCTTGCGCGGTCCGTTTTGCCGCGCGCTTTTATTCCATGGCTTTAAGATACGGCCTTGGCGCAGCAGCGCCGCTCGCAGCTCGACCGAAGGCAGAACTGCAAAACGAGCGGCACCGTTTTTGGGACGAACGGCGGGAGACGTCATTCGTCTTGGACGCTTTCATCTTGTCTGCTTTTGAATACCTGTTGCCGTGACGCTTGGCGCGCGGCGCGGCAACGTTCATACCATTTGTCAGGCTTTTGGCGCACATACCCATGTGTCGCGCATCTTTTTATGTAGGATAGACAAGTTACACACGAGGCAAGGTGATTCGAATGGCATACGGATACAATGACGGCGACCAACGGCCACAAAGCGTGCGCCTTGCCGGCCGCACCACGCCAACGCCCAGAAGCACCTCCGACAACGGCAACCAGCAGCGCCCCCAAGAGCAGCCCGGGGCTTCTTCTCGGCAACAAAGCCGTACCGTGCAACAGTCAGACCGCGTGAGTACGAGCACACGCCAACGTCAGACCGACATATCGCAGCCGCGCCGCTACGATCGCCGTAAGACCGATTACTATGTTAAACGCTCCTTTTCGCGACCTCAACGCGATCGCGGCAATTCCGCCCCTCGCCCCGCGTCGCATACCACAAGCCACGTGCTTCCGGCCCGCCGCCTACGCCTTGCGCTTTGCTCCATTGCCGCCTGCCTCGTCTTTGTGTTTTTGGGATCCTGTATCTCCCACGGATCAGCCGGTCTTGAGCCCACTGCCGAGGACAAGCTGCTTAAAGCTCCTGTCGCTCCCGGCTACTCCTTTGCGTTCTCGACCCCACGCTCGCAATGGCAGGCCGGCACCATGCCCCACATCTACCAAATTGACCCCGCATGGTCGGAGCTGCCCTATGCCGGTGGCACTATTCGCGAAAACGCTTGCGGTCCCACTTGCCTCACCATGGTCTATATCTTTAAGACCGGCCACACCGATAAGACGCCGGTCGATATATGCGCACTGGCCGAAGCCGGCAACTACGCCCCCACTGGTGCCACCGAGTGGTCGTTTATGACAAACGGCGCGTGGCAGCTGGGCCTTAACGGAACGGAGCTCCATATCGATCGCAGCTCCATCACCCAGGCGCTGCGCTCGGGTGCGCCCATGATCGCATCGGTTCGTCCCGGCACCTTTACCAGTGTCGGACACTATATCGTGCTCTGGGGCATCGACGATGCCGATCAAGTGGGAGTCTACGACCCCAACTCGGCCAGCCGCAGCGCCCGCCGCTGGGGCGTCGTAGAAGTCCTCAACGAAATCGAAGCCATGTGGGCCTACTACTAGCCATTGGGGACACTCATTGGGGACAGACTTAAATGAGTGGTCATTGGGGACGCTCTTGTTTGACTAGTCATTTAAGAACGTCCCTAATGACTAGCTGAATAGCAAAAGCCCCGCAGTCGGAGCGGACCGCGGGGCTCATGAAGAGAGGCTAGTCTGTGGGCGCTTTGCCTGGCGCCCATGGGAGAGGCAACGGAGTAGAGACTACTCGTGGATGCGGGTACCGGAGAGGCCGGCCATGGTCTCGGCGGCCTTGTCCAGAGCGCCAATGATGCAGGTGCGGCCCTTGCGGGAGCGGGCGAACTTGATGGCGGCGCGGACCTTGGGCTCCATGGAACCCTTGCCGAACTGGCCCTCGTCGGCCAGGCGCTCGGCCTCGTCGGCGGTGAGGTCCTCGAGCTCCTCCTGGTTGGGCTTGCCGAAGTTGATGGCGACGTGCTCGACGGCGGTCAGCAGGAACAGGACGTCGGCGTCGCAGTCCTCGGCCAGCAGCTCGCCGCCCAGGTCCTTGTCGATGACGGCGGGAACGCCCTTGTAGCAGCCCTTGTTCTCGTAGTCGCGGACGACGGGGATGCCGCCGCCGCCGCAGGCGATGACGATGAACTCGTTGTCGAGCAGGTTGAGGATGGAGTCGGCCTCGACGATCTTCTTGGGATCGGGGGAGGCGACGACGCGGCGCCAGCCGCGGCCGGAATCCTCGACGAAGACCTTGGAGGGATCCTCGGCCATGAACTCCTTGGCCTGCTCCTCGGTGTAGAAGGGGCCGATCGGCTTGGTCGGGCTCTTGAACGCGGGGTCGTCCGGGTCGCACTCGATCTGGGTGACGACGGTGGCGGCGTGCCAGCGCTTGTAGCGCTTGTGCATCTCGCGGCCAATGCCCTGCTGCAGGTGGTAGCCGATGTAGCCCTGGGACATGGCGCCGCACTCGGGCAGCGGCATCTCGGGGGTGCCGATGGCATCGTGGGCGGCGGCGAAGGCGTTCTGGATCATGCCGACCTGCGGGCCGTTGCCGTGGGTGATGATGATCTCGTTGCCCTGCTCGATAAGACCGAGGAGAGCGTGGGCGGTGTTGCTCACGGCCTCGATCTGCTCGACGGGGTTGTTGCCGAGGGCGTTGCCGCCGAGGGCGACGACAATACGATCGGGCTTTCCGTACGGTTTACTCATAGTGTTCGTTCACTTCCCAGCTACTAGCGAAGCGTCGCGTACATCATGGCCTTAATGGTATGCATGCGGTTCTCGGCCTCCTGGAACACGCGAGACTGCGCGCTCTCAAAGACCTCGTCGGAAACCTCCATCTCGGTCACGCCGAACTTCTCGGCAATCTCGGCGCCGATGGTGGTCTGCGTATCGTGGAAGCTCGGCAGGCAGTGCATAAAGATGGCGCCGGGGTTTGCCTTGGCCATGACCTCGGGCGTTACTCGATAGGGAGAGAGAAGATCGATTCGGCTCTTCCACAGCTCCTCAGCCTGGCCCATACCGACCCAAACGTCCGTATAGATCACGTCTGCATCCTTGACGCCCTCGTCGATATCCTCAGTGAGCTGGATCGTGCAGCCATTCTGAGCGGCGATCTCCTGGCAGCGCTCAAGAAGCTCGGGATCGAAGTGCGTGGCGCCCTCGACATCGCCCTTGGGTCCGCAGGAGCAGAAGTTAATGCCGAGCTTGGCGCAGATAACCATCAGGGAGTCGCTGACGTTGCCCTGCTCCTTACCCATATAGGTGAGCTTCATGCCGCGCGTGTCGCCAAACTCCTCACGCATGGTAAGAATGTCGGCAAGGGCCTGGGTGGGATGGTACTCGTTGGTCAGACCGTTCCAGACGGGAACGCCAGCCTTGGCGGCAAGCTCCTCGACGATCGACTGGTCGGAGCCGCGATACTCAATACCGTCATACATGCGACCGAGCACGCGGGCGGTATCCTCGATGGACTCTTTCTTGCCCATCTGCGACGAGCCGGGGTCGAGGTAGGTCACGCCCATACCCAGGTCCATACCGCCGACCTCGAAGGCACAGCGCGTGCGCGTGGAGGTCTTCTCAAACAGCAGGACAATGTTCTTGCCCTCGAGAAAGCGGTGCGGATAACCGGCGCGCTTCATATCCTTGAAGTTCTTTGAGAGGTCGAGCATGTACTCGATTTCCTCGGACGTAAAGTCAAGCAGGGTAAGAACGCTTCGACCAGAAAGATTAAGAGCCATGATTTGAGTCCTTTCGGTTGTTGGAACACACAAGGAGGGATGGGCGGCGCAGACGCACACGCGCCGCCCAGATACGCTAACGCTGACTAGATTTCCTCACGCCAGAACGGCATGGTCATGCAGCGCGGGCCGCCGCGACCGCGAGAAAGCTCCTCGGAGGGAGCGACGAGCAGCTCGACGCCGGCCTTGTAAAGAGCATCGTTGGTGACAACGTTGCGCTCATACACGCAGACCTTGCCCGGTTCGACCGCAAGAGTGTTGGAACCATCGTTCCACTGCTCACGGGAAGCCTCGATCGGATCGCCGCCACCGCACTCAATCATGGTGATATGGTCCATACCCGTCGCAAGCTCGAGGATATGCTGCAGGGTGCCCTCGAGTTCCTCGATATGCACCTCCCCCTCCGAATCGCCCTTGGTCAGGCGGTAGGCACGAAGCGTCTGGTAGATGCCGGGATAGACCGTGAACTTATCGCGATCGACCTGCGTGCAGACGGTGTCGAGGTGCATGTAGGCATAGCCGTGCGGAATCTTGATGGCATAGATGTTCTCGATCTCGGCCTCATCGGAACCCCAGAACATATTCTTGGCGAGCTCATCGATGGCTGCAGTCTGGGTGCGCTCGGAAATACCGATGGCGAGCGTCTTGGCGTTGATGTTGAGGATATCGCCGCCCTCGATATGCCACTCGCTGTTGTGGTCGTACCAGATGGGGCTACCGGCGTAATCGGGATGGTTGCGCAGCACCGTTTCGTAGAAGATTACCTCGCGGTTGCGCTGATTCCAGTACATGCGGTTCATGGTAGCGCCCTTGCCCACGACAGCCAGAGGGTCACGGGAGAAATACGAGGCCGGCATGGGGAACAGCACCATATCGTCAGCCTTCAACTCCTCGCCGTCCATACTGGCAAGAGAACCGCCAACCTTGGGGATCTCGAGGTCGCGAACGTAGAGGCCGCCCATGGCAGCAAGGACAAACTCCTTGTTGTCCTTAATCGAATCAAGCTTCTCGACAACGGCCTGGCGAAGGGCCGCGTTGGAGATGCCAGACTCACCCATGAACTTCGTCATGAACTCTGCGCGAGTACCCTCGACTTTGTCAAACGTCTCAGCGAGCAGCTCTTCCATATAGACGACCTCGGCGCCAGCGCCGCGAAGAAGGTCGGTAAACTGATCGTGCTCTTTCTGGGCATAGTCCAGATAGAACGCGTCGTGAATCCAAACGCGGTCGAAATCCTCCGCCTTCATGTTTACAAGATCCATACCGGGGCGATGGACGCACACCTTCTTAAGGGCGCCAATCTCGCTATGAACGTTCAGTCCTTTGTTCATCTCTATCCTTCTTTCTTACAACTGTATGTAAGGTTTTGCTTTTACGGCAAGGGGATAAGGCCCGAAACCGCAGTGAATGCCATGCAGATAACGCTCACGACCAGGAAGAATTTCCAAGCAACCTTCCACCACTGGCCAAGCGGAATCTTGCAGACGCCAAGACCGGCAACGAGCATCGCGCTTGTTGGCGAAATGAGAGACATGGCCGCGCTGCCCATGGAAAGACCCGTAACTGCAGCCTCGGGGTTTAAGCCCATCAGCTCAACAAGCGGGCCAAAAATTGGAATCGTAAGAGCAGCGATACCCGAAGAGCTCGGAACGAGGATCGACAGAAGGTTATCCACGACATAGAGGATGCTCGTAAAGATAACGGCTGGAACTCCAGTGAGAGCCGTGGCGAGCGTATTGAGAATCGTATCGATGATGAGGCCGTCATTGGCGATTACGAGGATTCCGCGGGCAAGTCCAACAACGATGGCAGAGAACGCGAAATCTGCAATTCCCTTAACGAACTCGCCAGCGATCTCCTTCTCATTCATCCCGGAAACAACACCAGAAAGAAGGGCCATGGCCAAGAAAATCGCAGAGATTTCGTTCATGTACCAGCCCTGGGCTACCAGGCCCCAAATGATAGCGCCAAGTCCAAGCACGAAAATAACCATGACGGCTTTTTGCTTAGCGGTGAACTCGCTATCGAGGAGGTTCTCATCCGCGCCAAACTCTTTGCGTTTCTCGATATCATCGTGGAAAGCGGGGGACGCTTCGGGGTTTTTCTTAACCTTGAGGGCATACATTACAACCCATGCGACGGCAACCGCCGTGAGCACGGCAAGGGCAATAGTACGCAACCAAAGCTGGGGGTTGCCCTGGATACCGAGGATGCCCTGGGAAATCAGGACGTTGAACGGATTGACGGTAGATGCGATGTATCCGATACGGGCACCCACAAACACCGTCATGAACGCTGTAATTGAGTCGAAGCCCATGGCCATCATGATCGGCATAAGAATCGCAAAGAACGGAAGCGTCTCCTCTGCCATACCAAAGGTGCTGCCGCCCAAGGCAAAAAGCACCATTAGGATCGGAATGATGAGGACGTCCTTGCTCTTGAACTTTTTCACCACTCGAGCTACGCCACTCGTGATGGCTCCGGTCGCCGTGATGACCTGGAAGGAACCTCCCACGATCATAATGAATGCAACGACCTCGACCGCTTGCTGGATGCCGATCGCAGGGGCCTCAAGTACTTCGAAGATGCCTTGGCGAAGATCGACCTCGTTGCCGTCCTCGTCCGTATAGACCTTATCGACAGGCTCATAGGTGCCCGAGACCGTTACCTCGCGACCGTTAACCTCCTGACGCTCAAACGAACCCGAAGGCACGACCCAGGTCAGAACGGCAAATACGGCCATCAAGACGAGAATGATGGTGTACACGTGCGGGACTCGAAGAGTGCGCTTCTTTTCTGTCTCTGCCATCTCTCCTCCTTAATTCAGGGGTTTTTCGTTGCCGGCAAAGCCATTGTGTCATCGCGCAAAACACCCTTCCGTCTCTTCGCCCGCCAACGAAGCGCATCGACCCGTAAACGGATTTCAGATTGATGTAATTTGTCAATTTGCTATCTAAATTGATGTTTAACATCAATTACTAAGCCGGTTCGTGCCATTCACCTGTGACAGATATGATGTAAATTGAATCAAACTCGTAATGTGCCACTATGGAAGCAATAAATACTCACCGCCAAAGCGAGGTCACATGTCCGCATTGCATGTTCAAAATGAAATAGGAAAGCTAAAAAAGGTGCTTCTGCACTGTCCCGGCCCCGAAACGCGCAACTACCCCGACGGGCAGTTCAATCGGGTCTTTACGTTGCGTCCGTCTAGCAGCTCATTCGATCTTGATAAAGCCCTTAGGGAGCATCATGCTTACTCGGCGATGCTCGAGCACGAAGGGGTAGAGATTCTCTATCTTGAAAACCTTCTTACCGAAGCCCTTGATGCGACAGAGCAAGCGCGTCGCTCTTTTATCGATAGCTACATTTCAGAATGCGGCGCGCGGGGCATTGAGCTCGAGTCTGCCATTCGCGAGTATCTCGAGCGCATCGAAGGCTCCCGCGCCCTTGCTCAAGCAGCAGTCAACGGCATCCGCTACTCCCAGGTCTTCAACACAGATAAAGAGGTGTTCAGCCTCACGAAACTGACGGCAGACGCATACTCACCTGACGATCTTCTCGTAAGCCCCCTTAACACCATGTGGTTCACACGCGATCCGGCGAGCGTCATCGGCGAAGGCGTTACGCTCAACCACATGTACTGGCCAGAGCGCAACCGTGAGGTTATCGCCTACAAAACGATTTTTACCTATCACCCAGATTTCCGCGAGACCCCTCAGTTCTTCAAGCATGAATCGACTTACCACATTGAAGGCGGCGACCTGCACAACCTCAACAGCGAAAACATAGCCGTTGGAATCTCGCAACGAACCGAGCCGGCGGCGATAGACACTTTAGCAAATAACTTGCTGTGGGATGAGAACTCGACTATTGAGTCCGTATGGGCCATTCAGGTCCCCTACGATGACCTCTGCATTCATCTCGACACATATTTCACTCGCGTTGACTACGAGACATTCCTCGTTGCTCGGGAGCTTCTCGACCAAGCGCGAGTCTACCGCATTACGCGGGGCAGATCGGAAGGGACAACCCGTGCGTGTCATGTCGCAGGCGGACTGAAAGAAGCGTTGCGATTAGCCCTAGGTTCAAGTTCATTGCAGTTTATCCTTTGCGGTGGCTCAAATCCCGGAGCAGCAGAGGTCGAAAGGACCAACAATGCCACAAGCACCCTTTGTTTGGAGCCAGGCAAGGTCTGCGTATACGAAGAAAACGCCGAAACCAACAAAGCGCTGGAGCAGGCCGGTATTGACCTTATTCCCATCTCTATCTTTGAGCTGACAAACGGCTTTGGCGGCCCCAACTGCCTCTGCCTCCCCCTCGTCCGCACTTCATAACATGGGAACGGGTCAAAACATAAAGGCGCTTCGCAAGCGCGACCAGCTGACACAGGAGGAATTCGCGGCACTCATCGGCGTCTCCAAAGAAACGGTATGCCGCTGGGAAAAGGACCGCTATACAATCCGCCGCTCAACGTTGCTCAAGATAGTATCGAAATTTAACCTGCAGCTCGACGACCTCACATCTGAAACCGCAGGGCTTGCCGCAAAGCTCGACCACGAGGGGCGGAAGGGGGAATCCAAAGAAGTTACTACTGATTCCCTTTGCGATGTATTTAAAATCTTGAAGAATGGAGGCAGAACGGGACTTAAACAAACCGGAATAACCGCGCTTCCCTCATCCGTATTCAAGAAACATCGCGGGTGCTTCTTTGTTCAAATGGACACGTCCGCCATGTCCAAATGCTACCCGATTGGATCCCTTCTCCTCGTGGATCCAAACCTGAAACCCTGGAACGGATGCTCCGTCCTCGCTTTGGCCGATAATTCAAGAATCGTCATACGTCGTTATAGCACCGGTACGAACACCGTGATGCTCTCATCCTACTCATATCGCACGTCGGAACCGGATATTGTGCTGGACAAACGCCGAATCAGGATTCTCGGAGTCATCGTCTGGTTTCAGGCATCCCATGACCTGAGCATCTAATCAGATTGGCTCTTATTCGCCTTCCTCATTTGCTCGCGCTCCAAACAGCAAAAGCCCCGCAGTCGGAGCGGACTGCGGGGCTCATGAAGAGAGGCTAGTTTGTGGGCGCTTTGCCTGGCGCCCACGAGAGAGGCAACAGAGTAGAGACTACTCGTGGATGCGGGTACCGGAGAGGCCGGCCATGGTCTCGGCGGCCTTGTCCAGAGCGCCAATGATGCAGGTGCGGCCCTTGCGGGAGCGGGCGAACTTGATGGCGGCGCGGACCTTGGGCTCCATGGAACCCTTGCCGAACTGGCCCTCGTCGGCCAGGCGCTCGGCCTCGTCGGCGGTGAGGTCCTCGAGCTCCTCCTGGTTGGGCTTGCCGAAGTTGATGGCGACGTGCTCGACGGCGGTCAGCAGGAACAGGACGTCGGCGTCGCAGTCCTCGGCCAGCAGCTCGCCGCCCAGGTCCTTGTCGATGACGGCGGGAACGCCCTTGTAGCAGCCCTTGTTCTCGTAGTCGCGGACGACGGGGATGCCGCCGCCGCCGCAGGCGATGACGATGAACTCGTTGTCGAGCAGGTTGAGGATGGAGTCGGCCTCGACGATCTTCTTGGGATCGGGGGAGGCGACGACGCGGCGCCAGCCGCGGCCGGAATCCTCGACGAAGACCTTGGAGGGATCCTCGGCCATGAACTCCTTGGCCTGCTCCTCGGTGTAGAAGGGGCCGATCGGCTTGGTCGGGCTCTTGAACGCGGGGTCGTCCGGGTCGCACTCGATCTGGGTGACGACGGTGGCGGCGTGCCAGCGCTTGTAGCGCTTGTGCATCTCGCGGCCAATGCCCTGCTGCAGGTGGTAGCCGATGTAGCCCTGGGACATGGCGCCGCACTCGGGCAGCGGCATCTCGGGGGTGCCGATGGCATCGTGGGCGGCGGCGAAGGCGTTCTGGATCATGCCGACCTGCGGGCCGTTGCCGTGGGTGATGATGATCTCGTTGCCCTGCTCGATAAGACCGAGGAGAGCGTGGGCGGTGTTGCTCACGGCCTCGATCTGCTCGACGGGGTTGTTGCCGAGGGCGTTGCCGCCGAGGGCGACGACGATGCGGTCGGGCTTGCCAAGAGGCTTAGACATTGCTGGAATCCTTTCTGTAAAAGGCCTACAACCCATTAATAACCCGCGTCCGTGCGATACGCGAGTTTATTAAGGTTTATATTCTCTTTATCGCTCATTTTATTCATTTTGAAAATAGTTGAACGGCGAACGGTCGATTTTACCCGCTCAGCGTAAAGAAGCCCAGTTCAGGTATATCTACGCCATTTACGTGCGACTTTATTTAAATAGAGCAGGGATTAGACCAGATTATGCAAACTATATCTTTGCTAAACACAAAACGGACAGCGCAATATCTTACTCGCACTATACGCGATTCTATACACTAATTTGACGAGTATGCATCCCTGCAAAAACATGGGGCTTTTCATCCAACATAAGGGATAGCCGATCGCGCTTCACCCCGCGGCAAGCGACTGCGAGTTCGCAGTATGGAACTTTACCGTCGGCTTCTGCATGGACGCTGCCGACGCCCTTTCGCTCCTGCGCGCCCAAGCAGCCGAGAACGCTAACGGCGCCACTGCCAACCTGGCCACCCTCAACAACGGCGCCGCCAGCCTTTTCGCAAAGTACCGTGCTGGCTCGCTGGCTTTGAGGCCTAAGCGAGCTTTGCTATTTGCCAATTTTTGTATGATTTGGGTCAAATCTATCTGCCAATTTTTGTATGATTAGCGTCAAATCTATTTGCCAATTTTTGTCATTGAGGGGTTTTAATGCTACGCCGTAAGGTCACTGACAGGCTTTTGAGCTGGAAGAACAAATCCAATAAAGCGTTGCTTGTTACTGGCGCGCGTCAGATTGGCAAGAGCTATGCAATTCGCGCGTTTGGAAAGAGCAACTACGCTTCGTATTATGAGGTCAATCTGCTACTCGATGCCGAGGCAAGAGACGTACTTGTTGGCGCTAAGAACTCCATTGACTTCATCAACCGTGTGGCCCTTCTTGCGGATGCACCGCTTGTTGAAGGAGACACGCTTATCTTCGTCGATGAGATTCAGGAGTATCCGCAGATCGTTACACTTATGAAGGCGCTGGTCGAGGACGGACGCTTTAGCTATGTCTTCTCGGGGTCTATGCTTGGGACTGAGTTTAAGGGGATCTCTTCTTTCCCGGTGGGGTATGTCGAGCACATTGTTATGCGGCCAATGGATTTTGAAGAGTTTTGTTGGGCAAACAGCATCAGCGAGAATGTGCTTGCAGACATCCGCAGCTGCCTTGTCGAGAGGCGTCCCGTCGAAAATTTTATTCATGAGGCGATGCTCAAAAACTTTAGAGCTTATATCGTTTGCGGCGGCATGCCGGAGGTCGTTCAGAACTATATCGATTCGGGCTATTCGCTCGTGAGAACGCGTGAGCTTCAAATTCAGCTAGTCGATCAGTACAAAAGCGATATCTCTAAATATGCATCGACTCGAGCGTTTAACGTTCGCTCCATTTTCGAGCAAATTCCCGTTCAGCTTGAGGCGGAGTCCCATCGCTTTATCGTCTCGTCTCTAGGCGAGGGAGCTCGTCTTCAAAAATACGAGCAGGATTTCCTATGGCTGGTGAACGCAGGCGTTGGATTGATGGTCCCCCAGGTGACGGAGGCACGAAGTCCTCTCAAGAGGACGGAGAAAACGACGGCCTTTAAACTATACGAGTCCGATACAGGTATGCTCGCATCGCGGTATCCCGGCAGCACGGCACGCGCCGTCTACCTTGACATGAAAACCCCCAACCTCGGCGGCCTCTATGAGAACGTGGTCGCGCAGGAGCTTGTCGCCCTTGGAACTGATGCATGGTACTACCAGACACGCGAGGTCGGCGAAGTTGACTTTGTGATTGAAGGCGCTCGCGGGCACGTTGTCCCAATCGAGGTCAAATCGGGCAAGAAGGTTCGAGCCCATGCGGCCCTCGACCGTCTGATGAGCGTGAGGGAGTACAAAATCCCCGAGGCCGTTGTGCTGAGCCACGAAAACCTTTGCAAAGAGGGCAAGATCCTTTACGTTCCAATCTATATGACATTCTGTCTCGATGAGTTTATGGAAAAGGACGACCCCAACAACGATTTCTCGTTTGCACCCATATCCCTCTAGGCCATCTGGGTCCGCAACTAGGTCCCCCTCTATGCCCAAAGCAGCGCGTGGTTTCGCGGCAAAGCCGCGAAACAGCGACCGGGACAAGGCACCCCACCAACCACGTCCTTCATCAGCCCACACAATCTGAGGACGTAGTCGTAGCAGGATCTGAGGGCTGACCTTCGCGGACACTCCGCAGGACGAAAGAACCCCCGCCGCACGTAGTGTGAACTGCGCCCCAATTCTTGGACGGGCTAATAAGCGGCCTACGCCGCACATAGGGACTGATTCCGGAATTCCTCCGGGGTCAGTCCCTTCAGTTTAACCTGCCTCCTTCTCGTGTTCCAATGGATGATGTATTCGTCCAGGTCTCTCTTGAAGTCTTCGAAGCAGGGCCATTTTCTTCCGCGAAAGAACTCGTCCTTCATATGGCCGAACACCTGCTCCGTCGCGCCGTTGTCGATGCAGTTGCCCTTCCGGGACATGCTCTGCACCACGCCGGCCTCCTCCAGCCGCTTGCACCACCCGGCCTGCTGGTACTGCCAGCCCATGTCCGAGTGCAGGACCGGCCTGGAGCCCTCGGGCATCTTGGACACGAGCTGGTCGAGCAGCTCGTGCTGCTGGGCCATGTTGGGATGCAGCGACGTGGACCAGGCGACGATCTCCTTGCTGCCGAAGTCGTAGACCGGCGCGAAGTAGGCCTTGCCCCAGGGCTGCTTGAACTCGGTGACGTCGGTGCCCATCTTCTCCCACGGCCCGCCGGCGGCGAAGTCCCTGCCGATGACGTTCTCGAAGGTCTTTCCGACCTTGCCCCTGTACGAGTTGTACCTGTGGTAGTCGGTCTCGCGGCGGATCCCGCAGCTGATGCCCATCTCGCGCATCATCTTCAGCGTCGTCTTGTCGGCTATGCGCACGCCCTGCTCGGCGCGCAGGCACATGGCGATCTGCCTGTGGCCGCACCCGTTGGCGGTGCGCGAGAATATCTCGGCGGCGGCCTCCCAGAGCTCGGGCCTGGTGGGAGCCTTCGGGTGCGACAGCGCGTAGTAGTAGCTCGACCTCGCCAGGCCGGCGCACTCGAGCAGGTCGGCGAGGGGGTATTGCCCTGAAAGCCCGCTCACGACCGCGGCCTTCTCGCCGTTCGAGAGCGTTTCTCCGCCTTCAGGGCGATCGATTTTTTTAGGTAGGCGTTCTCCGCCTCGAGCCTCTTGATCCTGCGCTCGAGCTCTTGCTCGCGCGTCGTCTCCCCGGACGGGGAGCCGGACCCCCTCGGCCTCCCCCTGGGCTTTGGCCTGAGCGCCTCCGGGCCCTCCTCCCTGTAGGCCTTCAGCCATTTCTTGAAAGGGCTTGGCGAGGCTATCCCGAACTTCTCCATGGCCTCGGGCTTCGTCATGCCCTCGTCGACGACCGCCCTGACGGCGACACCAGCTTCGTCTCGAACGAATAGGCGGTGTGTTTCTTTCCCATCATGGCCAGAACCTCGATACCAGCAGACCTGTAGGTGCACAGCCATTCTCTCACGGTTTCCTCCGGCATCCCGAGAAGGGCCGCGATCGCCGCGCGGCCGTGCCCCTCGTCGTGCAGCTCTGCCGCTCGCAGTCTCATCCCGACGTCGTACAAAGCGTTTCCAGCCATAAAAAAGCCTCCCATTTCTTGTGTCCAAGAAATGGGAGGCAGTTCACGTAGTGCGCAGCGGGGGTTCTTTCATGTCCGAGGACGTCCGCGAAGGTCAGCCCTCAGATCCTGCGGTGGGAGACCTAAGCCTCGTTGTACACCGTCTTGAGCTTCAGCAGGTGCTGATAGCGATCCATAGCGGCCTGCTCGTTCTCCTTGAAGAGCTCCTCGGCGCGCTCGGGGAAGGAACGCGTCAGCGAAGCGTAACGGGCCTCGTTCATCAGGAACTCCTGATAACCGCCCGCGGGCTCCTTGGAATCGAGTGAGAACTTCTTGCCGGCAGCAGCCTCGGGGTTGAAGCGGAAGAGGTTCCAGTAACCGCACTCGACAGCCTTCTTCATCTCGGCCTGGCAGTTCTGCATGCCGCCCTTCTTGATGGAGTGCATCTCGCAGGGGCTGTAGCCGATGATGAGGGACGGGCCGTCGTAGGCCTCGGCCTCGTGGATGGCCTTGAGGGTCTGAGCCGGGTTGGCGCCCATGGCGACCTGCGCCACGTAGACATAGCCGTAGCTCATGGCAATCTCGGCCAGAGACTTCTTCTTGGTCACCTTACCGGCAGCGGCGAACTGAGCAACCTGGCCCAGGTTCGAGGCCTTGGAGGCCTGACCGCCGGTGTTGGAGTAGACCTCGGTGTCGAAGACGAAGACGTTGACGTTGTGGCCGGAAGCCAGGACGTGGTCCAGGCCACCGAAGCCGATATCGTAGGCCCAACCGTCGCCGCCGAAGATCCAGAAGGACTTCTTGGTGAGGTAAGCCTTGTCGGCGAGAATCGCCTTGGAAGCGTCACAGCCACACTTCTCGAGCTCGGCAACGTAGGCGGCGGCAGCGGTCTTAGAGGCCTCGGCGTCGTTGACGGAGTCGATCCAAGCCTGACCGGCGGCCTTGAGCTCGTCGGACGGACCGTCAGCGGCGATGATCTCCTGCGTAGCAGCGATCAGCTTCTTCTGAACGGCCTCATAGCCCACGGCCATGCCCAGACCGTGCTCGGCATTGTCCTCGAACAGGGAGTTGTTCCACGCCGGGCCGTGACCGTCCTTGTCCTTGCAGTAAGGAGCGGTGGCAGCGGGGTTGCCCCAAATGGAGGAGCAGCCGGTGGCGTTGGAGATGAACATGCGGTCGCCGGCGACCTGGGTCACCAGACGTGCATAGGCGGTCTCGGCGCAGCCGGCGCAGGAGCCAGAGAACTCCAGGTAGGGCTGCTTAAACTGGCTGCCCTTGACGTTGGCCGCGATGAGCTCCTTCTTCTCGGAGACGTTCTCGACCATGTAGTCCCAAACGGGCTGCTGGTCCATCTCCTGCTCGGTGGGAACCATCTCGAGGGCGCCCTTGGGGCAGACCTTGACGCAGTTGGTGCAGCCCATGCAGTCGAGCGGGGACACGGCCATGGTGAACTTCATGCCCTTGGCCTTGGGGCCCATGGCGTCGAGCGTGCGGGTAGCCTCGGGCGCGGCGGCAGCCTCGTCCTCGGTCATCGCGAACGGACGGATGGTGGCATGCGGGCACACATAGGCGCACTGGTTGCACTGGATGCACTTGGTCTCGTCCCAGTGAGGAACGACCACGGCGACGCCGCGTTTCTCGTATGCGGAGGCGCCCAGCTCAAACTGGCCGTCGGCACAATCGACAAAGGCAGAAACGGGCAGGCTGTCGCCATCCATGCGATCGATGGGCTCGAGCAGGTTCTTGACCTGCTGGGCGATAGCGGACTTGGTCTCCTCGGAGAGCTCGACGGGAGCGGCATCCTCGGCAGTTGCCCAGTCGGCCGGAACCTCGAACTTACGGAAGGCGGTAGCGCCGGCATCGATGGCCTTGTGGTTGGCGTCGACGATGGCCTGGCCCTTCTTCATGTAGGACTTGGTAGCCGCGTCCTTCATGTACTGCAGGGCGTCCTCGGCGGGCAGGACCTTGGCCAGCGCGAAGAAGGCGGACTGGAGCACCGTGTTGGTGCGCTTGCCCATGCCGACCTTGGCAGCCAGGTCGATAGCGTCGATCAGGTAGACGTTGACGTTGTTGTTGGCGATGTAGCGCTTGGCCACGGCGGGCATGTGCTCGGCGAACTCCTCGTCGCTCCACTGGCAGTTGACCAGGAAGGTGCCGCCCGGCTTGACGTCGCGGACCATCTTGAAGCCCTTGACGATGTAGCTGGGGTTGTGGCAGGCGACAAAGTCGGCCTTGGTCACGTAGTACGGCGAGCGGATCGGGGAATCACCAAAGCGCAGGTGCGAGACGGTGACGCCGCCGGTCTTCTTGGAGTCGTACTGGAAGTAGGCCTGAACGTACTTGTCGGTGTGGTCGCCGATGATCTTGATCGAGTTCTTGTTGGCGCCGACGGTACCGTCGCCACCCAGACCCCAGAACTTGCACTCGATGGTGCCGGGGGCTGCAGTGTTGGGCGCATCCTCGGCCTCGGGCAGGCTCAGGTTGGTCACGTCATCGACAATGCCGATGGTGAACTCGCGCTTGGGCTCGTCCTTCTTAAGCTCCTCGAAGACAGCGAACGCGGACGCGGGAGGCGTGTCCTTGCTGCCCAGGCCGTAACGGCCGCCGACGACCTTGATGCCCGTCTTGCCGGCCTCGTAGAGAGCGGAGACGACGTCCTGGTAGAGCGGCTCGCCGATGGAACCCGGCTCCTTGGTGCGGTCCATGACGGCGATCTTCTGGACGGTCTCGGGGAGAACGTCGACGAAGTGCTTGATGGAGAACGGACGGAACAGGCGAACCTTGACCAGGCCGACCTTCTCGCCGTGAGCGTTGAGGTAGTCGATGACTTCCTCGAGCACGTCGCAGAAGGAGCCCATGCACACGACGACACGATCGGCGTCGGGAGCGCCGTAGTAGTTGAACAGGCCGTAATCGGTGCCGAGCTTCTCGTTGATCTTCTTCATGTAGCCCTCGACGACGGCAGGGAGCTCGTCGTAGACCTTGTTGCAGGCCTCGCGGTTCTGGAAGAAGATGTCGCCGTTCTCGTGGCTGCCGCGGGTGTGCGGGTGCTCAGGGTTGAGCGCGTGATCGCGGAAAGCCTGGACGGCGTCCATGTCGCACATCTCAGCCAGATCCTTGTAGTCCCACATGGCGACCTTCTGGATCTCGTGGCTGGTGCGGAAGCCGTCGAAGAAGTTAAGGAACGGGGTCTTACCCTCGATGGCGGCAAGGTGAGCCACCGGCGAGAGGTCCATGACCTCCTGGACGTTGCCCTCGGCGAGCATGGCGAAGCCGGTCTGACGACAGGCCATGACGTCGGAGTGATCGCCAAAAATGTTCAGGGCGTGGGAAGCGACGCAACGCGCGGAGACGTGGAAGACGCCCGGGAGCTGCTCGCCCGCGATCTTGTACATGTTCGGGATCATCAGAAGTAGACCCTGAGAAGCCGTGTAGGTGGTGGTCAGAGCACCGGCGCCCAGCGAACCGTGAACGGTACCGGCTGCACCTGCCTCGGACTCCATCTCGACGACCTTGACCGGGGTGCCGAAGATATTCTTGCGACCCTGGGCCGCCCACTGGTCGACATGGTCGGCCATCGGGCTGGACGGCGTAATGGGATAGATTCCCGCTACCTCGGTGTACGCATACGAAACATATGCGGCCGCCTCGTTGCCGTCCATAGACTTAAACTTACGCGCCATATACCCCTCTCCTCTCATATAGGTATACAGGCCCCGGCGATCGCCGGGATATTGGCGTGATGGGATTTTCGCTGTTGCTTCCAATCATCTGGCAGGCAGGCTCAGCAGCAGGTACATGGCGTGGAGAGAAGGCATGCCGAGGCGAGGAGGGCTGCACGCACTCCACAGGCCCAGCTGCCCGTCTTGCACATGACCGAGCGCCGCAAAGGCCGCATGCCGGATGCTCCCGGGCACGCCCCGGCGATGGGAGGCACCCGCAACGGAAATCCGCATGCGGGTTTATTGTACCCCGCCGCCAAGTGTAATTTCGACAAATATAGGTGGGCGGTAAAGGTTTACCTCGGGTGACCGCCAAGGGCCAAAATGAACGCTTCGTCCCCGGGCGATTGGCCCTGGCGCGCCATGGAGTGTCCCGGAGTGCCGGCATAAAAGGAACGTCCCCATCTGCCGACTAGAGGGCGCCACGCCGAGGAGGATAGCGTAGGTGGTGGATTCGCCAAGTCTGAGCTCGTCGCCGGGGTTGAGCTGAGCGGAGCGGCCGGGCTCGACCTGGATGCAGACGTTCGTCGCGCCGTTTACCACCATGGTTCCGTTGGTGGACGACAAGTCCTCGACGTGCCAGATATTTTGAGCATCGCACCAGATATGGGCATGGCGGGCCGAGACGTCGTCGGTGATGCCGCCCTCCCCCGTTGCCAGCGCGCCGATCTCAACGCCTTCCTCACTCGGCTGAATCCAGCGCGGGACGCTCACCACGTAGCCGTTTTGCACGCACAGCAGTCCCAGCGGATGCGCCGGCGCGACCTCGTGCTCGCCCGCGACCGAAGATGTGCTCAGCGAGCGCGGCGTCGACGTGTCGCCGCCACGGGTCGCATGAGCGCGGCGGCTCGCCCGACTTGGAACTAAGGCGGGCGTGAGAGCAAACGGCATAGGGAACGAATCTTGCGGATGTACTCCTCGACGTCAGGCAGGTAAGCCCCACGAAGTCACCGGGGAGGCCCAAGCGGCCCGGCACCACTTCCAGATTCTGACCAGGGCGAGTCGTTCGCCGGTGGCTGAAGGCTCGCTCCCACCCAAAAGGGGAGATTCGCGTTGTTCCCCAATCGCTCTCGCATCTTTCATTTTGCTCGAGGTGGGCTATAAAAACTTTCCTGGTGAAAGGCGGCGATTGGTTTCCTTTCTTTCTAGAGGAGCGCGCCTGTAATCTGTTTTCATCCTAAATCAAGTTAAGATCGGACCTTCCAGAGGCAAGTCGACTCAAACTGCGAGGCTCCATGTTGGAATAAAGAGCGCTGTCGAAGTGCCAACAACACAAAGCTTGCCAGTCTCAAATAGAACCTTTTGGGAGTCCGATTGGGCCGCACACCGAATCCCCGCTGGTGGTTTTTTATAGCTGCGCAACAATAAACAAGGTTAGTGCCAGTCCAGCATGAAATTGAGGAACGTATGCATTTTTTCTCAGTAAGTGATCGTCGTTACTGCTTCGATGAGGTCACTCGCAATTGCTTTCAGGTTGACCAAGCATCAGAAGATGCGCTTCGCATATTTGAAGCATCGGGAAGAACGGTCAACTCGAAGTTGCTAACAAAGTCACTTGCTGCGAAAGGCTACGACCAAACGACCATAGCAGAACTTGAAGACGACATTGATGAGTATCAACGATTGTCTGAGCGGACTTTCTTAACAAAAGACACGCCTCGAAAACTTAGATCCATCGAACTCCACGTTTCACATGCATGCAACCTTGGTTGTAGTTACTGTTTTGCCGGTAAAGGAGATTATGGAACGTCTCCTCTGCTGATGACAGACGAGATAGCCTTCAAGGCGGTCGACTACCTCGTCGCAAGTTCATCGGAAAACGAAACGCTTGCGATCGTCTTTTTTGGTGGGGAACCCATGATTAACGAGCCGCTGATATGGAAAACGGTCGACTATTCAAAAAGAATATACCCCAATAGAAACTTTACCTATTCTATTACGACCAACGGAACGCTTTTGAATGACACTGCTGTGAATTCTTTCAAGGAGCACGGGTTTTCTGTTCTGATTAGTCTCGATGGTACAGGATGCAAGCACGATGCATCGCGCCCGTACAAGACGGGAGGCGGCTCTTTCTCCGATATCGACAAAAACGTTCGTCGTTTTTCCGAGTCGTTCCCCTTCGGCGCAAGAGCGACCTTAACAAATAATAACTGTAACCTTGTTGAAGACTATCTTCAGTTTAAAGAGATGGGCTTCAGAAGGATTTACTTCTCGCCCGTGAGCTCATTCGATGAGAATATCAAACTCGACGAACACTCATTAAACAAAATCAGGGCGGGCCTAATAGATTTGGCGGATCAATATCTCAAACAGATTGATCAAGGGGAAAAGCCCTTGTTTAGAACATTGAAAACTGCAGTTGATTTGATTATGAGCAACAGGATCGCCTTTGTCGGATGCGGGGCTGGCAGGCGTTTTATTTCCGCGACTCCCGAAGGGGACGTATACCCCTGTCACAGGTTTGTCGGGATGATGCGATTCAAAATGGGCAACATCGTCACCGGAATTGACGAAACTAGGTATATTGAAAACTGGAGTCAGGGTGTCGAAAAAAGAATTGACTGTACGGACTGTTGGGCTCGGTCTTTCTGTGGTGGGGGCTGTAGCTGGGAGGCTGCAGGCGAGCACGGCTACTTGCCCAAGAGTCTACACCCTGCATCATGTGAATATAGAAAAATGTGCTACGAGATGGCTTTTGACCTTATTTCCCGCCACTCATCTTCGCAGGAGAAAAATCAACGAGAAGCTACTGTATCGGAATAAGCGGTTCAGCGCATTGCTGTCACCATTGTGGAGGTGTTCGTTCTTCTGATTACCGTCTGCGAAGCTTATTGCTACGTTCGCCGAAACCATTCTAGAAATATGGTGAACTAGACATCTTGGTTTGTTATACACAATATTGAGGTTTTTCTGCACTCAAAGGGAGGTAGTCGTGAAGCATATTCATCCGATTAATCCAGGAGGTGGCGACGAGGCAGGCGTGAAGCCGATGTCTTTTGACTGCCTCTTGGGCATTACTGACATCTGTACTGTTTATGATAAAGCAGATGGCTGTGGTGCATACGATTACTGCGACTATGACATGGATGGCGGCAGCATCTGCGTTGTAGATCACTGTGGCATTGATCAAACGTAGTCTCTAATTGGATTAAGGTGAGGAGCTGTTATGAAGCATATCCATCCTGTTGGTTCAAATGAACATCCTCCCGTTGAGCCTTGTTGTCTTGGAGTTGATATATGCAATTTTTACGACATCGCCGAGTGCCCTGTTGCGGATTGGTGCTATGTCGATAAAGAATCAAGCTGTGTTTTGCCAGCAGATTGGTGCGATCCAGTTGACGAGTAGTTTTGTGGCTAGGAACTATTTGGTCCAATTCAGAATAAGATGGGAACAAATACCAAAATCTCGTGTCTGGGAGGAGTTATGCCATTATTGCAAGGTCTCGTTGGATTAGCCTTTATACTTGCGTTATATCTGGCACCTTTTTTAATTCTATTCTTCATTATCCGACTCTTTCTTCGGAGAAAATAGGAGTGTCACGCAAACATTAGCGTAGCTTTCTTCCAATATGAGCCGAGCATTGGCAAGTGGAATAAGAAGCCCGACCGTTCGCCACATGAAAGTGATCGGACGGGCTTCTCTATTTAACCCGGGCCGCCACCCATAGCGGCTTTCCAAGCGTATTCTCAGTGCAAAGCAATCGTCAGTTTAATCCTATGCGCTGATACCGCATTTCATTTGTTCGGCTCGAATTCTACGGCCTGGCAACCCTCGCACTCTCCGGCAAATGGATTGAACGCGAAGGCAGAGATGATGTGTGCGTGGACATCGAGGCTGCTGTAGGCAACATACTGGGACATGGACCCCCGCTGCGCGTGGTATGCGGCCCGGCATATTCATTGCCGTCCAACCCCGTGTAGTTGCAGCAAAGGGTGGAACCTCAATGCTCAGCTCATGTTGTCCGTGGGACACGAGAATCGTAAGTACACTTTGGTGCGATTCTCACGCTGATACTGAGCCACCTGGAATAAGATACGTCGCGACAACACTTCGCTTCACCTCTGTCTCGACAAGATGACGTAGACTAAAGTTTCCTTTAGTAAGAGAACGAGAACTATATCTGAAAGCGTTGCGATGGCGGGTACCGTCAAGATTCTTTCGCAAATTGATTTAGCCGTCCTCGGCCCCGTCC
>DXZU01000041.1 GCA_019419525.1 Collinsella sp.
GACTTGCAGCGACGGACCTCGGGACGCTCTTACACCACGTCTGCGCGCGCCACCGGAGCGCCCTATTCAAATTCAATAAAACGGTCGTCCACGCTTCGGATCCGCGCAAGCAAATCGTTATCTGCAGCAGCGGTCCAGACATCCGTTATACAACGCTGGAAGAATGGGAGAAAGCTGGCGATTCTTTCGATAGACGGGCGCAGATCGAAGATATCGTCACCAGCGCAAGCCCAGCGCGCGACAAACTCGAGCTCTTCCGCAATCTCTTTACTGGTCGCAAAGATGTCTACGCTCATGGGTACCGCAGAAAAGACGGAGGAATTGGCTATACGCCCGCCTGCGCAAATGAGTGGAAGTCAGGCATTTGCCCCAAAGCAAGCCACCAGAGAGTCAAATGCACGGAATGCAGCAGCCGCGTCTTCCCCGAGTTGAGCGATGCCGCGATCATCGCCCATTTCAGAGGCAATGACGATAGGCTTCGAGACGTTATAGGCCAATATGTGCTCGATAAAGACAGTAACACGAAAGTCCTGGTCATCGATTTTGACGGAGCCGATTGGAAAGAAGCGACGAAAGCCATTCGACATGTCGCAAAAAGCCACGGAATCGATGTCGCAGTTGAGCGATCGAGATCGGGCGACGGCGCACATGTCTGGTTTTTCTTCCTAGAGCTCGTCAGCGCAAAGACCGCACGAGATTTTGGAAGCAGCCTTATCACCGAAGCGGCGATACTGAACAAGACAATCACCTTCAAAGCATTTGACCGAATGCTGCCCGCGCAGTCCACCATTCCTGAGGGCGGCTTTGGAAATCTCATAGCGCTACCTTTTCAAGGAAAAGCGCAGCGAAAAGGGAACAGCGTATTTGTTGACGAGCAATTTGAGCCCTTTCCCGATCAATGGCTTTACCTTTCGCAAATCCAGTTAATCCCGCGCGTGACGGTGCAAAATCTGATCGAGAGCATCGAAAATAGGTCACATGGAATAGCAGCTGTTGCGGCGGCAAACACCGGTGTGCCACATTCCCAGAGACTGCGAAAGCGGCTTCCGCTCACACCGCGGGACTTCCCGTCATCGCTGTCCGTCACGCAGACCGATATGCTCTATATCCCCGAAAAATCTCTGAGTCCCGCAGCTCAAATGGAAGTCCGCAGGCTTGCAACATTTGCCAACCCAGAATTCTTCCGCGCACAATCTATGCATCAATCGGTATTCGGCAAACCGCGGTTCATAGACCTCAGCGAACTTAGAGATGGCTACGTCGCGATTCCCAGAGGCTGCAAGGTTCAACTTGAGCGGCTGCTTCAAGAAGCCGGCGTTTCTGCCCACTATTCAGACAAACGCAAGTCGAGCCATCCAATTGCGATGGCATTTAAAGGGACTCTTCGCCCTGAACAGCAAATTGTCGCTGAACAGATGCTCAGCTATGAAGACGGGATCATGTCCGCACCGACGGGGTTCGGCAAAACCGTCATCGGAGCTTATCTTATTGCTGCCATTGGTCTTCCAACGCTCGTCATCGTTCCTAAAACTGCGCTCATTGCCCAATGGAAATCCCAACTCGAACGATTTCTCGACATCACGGACAACAGAGAGCCCGTCCGAACCCCAAAGGGACGAATCAGCAAAAGACAGCCTCCGCTCATTGGGCAAATCGGAGGAGGCAAGACCGCCATAAGCCGTCTCATCGACATTGCTTCATTCCAGTCGCTATCCGGCAAGGATCCCCAAACCGGCGAGTCATTAGCCAAGGAGTTCGTTCGCGATTACAGTCTCATCATCTGTGACGAATGCCACCATGCGGCCGCGCCACAGCTTGAGCTTGTCCTCAAGTCCGCTCCTGCCAAATATGTATATGGCCTTTCCGCAACGCCCGAGCGTTCGGACGGACTCACGCGGGCACTCTCGATGCTCTGCGGCCCGGTTCGCTATGTCGTCGATCCAAAAACGCAAGCAATCCAACAGGGGATTCAGCGCATTGTTAGACCGCGTTTCACCGGAATTCGATTACCCACCTACGGACCAGGAGCATCCTTTAACCAAATTCTCGATCTCCTGTGTGTACACGCCGCGAGAAACGAAGCAATTATCGAGGACGCCCTCGAGGCCGCATCAAACGGCCGGCATCCGCTTGTGCTATCTAAAAGAAAAAAGCATGCCGAAGAGCTATGCAGGCTACTTCAAAGCCGTGGACACGAACCCATACTCTTAACCGGAGAAATCGACGCCAAAGAAAGAAAAGCAATACTGAAGAGTCTTCCCAGCTTTGAGCATGATCATCGAATCATCGTCGCAACTGAAAGTCTTCTGGGCGAGGGCTTCGACCTGTCTTACCTTGACACTTTGCTCATTGCCACTCCAATATCTTGGGACGGCAGCATAACGCAGCAGGCAGGTAGGCTACACAGAAGCCACGAGGGCAAACAGCGGGTTGAGATATTCGACTATGTTGACCTGTCGATACCCATGTTCGCGCGCATGTACCAAAAGAGGCTCAAGACCTACGCCAAGCTGGGGTATGAAGTCTTTGCGGCAAACGACAACAGACAGGACGATCGAAACATCCTCGTTAGGTCGGCAAGAGCCGTGGAGGCTTTAGTGAATGACATCGAGAACGCATCGAAAAGCATTTTTATTGCCGCACCCTACGCGTCCGCCGCATGCCTTGAAAAGCTCGCCGCTGCACTCGCGGATGCCGCTACCCGTGGAATTGCCCTTGAGATTTCTATTGCTTCAACTCCACGCGATGACGTGAAAGCGATTTTTGCCGAGATGAACGTCAACTATCTCATCAAAGCCGAAGGACGCCTGTGCGCATCAGTGATTGACGAGGAAACTGTCTGGTACGGAGCTATTCCGTTGCTGGCTTTCCCAAAGAAAGAAGACTGCAGCATTCGTTTCAAAAGCAGCGAAGTCGCAGCCGAGCTTTTGAGCGAAATTCAGCGAAAAGTGGAACCGGAGGCCGCGGCGACGAACGGGGTACCCCCAGCAGTTGCGGTGAAATAGGGACTGTTTTTGACTTATTAGCCGTCAATCAATCCCTATTCCACCGCAACTTAGAAATCGGCAATCAGCCCTGCGGGCCCTGGAACAGCTCCTCATGCGAGCCCATTCTGACCAGCCGGATCACAGGATTAGTCTTATGCGGTAAGTAGAGAACGACCACGTCGACCAAGCCATCGGATAGGTGGAAATCGATGTGGCCGTTGTAGTTTCCGCCCGGGTTTGAAAGCTCATGGGCGCCATATTCCGCGGGAAGCGAGCCGTGAGCTGCAAGCTCTGCGACTGCCGCCTTAAACTCACTCTTTAGCTGCGGATGCATGCGCATCGTTCGTTTGTAGTCCGCCCTAAATTGAGCCTCGACTTTAATCTCGAACATCGCTATTCCTCATCGAGGAATGACATAAGCTCATCAGCGTTGTTGAATGACGGGCTATCGTCCGGCAAAATCCCCAACTCATGAGCCTCGGCGATCACCATGGCACGCCTCGTCGCCTCGTTGGGCACCTCCGCCCTTCCTACAATCTCAAAAGGAATCTTTCGCTGATTTACAAGCTGCCGAACGGCAAGATTGAGATAGGAATTGAGGCTGAGGCCGACCGAATCCAAGAACTCAGTCGCCTGTTCCTTGAGCCCCTCTTCGATGCGAACCGTCGTAGGCTTAACCGTTGCAGTAGACATACGCGACCTCCTCGCCTCGTCTTTTGCATCAGTATACCCCGTTTTGATGGCATACTGATGTTAAATAGCATCAGTATGCCGTTCACATTACTATAACAACAGTCACAGCGCCCTACATCAGCCCGCTCAGGGCGATGTCGACGGCTTCGTTGAGGTCGTCGGTGATGTGCACCAGCTCCGGATCGAGCGGGCTGATCATACCGGCGTCCATCACCGGGCCGTTAAGCCAGTCGAATAGGCCCTGCCAGTACTCGCTGCCTACCAGTACAAGCGGCATGCGCTTGACCTTATGCGTCTGCACCAGCGTGAGCACCTCGAACATCTCGTCGAGCGTGCCAAACCCGCCGGGAAACACAATAGCGCCCGAACTGTATTTGACGAACATGGTCTTGCGCACAAAGAAGTAGCGGAAGTCCATACCGAGGTTCACGTATTTGTTGAGCCCCTGCTCGTGCGGCAGTTCAATGCCCAAACCAACTGACTTGCCGTTGACGCTCGCCGCCCCCTTGTTGGCCGCTTCCATGATGCCGGGGCCGCCACCGGTGATAACCGCCACGCCGCGCTGGGCAATCTTACGGCCGACCATGCGCGCCGCCTTGTAGGCCGGGTCCGTCTTGGGCGTGCGGGCACTACCGAAGATGGTCACCGCAGGCCCTAACTCGGCAAGTGCGCCAAAGCCATCGACAAACTCGGCCTGGATGCGCAGCACGCGCCACGGATCGGCATGCAGCCAGTCGGTCGACTCCTCGGGCGCCAGCAGGTTGGCGTAGGTGTTGTCCTTAGGAATCATGGGGCCGCGCATGACCACGGGACCACGGCGGTACGTCTCGTCGTAGGCAAGCTCGCCCTCGACATTCTCGTTCTTAATCATGGGTGCTCCTATCGAGAAAAAGAAAAACGGGCGGGGTCGACGCCATGCGCCAAACACCCGCCCGAACATCAACTATTCGGTATGGTACCCACGATGCATCAAGCACTTGCAAGGCATCGGTCAGCGGTCGCGCAGACGGTGTTAGCAAACGTGATGACCGGCCAGCGCTCGCCCCTTGCCGTTGCCCACGCTCCGCAAGCGCCCGCGCCGCTCTTAGTAGTCCACCGCCGCAGGACTGTTCATCCAGTCGCTCACGAACGCACCGTAACGGCCCTCGATAATGGCCTGGCGGGCACGCTGCATAAGGTTGAGCAGGTAGTAGATGTTGTGCATCGACAGCAGAATACCGCCGAGCATCTCCTTCTGCGTGACCATGTGACGGATGAGCGCGCGGCTGTAGCCGCCCGTGCACACCGGGCAGGTGCAGGTGGGGTCGATGGGGCCGTCGTCGTGCGCAAAGCGCGCGTTGCGGAAGTTAAGGCGACCTTCACTGGAGAACGCCGTACCCATGCGGCCGGTGCGCGTCGGCAGCACGCAGTCGAACATGTCGATGCCCACGCCAACGCCGCGCACGAGCGTGGTAGGGTTGCCGACGCCCATGAGGTAGCGCGGCTTGTGCTTAGGCATGTACTCGGAAACCAGCGGTGCCAGAGTCTCGAACATGGTCTCGTGGTCCTCGCCCACCGAGTAGCCGCCGATGCCGTAGCCGGGGAAGTCGCCGCACTCCTCCAGGTGGCGCAGCGATCGAAGGCGCAGGTCCAGATGCATGCCGCCCTGGACGATGCCAAAGAGTGCCTGGTCATCGCGGGTGTGAGCCTTGTAGCAGCGCTCGGCCCACATGCTTGACAGCTCCACGGCGCGCTCGACGTAGGCGCGCGTGGCAGGATAGCCGGGGCACTGATCGAGCTGCATGCAGATGTCGGAGCCGAGCTTCATGGCGATTTCCATGTTGTCCTCGGGCGTCCAGAACACGTGGCGGCCGTCGTAGTCGTTGACGATAAAGCGCACGCCCTCGTCAGTGAGCTTGACGGCGTCGTTGTGGCTGAAGACCTGGAAACCGCCCGAATCGGTGAGGATGGGGCCGTGCCAGTTCATAAACTTGTGCAGTCCGCCCAGCTCGGCGATGGTGTCCTCGCCGGGACGCATGGACAGGTGGTAGGTATTGGCAAGCACGATCTGGGCGCCGAGCTGCTTGACGGTCTCGGTAGGAATACCCTTGACGTTTGCCTTGGTGCCCACGGGCATAAAGATCGGCGTCTCGATGTCGCCGTGCGGGGTGTGCAGCACGCCAGCGCGCGCGTGCGTCGTCGGGTCCTCGGCGATCAGGTCGAATTTAAAAAGGCTCTGGTCCATAAACTGGAACTCCTTGGTTGCGGTTCATACGCAAACCATTATACGGGCAACCCGCAAGGAGCACCGACTCGACAGAAACTGATGCATTAAACGACTAGTCGTCGGGGACAATCTTCAGCGCCATCTTGCAAAGAAGTGTCCCAATCTGCCGGCACTTAGGGACCGTCCCCAGGTGCCGGCAAGAGCGTCCCTTTCGACTAGTCATTTAAGAACGTCCCCAACGACTACATCTGGAATTATTTCCAACGGCCAAGGCAACGCCGATGCTCTGACAACGTCAGCGAGCGGTCGCCAGAGCGAACAAATTGGCATGAAAAGAGGACGGCATAGACCTTCTGGTCATGCCGTCCTCTTTGAATGACAAGTTGTCGCTCTGGTGACCGCGCAGCGTCGGCTGGTCCGCCGTTCGTTAGAACGGCGGAACCTGAGACGTAACCCCCTACGGCCGCTGGCCCATGCCGCCCTCGAGGGTGACGGTCTCGCCGTTCATATACTTAAAGTCGGGGCCGCAAAGCTGAACGACCACGCGGCCGATCTCCTTCTCGACGTCGCCGTAGTGACCAGCCGGCGGCATGTGGACGTTGGCCTTAAACGCCTCGGGATAGGCATCCTGGAAGTTCTCGAGCGCAGCGGTCCAAGCAAGCGGGCAAACGATATTGACGTTGATGCCGTCCTTGCCCCACTCGTTGGCGGCAACGCGGGTCAGGCCGCGGATGCCCTCCTTGGCGGCAGCATAGCTGCACTGGCCATAGTTGCCAAACAGGCCGGCACCCGAGGCAAAGTTGACCACGGAGCCCTTGGTCTCCTTCAGGTGCGGATAGGCCTTCTGCATGTACAGGTAAGTGGCATACAGGCCAGAGTAAATGGCAAGGTTAAACTGGTCCATAGTGTGATCGGCAATGGTCACGCCCGAGGCGCTGGCCTGAGCATTGTTGACGACGGCGTCGATGCGGCCGAACTCCTCAATGGCCTTGTCGATGACGTTCTGGACGACAGCCTCATTGTCCTGACCAGCCGAGACATCGGCCTGAACAGGCAGAACCTTGACACCGTACTCGGCCTCGAGAGACTCCTTGGCGGCCTCGAGCTTGGCGACGTTGCGGCCGGTGATGACGAGGTTCGCGCCCTCCTTGGCAAATGCGATATCGATGCCGTAGCCGATGGAGCCAGCGGAACCGTCCTTAAGCGTGGCCTTGCCGCCGCCGGTGACGATCACGGTCTTACCAGTGAAAAGTCCCATACAAAGTCCTTTCAAATCGCGACGGGCCCACCCGCCGACTGCGCGCATCCAACTTCACGCGCCAAAAGCTGAAATGCAACTTTAGCGGGTTCAAGTGAAAAATAAAGACCGCAGCAGGCGAACGGCACAACGTCATTCGGCGAAGGGAATGTCAAGCACGAACTGGATAAAGAGGCCGAATTTTTGTCAGCCAAACGAGCCATCGAACACGTTTTGAAACTTTGCTGCGGCGCGCGGGATGTCGGCGCGAGACTTTATCATAGGGTGACAAACAACGATGAGGAGCACATGCCTATGACAGACGAGCTGGACCCCCAGACTCAACAGCATATTGATGATCCCGCAGACGTCACCGCAGATACTGACGCTGTGACCTGCGATGGTATCGACATCGACGACCCCATCTTGGACGAAAGCGCTACGGCGGAAACCCCCGAAACAGAAAACGCCGATGAGCAAAACGACGATGCGCCCGCTCAGGACGACGCCCCTGTACAGGACGACGCCCCGCAAGCAGCGGGCCCCATCGAGGTGTCTTCGGAAGAAGAGCTCGATGCCGTCATGGACTCCATGATGGATGCTGTCAAAGCGATGAAAGACGCCGTCGCCGATTCCGATATTGATGCCGAGGAAGAGGAGGCCGCCGAGGCGGCCTCGACCTTTGTGCCCGGCGAGACTCCGGTTGCCGACCAGGGCAGCACCATGCCCTCGTTTCTGCAGCTCGAGCACCCCACGATTGGCGCCGATGCGGTCGATCCGCACACAGCAGGCTTTTCTGTGGTCGAGGGCGGTACCGGCAATATCGCCGCGCCGCAGGCTGCCGATGCGGACGCCGCCGACACCGCTCGCCCGACCGCCCCGCACTCCCCCGCCGCGAGCCGCGATCTGGGGACCGCTGTCTCGAACACAGCGAACGCCGTGGGCGCCTTTATCGCCCAGGGTGCCTCGGCCATGCGCGAGATGAATGCCGCGAAAAAGGCACTTGCCGATGCCCGCGCCCACCTGGCCGAACTTGAGCAGCGCATTGCCGATCAGGCCGAGGAACTCGAGACGCGCCAGGATATCGCAGGCCGCTACGACCAGATCGTCGCCGACCAGCGCCAGGCGATTGCCACGGCCCAAAAGACTGCAGCGGCCGCCGAGATTGACCGTGATGCCCACGCCGCCAAAGCGACAGAGCTCAAGGGTCAGTTCGAACAAATGAAGACAGAGGATGACGCGACTGAGCTCCGCCTGAAGGCCGCGCTCGATGCCGTGGAGGCCCGCGAGGCGAGCTCGCGCGAGACCGGCAACCGCCTCATTCGACGTCTTGAGGATTCCAAGCGCATCCGCGACAAGGTAAAGGCCGAGCGAGACGCCGGCATTGCCGCCGCACAACAAACCGTCGACGCCACGCGCGCCCAGCTCGAGACGCTGCGTCATGAGTATGCCGAGCTGCAACGCAATCCCTCGGCAAATCCCGCCAACTATACGGTGCGCACCAGCGAGCTCTCGATGCAGATCTCCGACACGGCAGATGCCCTGCGTAAAGCCGAAGAAGATGTCCCGCGCATCACCGCCGACCTTGAACACTCGCTTGCCGCAGCCGAGCAGGCCGTCGAGCAGGCGCAAGCCCCCATCGCCGACGCCAAGCGAGCCCATCAGGCCGTGACGGCGGAGGCCGATGCCGCGCGCGACGAGCTGCAGACCGCAAAAACCGCCGCTGCAACGCGCCAGCGCGAACTGCGCGAGAAGATCGCTGCCGAGGACAAGGCACGCCGCGACCAAGAGCAGAGCATAGCCAACGCCCAAGCAGATGCCGCGCATGCGCAGTCGATTATCGAACAGGCGACCGAGGTGCACGACCACCCAGAGATCACTGAGTCGCTTGCAGGATCCTTGGCCCGAGACAAAGCCGAACACGCCGAGACCGAGCGAGAGGTTACCCAGCTCGAAGCCACCGAGGACGCGGTGCGCGAGCGTACCCGCGACTCACGCATCAAATTCACCGGCGCCATCGTCTGCATCGTCGCCGCAATCCTGGTGATCATCGCAATCTGGCTGTTCGCAAACAAGTAAGCCAGCTGCCAAAAACGCCCAACGCAGTTGCGGTGAGATAGTTCCTGTTTAGCCCTAAAAAAGGCCAATTCAAGAACTATCTCACCGCAACTTTTTTAGTGGTGCAAGGTAGTTATTGAGGACGTTCTTAAACGACTAGTCATTTAAGAACGTCCCCAATGACTACAGCAACAACCACGGCAACGCCGATGTTTTGGCGCGGACAGCGAAAACGCCCCTAAGCGAGCAAGGTGACGTGAAAGAGGGGGGCATTGACCTTCTGGTCATGCCCGACGATTGAACATCAGATTGCCGCTTAGGGGGGTTTGCAGCGTCGGCCGGTTACGGCGTTTGTAAAACGCCGTAACCTACAAAATGAGCATCGCGTCGCCAAAGCTGAAGAAGCGGTAGCGCTCTTCGATAGCAGCGGCGTAGGCATCCATGATCTGGTCGCGGGTGGCAAGCGCGCTTACGAGCATCATGAGCGTGGAGCGCGGCACGTGGAAGTTCGTGATCAGCGCGTCGACCACGTGATAGGTCGAGCCGGGCATGAGGTAAAGCTGCGTCGTGGCGTTCTCGCGCGCCACGATGTCGCCGCGGCCGAGCGTGTCGGCACCGTCCTCGCGGCCTTCAAAATAGCGCGCTATCACGGCCGGATCGGACACCGGCGCGTCCGCGTCAAACGCACTCTCGAGCGAGCGCACCGCGGTGGTGCCGACGGCGATCACACGATGACCCTCGGCCTTCGCCTTATGCACGGCGTCGACAACCTCCTGCGACACGTGGTAGCGCTCGGTGTGCATGACGTGCTGCGTAGGGTCGTCCTCCTCCACCAAGCGGAAGGTATCGATGCCCACCTCGAGCTCGACGGCGGCAAACTTCGCGCCCTTGGCCTCGATAGCGGCCATGAGCTCGGGAGTAAAGTGCAGACCCGCCGTAGGAGCGGCAGCCGAGTGCTCCTCCTTCATGGCGTAGACGGTCTGGTACTTCTCGGGGTCGCCCTCGTAATCGGTAATGTAGGGCGGCAGCGGCACGTGGCCGGCCGCATGGATGGCCTCGTCGAGCGTGCGCGGGTCGCCGGCGGCATTGCAACCGACCGGCTCAAAGCGCACCAGACGGCCACCACGGCTATCGGTGACAAAGTCGATGACCTCGGCCGTCAGCACCACGGGAGCCCCCTCGGGCGCATGGGCGCCACCGGCGCGATACTCAATCTGGGCACCGGGCTTCAGGCGCTTGCCCGGCTTGACCAAGCACTCCCAAACGTGACCTAGCGGGTCAACATCCTCGCGGCGCTTGAGCAGCAGCGTCTCGACCACGCCACCCGAGCCGGCTTTGCGACCGATCAGGCGGGCCGGCATCACACGCGTCTTGTTGATGACGAGCACGTCGCCCGGCTCGATATAGTCGATGATGTCGCGGAAGATGCGGTGCTCAACGGTGCCGCCATGCTCCAGCGGCGTTCCCGCCTGGGAGCCCTTGCGATCCACCACCAGCAGGCGGCAGAAGTCGCGCGGCTCGGCGGGAGCCTGGGCGATCAGTTCCTCGGGAAGGTTGTAGTCAAAATCATCGGTACGCATAGACACGTCGGATTCTCCTTATATAGCTAAAGTCCGCCCTACATCCTAGCAGGCTGACGTCCCAAATGAACTACTTTTTGGCAGCCTTGCGCTCGTCGCGAATGCGAGCGCGGTCCATGGCCGCCTCGACGGCAGAAAAGCGGCAGCCGCAGTAGTTCTGTCGATACATGCCCAGTTCGCGCGAACGGCGCGTAGCCTCGGGATAATACGGGCGAAAATCGCGGATCACCGGGGTAAGCCCACGTGCCGCCGCCAGGCGCTCGAGTACGTCATTGCAGGTGTCGAACAGCTGGTACGGCGAGACGGCGAGCGTCGTACCCACATATTCAAACCCGCGCTCCTGGGCAACGCGGCATGCCTCGGCCAAGCGCAAGGCATAGCACACGCGACAGCGACGGGGACGATCGGCACCCAACGGGGCCACGCCGGTCTCCCAGCGTTCGCGGTCCTCCCCGGCCTCGATGAGCTCGATGTCGCCGTCGGCACACCACCGGCGCAGCTCGTCCAGACGCCGCTGCCATTCATCGCGCGGCTGAATATTGGGATTGGTCCAGCAAATCGTGGGCTCAAACCCCTCCTCGCGCAGCAGGCGAACCGGCTCAAGCGAGCATGGCGCGCAACAAGCATGCAGCAACAACGGCTTCATCGACATCTCCTCCCCCGCAATGATTTTTTAATCCCCGTCCCAGAAAAATCATCCCAAAAAGACTACCTTGCGAAAAAGCGCACGCCAAAGGACGTGTCCTCGCAGGCGGCAATGCGGCGGTCGCGCAGGATCGTCCGCACGTAATACCAGTCGCCCGTGCATCCCGAAAGGTGCAAACCAGCCGCCAGGTAGCACAGCAGCGGATAGCCCGAAAACGCAAACCCCAGGGCAAACGCTGTCGTCACAACAACCGTCGGCGCCAGGCAAATCGCCATATACCGCCGGCGCGAATACACAATCCCCTCGGCGCAGGCATAAATCGTGCACGTCTCACGGTTCGCTCCAAAAGTCACGTGCGCACCCGCAGGCGCAAACAACTTAAAGAACGCTGCATGCACCAGCTCGTGCACGGCAAATGACGCCGCAGAAACCGCAGCCAAGCCGACTATCCAGCCCACGACAGCCATCCAGCCGCCCGCGTCAGCCGCATCCAAGTCTGCAGGCCCGCCCAGCAGCATAAACACCGGCACCAGGCACACGGCAAACACGCCGACTACGACCATCCCCCACACAAAGCAGGCGTGCAGAAAATCCTCGTCTTCAAACGCATGTATGTTGGAAATCTCATTCATAGCATCTTAGGATAGCGCCCCTGCCACGCACCCGCCCGCATGTGCGATAATGTCGAACGATATGCACGAATTGACCACCGCGCCGCCGAGCCCCGCGCCCGGCCGCGCCCTCACCATATGCGAAGGAGTCCCATGGCATCCAAATACTCCATGAACGACCGTCCCAGCTGGCCTCGCCGCGCCATCGTTACCGCCGGCGAGCCCTACGGCAACAAGGGCCTTCACTTTGGCCACGTTGGCGGCGTCTTTGTCCCTGCCGACTTCTTCGCCCGCTTCCTGCGCGACCGCCTGGGCCGTGAGAACGTCATCTTCACCTCGGGCACCGACTGCTATGGCTCGCCCATCATGGAGAGCTACCGCAAGCTCAAGGAGAACGAGGGCTACGACAAGTCCATTAGCGAGTATGTCGAGTCCAATCACTCCCGCCAGGCCGCGACCCTCAACAACTACAACATCAGCTGTGACATCTACGGCGGCTCGGGCCTTGAGCCGGCGGCCCAGATCCACAACGAGGTGACCGCCGAGATTATCGAGCGCCTGCACGAGCAGGGCACCATCTCCAAGCGCTCCACGCTGCAGTTCTACGATGCCAAGGCCGGCACGTTCCTCAACGGCCGTCAGGTGATCGGCCGCTGCCCCATCCAGGGCTGCAAGTCCGAGAAGGCCTATGCCGACGAGTGCGACCTGGGTCACCAGTTTGAGCCCGAGGAGCTCATCGCGCCTAAGAGCCAGCTCACCGGCGAGGTGCCCGAGCTGCGCCCGGTCGACAACCTCTACTTCGACCTGCCGGCCTACCTCGACTTTATGAAGACCTATACCGCCAAGCTCGCCCAGAACCCGCAGGTTCGTTCCGTGGTCTCCAAGACCATGGAGGAGTGGCTGCTGCCGGCTCAGCTCTATATTCAGAACAAGTTCCGCGAGGCCTTCGATGCCGTCGAAGATCAGCTTCCCGAGCACACCGTCCTGGAGCCCGAGGGCAACAAGAGCAGCTTTACCGTCACCTTCCCCAGCTGGAAGGAGCGCGACGATGCCCACGCGGTGCTCGCCAACGGCGGCGTGCGTTTCCGCAGCGGCAAGGCGCTCGTGCCCTTCCGCATCACCGGCAACATCGACTGGGGCGTTCCGGTGCCCGAGGTCGATGGCGTCTCCGACGTCACCTGCTGGTGCTGGCCCGAGAGCCTGTGGGCGCCCATCAGCTATACGCGTACCGTGCTCGCACGCGATGCCAAGGCCGCCGGCGTGACCGAGGGCGTCGCCGCCCAGGATGCCGCCCTCATGGGCGAGCCCGCCGCCGATTCCACGCAGGTACCCGCTCCCACCTACCAGCACAGCTCGCTCGACTGGCGCGACTGGTGGTGCTCTGACGACGCTCAGATCTACCAGTTCATCGGTCAGGACAACATCTATTTCTACTGCATCGCTCAGACCGCCATGTGGGAGGCCCTGGGTTGGGACCTTACGCAGAGCACCGTCAGCGCCTGCTATCACCTGCTCTACATGGGCAAAAAAGCCAGCTCGTCCTCGCAGACGCCTCCCCCGCCGGCAGACGACCTGCTCAACCACTACACCTGCGAGCAGATGCGCGCGCACTGGCTGTCGCTCGGCCTGTCCGAAAAGCCGGTGAGCTTTAGCCCCAAGGCATACGACACGCGCGTGACCGGCAAGGACAAGGACGGCAACGAGGTACGCGCCTGCGACGACAAGCGCGTCATCGATCCGGCCCTTAAGGAGAGCGCGCTGCTGACCGGCGTGTTCAACCGCCTGGCCCGCAGCTGCTTCTACGGCGTTGCCATCAAGGAAGGCGACGAGAGCCCCTGCCGCAACGGCTGCATCCCCGCCGGTGCCGCTTCTGACACCGTGGTCGAAGCCGCCCAGCAGGCAGCCCTCGCCTTTGAGCAGGCCATGTACAAGTTCGAGACGCACCGAGCGCTCGCCGTGTGCGACGACTACCTGCGCGCCGCCAACAAGCGCTGGAGCGACGCCTCCAAGGCCGCCAACAAGCTCGAGGGTAATGAGGCAAACGCCGCGATGACGCAGGCCCTCGTCGACGCCTTTACCGAGCTGCGCGTGGCGACCGTCCTGATGCACGGTATTGTGCCGGCCGGCTGCGAGCTCATCTGCGAGTACTTCGACGTCGACCCCGTCGCCTTCTTTAGCTGGGACAACATCTTTGCCTCCACGGACGAGTTCGTGGAGAGCCTGGGCGAGAAGCCCGGCGAGCACCGCGTGAAGCCGCTGCCCCCGCGCTTCGACTTCTTCAGCAAGCACGAGAGCCAGTACTAAAGCACGCTAGTAGCAACGCGCCCGGGAATGATTATTCTGGGACGGGGATTAAAAAATCATTCCCGGGCGCCACAGTACAGTCTTTTTGTGACGGGAGTCATGGAATGATTATTTAATCCCCGTCCCAGAATAATCATTTAGGTGGAAGGAAAGACGGATGTCCAAGCCGCGTCGTCGTAAGCAAAAAAAGCAGGTTAAGCCCGAGCTCAAGCTCAGGCAGTTTGCCGCTACCGAGCTTTCCGACCAGCTTGCCGCCCTTCCCTGCGCCGCCGACCTGCCGCGCTTTATGGTCGACACGGTCGCCGGCGCCTATGCGCCCGCCGATGCCGAGCTCATGATCGAGGGCTTCGGCGCCGCGGCCACACGCCCGGTCACGCTGCGCGCCAACACGCTCAAGGCGACCGCCGAGGACATCGCTGCGGCGCTCGGTGCCGCCGGCATCGCCCACAACCCCGTCGCTTGGTATCCGGACGCCTTTATCCTGCCCGAGGCCCAGGTTTCCGACCTATGGGACCTCGACATCTACCGCGACGGCAAGATCTACCTACAGAGCCTGTCGTCCATGATGCCGCCTTTGGTGTTGGGCGCCCAGGCAGGCGAGGACATCCTGGACATGTGCGCAGCCCCTGGCGGCAAGACGACGCAGATCGCCGCCCTCACCCAGGGCCAGGCACACCTCACGGCCTGCGAGATGAGCATTCCCCGCGCCGAAAAGCTTGAGTCCAACCTCCACCGCCAAGGTGCCAAAAACGTGCCCGTCATGCGCATCGACGCACGCGAGCTCGACGAGTTCTTCCGCTTTGACCGCATCCTGCTCGACGCTCCCTGCACCGGCACGGGCACCGTCATCAGTGGCAACGAGAAAAGCCTGCGCGGCCTCACCGAGCAGCTGCTCGTCAAGTGCGCCCGCTCGCAGCGCGCGCTTCTGGACCGCGCCATGGGAGCCCTCAAACCGGGCGGCACGCTCGTCTATTCCACCTGTTCGATCATGCCGCAGGAAAACGAGGACGCCCTGCAAGAGGCCCTCGACAAGCACATGGATTGCGAGCTTATCCCCCTCGACGGCACACCGAGCGAAAGTGAAGCGCGTCGCGCCCAGGATGCCGGCGAGGAGCCGCATATCGAGTGCAACGCCCTCACCGAGGCCATCGCCGCCGGCCATGTCTCGGCCATCGCCAACGGTATGCCCGGCACGCTGACCATTCCGCCTAGCCGCGATTTTGAGGGCTTCTACATTGCCCTGATCCGAAAACGCAGCTAGCGCACGGATCAAAAACTCAACAAGCTATCTCTGTGCGCGTTTGCCCTGCTGGTCGCGATGCTGTTTAAGCATCGCGCGCTCCTTGCGTTCGGCCCTTTTGCCCTTAATGGCCGTGACCACAAAGTAGATGACCGCGGCGGCAACGATTGCGCCCACGCACAGGCCAATCGAGCCAAACATTGCTGTCAATTCCATACCGCGTCACCTCTCTTTTAAACGGGACTTTCAAGATAGCACCTCGATCCTCGCCACCACAGCTCCTTCACGTTCTCCCGCCCTTCGGTCTAACGGATGGCGCGGCGGGGAAAAATCATCTCGTCAAACGATTTAGCATTCGCAATTCCGGCTGCATCGCGCCGGCCGCCATCACATAGAATCGAGCTTCCATGGATACCCTCAACGATCTAAATGAGCGCGTCGACGCCTTCGTCGGCACCAGCTCCTTCGACACGCCTGCCGCGGCAAACGACCAAGCCCCCATCGATGTGCCCGCCGAGGTTCACGAGGACATCGTCGCCTCGGTCGATTTCTCCGAGGTCGAGCTCGCAGACGAGTTCACCGAACCCCAGGTAGCCGTGACCCCCAACGGACTGCTTCCCATGGAGCCGCTGCCCATCGACGGGCGCCTGCGCAAGGCGGCCCTTCGCATGCCTGACGAGATTGAGGAGGCCAGCGGCTTCACGCTCTTCGGCCGTCGTATCAAATCGCTCATCTACACCACCGACGTCGCGGTCATCCGCAACTCCAACGCCGATGCCGTCTTTGCCGTTTACCCCTTCACGCCGCAGCCCGCCATTACGCAGGCGCTGCTGACCGTCGCCGAGTGCCCGGTCTTCGTAGGCGTGGGCGGTGGCACCACCACCGGCAAGCGTTCCGTGCAGATGGCAGCCGTCTCCGAGATGCAGGGCGCGGCGGGCTGTGTGGTCAACTCCCCCGCCACCGCCGAGATGGTCGAGCACATCACCAACATTGCCGACATCCCCGTCATCGCTACGGTCGTTCGCTGCGACGACGATGCCCACGCCAAGGTGCGCGCTGGAGCCAAGATTCTCAACATCGCCGCCGGCAAGAACACGCCCCAGGTCCTACGCGAGCTGCGCAAGCACTATCCCAACCTGCCGCTCATCGCGCCGGGCGGCAAGACGCCCGAGAGCATCCGTGAAACCATCGCCGCCGGCGCCAACGCCATCATCTGGACGCCGCCTTCGGCCCAGCAGCTACAGACCGACATGATGCAGCGTTATCGCAAGATGAAGGAAGACGCCACCCCCGTTATCTCGCACGACGATGTGCCCATTATCGACCAGGTCTCCGCCGCCGAGGTCAGCCAGGTCGAGAACATGAATCCCGACGTGCCGATTCCCGACGAAGTCATCGAGCGCGTCGCTTCGATCCACGAGCGCGTCGAGGAGCATCGCGCCAATCGCGGCCTCAAGCCATCACTGCACGGCTTCTTCTTCCGCGGAAAGAAACGCTAGCCGCAACAGCAAGGCCCGCCCCACAAACGTGAGGCGGGCCGTTTTCGCTTGAACAAACATGCAGCGACGTGATGGGGCAAATTAATCCACGCGCTTGTCGCCCATAAAGAAGAGCGCCACCGTACCAGGTCCGGTATGCGAGCCAATCAGAGTACCGATGTCATTGATCTCAATCTTGCCTTTAAGCTGCGGAACCTGTTCCTCGATCAGCGCCGCAACTGCCTCGGCATCCTCGCGGCACGCCGAGTGCGACATGATGCACTTACCCGAACAATCCGCACCGTCCTGCACGTGTGCCATCATGGTCTTAGCCATCTCGGAAATCGCGCGCTTCTTAGTGCGAATCTTCTCACGTGGCGACAGCTTGCCGTCGCAATCGACCGTCATAAGCGGGCAAATCTTAAGCGCCGTGCCGATGATCGCGCTCGCAGCCGAAATGCGACCGCCTCGTAGGTAGCTCGACAGATCGGTCGAGAAGAACCAGTGGTGCAGGTTGAGTTTGTGCTCCTCGATCCAAGCAGCCGTCTCGTCGAGTGAAGCCCCGCTATCGCGCACGTCGGCGGCATATTCCAGCAACAGACCAAAGCCCGAAGACGCCCCCAGCGAATCGATGACGCGCACCTTGCCGCCCTCGGGATAGCGATCCGCAAGCATCTGCGCCGCGACGCAGGCCGATCCATACGTGCCCGAAATACCCGACGACAACGTCAGGTGCAGCACGTCTTTACCCTCGGCAACAAACGGCTCCCAAAACTCCTCGTACTCACCCACGCTCACCTGAGACGTCTTGGGCATGGCGCCCGCGGCAATCTGGGCAAAAAACTTGTCCGGTGTAATCGACTGATACAGATCGTCCGTATAGACAACATCGTCGATCTCGTAATGAAAACACACGACAGGGATATTGCGCGACGCAAAGAACTCACGGGTTCGGTCGGCGGCGGATTCACAGGTCAGGACAAAATCACTCATATGAGGCTCCTTACGTATTGTTGCGCAAATTATCGCACAGTGAGCCTACATGCGGTACATATGTCCACTATTTACCAAATCGAACCAAAAATAGTGAACATCTTTACCACCATCGTCTTCACCGGCCCCACGCATAAATATCTGAGAAAACACCTTCTGTCGTCTCCACCCAACCAACACATCTACCTTCACTAAATCGATTTACCAAACCATTCAGCCGACAATTCAGCCGCTGGCGCAAAATCGAAACAAAAGCGGCGCATACTGATAAACGTTTGACGCCGTTTATCAGTTTTACCAGCCCCATCGGAAGGTGTTTCATGGTCGCATTCGATCGCAACCCGCAAGACTTCAAGTATCTGCGCCTGCTGTCGAGACAGTTCCCCACCGAACAATCCGCATTTACCGAGATTATCAACCTCTCGGCCATCCTCAACCTACCCAAGGGCACCGAGCATTTTATGAGCGACGTGCACGGCGAGTACGAAGCCTTTATGCACATCCTCAACAACTGCTCGGGCGTCGTGCGCGAGCATGTCGACGAGATTTTTGGCGACACGCTCTCCTTTGACGAAAAGGGCGAGCTGTGCACGCTCATTTACTACCCGCGCGAGAAGATTGAGCTGGTCCGCAGCCAGCGCGAGGACTCGCCAACTTGGTACAAGACGATGCTTGACCAGCTCATCATGGTCGCACGCTCGCTTTCGAGCCGCTACACGCGCTCCAAGGTGCGTAAGGCCATCCCGCGCGACTACGCCTATATCATCGACGAGTTGTTGCACACGCACCCGGACGAGAACAACTATCGCGTGCGCTATCACGAGCGCATCGTGGAGTCCATCCTGGAGACCGCCAGCGCCGACGACTTTATCGAGTCGCTCGCTTCGCTCATCAAGCGCCTGGCCGTCGACCACCTGCACCTGGTGGGCGATATCTTCGACCGCGGCGGCGGCGCGGCCAAGATTATGGACCGTCTGCTCACCTACCATTCACTCGACATCCAGTGGGGCAACCACGACCTGCTGTGGATGGGCGCTGCGGCCGGTGAGCCCGCCTGCATCGCCACGGTGCTGCGCAACAACCTACGCTACGACAACTACGAGATCCTGGAGAACGACTACGGCATCTCACTGCGTGAGCTTGTCGCCTTTGCCGATGCCACCTACACCGCCGGTGAGTCCATCACCCCGCTGATCAAGGCCATCAACGTCCTACTCTTTAAGCTCGAGGGCCAGATTATCCAGCGCCACCCCGAGTTCGATATGACCGACCGCCTGTTACTCGACAAGATCAACCACGACACCGGCACGGTCACGCTCGCCGACGGCAGCGTGTGGCCGCTCACGACCAACGACTTCCCCACCGTCGACCCGACGGACCCCTATACGCTCACGTCTCAGGAGCAGCACATCATCGACAAGCTCGTGTCCGAGTTTGTCACCGCCGATCACCTGCATCGCCATATCGATTTCCTCTATTCCCACGGCTCGATGTGCAAGGTCGCCAACGGCAACCTGCTGTTCCATGGCTGCGTGCCGCTCAACGAAGACGGCACCTTTAGCAGCATGAACTGTCTGGGCACCTGGCACGTTGGCCGCGATTATCTCGATTTTTGCGACCACATCGCCCGCCGCGCCTGGCGCGTGGGCGACCGCGACGCCCTCGACTGGATGTGGTACCTGTGGATTGGCTTTAACTCACCCGCCAGCGGACGCCTGGTGCGTACCTTTGAGCGCGCCTATATCGCCGATAAGAGCACCTGGATCGAGCCGATGGACCCGTACTTTACGCTTACCAAGTCGCCCTCGGTCTGCGATGACATCATGCGCGAGTTTGGCGTCGTGCCCATGGCATGTTCACCGACCGGCCACATCATCAACGGCCACACGCCCGTTAAAACCACCAAGGGTGAGCAGCCCATCCGCGCCGAGGGCAAACTGCTGGTCATCGATGGCGGCTTCTGCCGCGCTTACCATCCCAAGACGGGTATCGCCGGCTATACGCTCATCTCGAGCTCGCGCGGCTGCCGCCTCAAGTCGCACCGGGCCTTTACGACGGTTGCCGAGGCACTCACGCGCAACGTGGACATCGAAAGCGAGACCAACCGTTTTGACCAAGCAGACCGTCGCCGCATGGTAAGCGACACCGATACTGGCGCCAAGATCCGCAGCCAGATCCAGGACCTGCGCCAGCTGCTCGATGCATATAGAAACGGTGCTATCGAGGAGCGCGCCTAGCACCACCCGCGGGGATTGGCTAAACTTGCTAAGTTTGTCATCCCCGCGGCGCCCCGGCGCCACCATAAGGCAGGTACCATGCAAAAGCTCCTTGCGCAGATCATGAAGTTTGGCGTCGTCGGCGTCATTGCCACGGTCATCGACTTTGGCATTATGAATCTGCTCCACTACGGTCTGGGCCTCAACATCCTAATCGCCAACACCAGCGGCTTTATCATCTCACTCATCTTTAACTACCTCGCCAGCATGAAGTACGTGTTTGCGCACAAGGAGGGCATGAGCCGCCGCCGCGAGTTCATTATCTTTGTCGTGCTGTCTGTGATCGGTTTGGGACTCAACGACGGCATCGTGCTGGCGCTCAACGCCGGCCTGGGGCTCGAGGCCAATATCGCCAAGATTTGCGCCACCGCGCTTGTCATGGTCTACAACTTTGTGACCCGAAAGATCTTCCTGGAAGGCGACGAGACCAAGTAACTCGCAACCTTACAGCTTTACAATGCCCACGGATGACGCGCGTCGAGCGCTGTGTTGTTCGTGGGCATTGCTCGTTTACGGGCAAATTTTCAACGTTTGCGGATTAGCTCTTGAAAATTTGGCGAGTTCGTATAGTTCTTGGCAAGGACCTTACGTTTCCCTTGCAAAAGCTCTAAAGTATCCTCTGCTCGATTCATCAACGCATTGGATGTGATTACGTGCGCAAGGCACTGGCACAACCTCATACCAAGCAGTTCCTCAAGTTCGCTGTCGTGGGTCTTATCTCCTTTGGCATCGACTGGGGCATGCTCATTGCGCTCGTCGAGCTGTTTCACCTCGACTTTTTGATGAGCACCACGGTCTCGTTTACCACGTCCGTCGTGGTCAACTACTGGCTCAGCATGAAGTACGTGTTCGACCATCGCGAGGGCATGAGCCGCAAGCGCGAGTTCACGATCTTCACCATCCTGTCGGTGATCGGCCTGGGCCTCAACGACCTGTACATGTTTGTGGGCGTCACGTTTTTGAGCATCGGCTACCAGGCCATGAAGGCCATCGCCACGTTCCTCGTCACCTGGTACAACTACTTCAGCCGCCGCTTCTTCCTCGAGGGCGCACGGTCGTAGTCGATTCGCTATTTGCTTGAATGTATAACCGGTTGGAATTCCCATTCCAACCGGTTTTTTGTTTGCCGAGAGACCCGGCGACCCAATCCCATTCGCATGAAAAACGGGCGGCCCGGATGTCTGTCCGAACCGCCCGTCTGGCGCGCTATGTCGAAGCCTCTAGCCTGTAACGTAATACCAGACCACGTTGTCGCCGTTGGAGAGAACGTAGTTGCTGCAGGCCGTCATGGGCGTTGTGCCGTTGACGGAGTACATCCAGCCGCTCGTGCCGCCGTACTGTTTCTCGGCCAAACCACCAATCGCGGAGACATACGTGCCGTACGACGAGCCATGTGCGTTGACAGAAAGGCCCAGCGCGCACAGGGCATCGTAGACGGTAGCGCCTTCGTTAAAGGTAAAGGTGCCACCAGAAGACACAGGATTGCCCACGGCGCTCGATGTGACCGAAACCGACACCGTATCCTGCGAGCCGCCCTGTCCGCCCGAGGGAGCGCTTCCGCCATTAGAGCTGGAGGCTCCATCAGACGACTGACCGCCGCCCGAAGAAGCACCGCCAGACACATTGGAAGTATCGCCGGCTCCCGTATTCTGGGCAGCGGATTTATCTCCAGACTTCTTGCCGTCCCGACCATCGGACTTCTTGCTATCCGAGCTTTTATCCGATTCCTTGTTTGAAGACTCGGAATCGTCCTTGGACTCGTCTTTTACATCATTCGATGACTTGGATTCCTCGGAGCTGGCCTCGCCCGAAGTCGTAGTCGAGCCAGACGCCTTGGTGTCCTTGGTGACGACGCTCTCCCCCGTCACGGTCTGAATGATCCAGTCGATGGACCAGGCACCGCTTGCGGAAGGATGGACGAAACCCAGCGAGACGACGATCAGAATGGTGCACGCGGCAGTCAGGACGCCGAGGAGCGTCTTGCGGCGAGGGGCGGACGCCGCCGAAGCGGCGCCCTGTTGCTTTGCATCGTCAAGCTGGATAAACGAGGAATCTGGTTGCTTGGGGTCAGCGTCCTTGGATTTATTGGACACAGCCCTCACCTACCGACGTTTGGTGAACACGAACACGCCGACGATGGCGAGACCGATGACGCCGGCGGCAACGCCAACAATGGCGAGCGGGTTGGTGCCAGTCTCCTGCTCGGAAGCACTAGAGGACTTCTTAGCAGTGGTCGTGGAAGCAGCACCCGTATCGGACTTGGAATCGGACTTCTTGTCGGACTTGCTGTCCTTCTTGTCAGACTTCTTGTCAGACTTCTTCTCGTCCTTCTTATCGGACTTATCGGTGTCCTTCTTGTCGGACTTGTTGTCCTTGGTCTCGGTCTTGGTCGACACCGTCGTCTTGGTCGTCGGCTTATGACCCGGGGCGATAGCGCCGCCGGCCTGCTGGCCCTTCGTGCCGGAGCCGGAACCCGTGCCCGTGCCAGCACCGGAACCGTTGCCAGCGCCACCGTTGCCACCATTAGTGTCAGAGCCGCCATTGCCGCCAGGGTTAACAGCATTCTTGGTCCACTTGGCATACAGCGTCAGATCGGCCGTCACCGGCGTGCTAAAGTCATACGCCTGCGTGCAAGCCTCATCGGTATACCAACCGCCAAAAGTGTAGCCATCGCGCGTCGGATCGGCCGGCTTGACCAGCTTGCCGTCGGCCGTAGCAACGAACTTAGTGTCGCAAGCAGACCCGCCGTTGGAATTAAAGGCAACCGTCCAAGACTCGACAGCCCCCAGCTTGAACAGAGTACCCGAATCATTGATGTAGTACAGGTTGCCAGATGCATCGGCAATGACCGGAGAGTCGCAGTGCTGGTAATGGCCAGCCGCATCATAAATCTGCGTCGCCTCTGCATCGCCGAGCGTATAGCGATACACGCCACCACCAGCAGAGTAGTTGACGTAATCCTTGCTATCCGCGCTGTTAACGGTGAAGTACACATAGGTCTTGCCGCCCTGAACACTCACCAGCGGAGTAGCAGCAATACCGTTAAATCCGGCCGGCAGTTCTTTACCGTCAGCAGCGGTGACCATCGTGGTCTTACCGGTCTTCAGATTATAGAGAGCCAGAGCAGAGCCAGTAGCCGTCTGCCCACCGACAATCAAGTTGTCGCCAGAGACCGCCGGGGCGCTCATGTTATTCGTAAGACCCAGGTCGACCGTCTTCTGCTCGCTTAGTACGCCCTTCGCCGAAAGCGAAATCACATGGAGCTTTCCATCGTGCGTCATCTGATAGAAGGTCGAACCATTGGACGGATCGGCGACACAGTCGGCGTTCGCGAGAGCGCCGAGCTTCATAGTCGAAACGACATCGCCCGTCGTCTTATCAATGCACTTAAGCGTGCCCGCGCTCGTAGGAACAATGGCGTACTTATCCGTCAGCGCAGCACCAGCCCAGTAATAGCCCTCGGCAGGGTCGATGTTCCGCCAAGAAACTTCGCCCGTGGCAATCTTAATGCGCGCAAAGGAGCCGTTGCCGTAGGTCGCGTTGTAATTCTCGTCATACGAAATATCGACCGAGCCTACATAGACGTACTCGCCGTCCGAAACGACGGTGCAGGAGCTCTGCGTCAAGTCCGTCAAACCAGGCGTCAGCCACTTGCAGATCAGCTTGTCTGCAGTAATCGCCTGGACCGCACCGCCGTTGAGCGGAACGATGATAAGACCATTGGTATAGATCGGACGAGAGGTATAGCTCACCTTGGAGGCAAGCGGCGCAGAGGCAACCTTTTTGCCCGTGGACGAATCGATCTTAATGAGCTCGTTCTCGGTCGCGATGTACACAAAGCCGTTAGCGATGACAGGCTCGCTGCAGTTGGCATACTGCTGGCCAGACTCGGCCTTCCAATCGAAGGCCCACTTAAGACCAGCGGCCTGCGCAGGCGTCTTGGCATCCGTTACGGTCGAACCGTTGCCACTGTTGCCGTAGCCGGCCCACTCGGCATCCCAATCAGGAGTCGTCGCACTCGGGTCCACGACAATCTTGTCGGGATCGGGCATGGGCGAATCGTCGGTGGTATAGGCAAGCGTAACCTTATCGTCGCTCTTGAGCGTAATCTGATTGGCGCAGAGTAAGGAGGGCTCTCCATTGATATACAGATGCCAATATTTATTGGTCGCAGCATCCCAGACATACGGCTTGTGATCGAACGGCGAAGTAATGGAATTCAGGAACCAGTATGCACCGCTCTGGGAGGCGTTGTAATCAACGCTCTTCGCCTTCAGAACCGTCTCAATAAGGTCCTGGGCCGTAGAGCCTTTGGGCAGAGAAACATTGCTTGCCGAGCCCCAGCGAGTATTGTTGCCGTTGACATCGGGACCGATAACATCGACGGACCCAAGAACCTGACCGGGGAGGGCATCGGCGTCAGCACCATACATAAAGGTGACGGCGTCACCCTCCTGGAGCTTGTAGGCACCGGCGCCAACGTCGGCGAACTTGCCATTTACGTAGAAGCGCCAATAGCTATTGGTCGCAGCATCCCAGCCATAGGACTTACCATCGAACGGCGAAGTAATGCCGTTGAGGAACCAGCCCCAAGACGATTCGCCAGCATCGAGAGTAAGGCCGGTCTGCTCAAGGAGATCCTTGGCAGTAGAACCCGCCTTGAGACTCGTCTGGCCCGTCGAAGCCCAAACCTGCTGCTTGCCGTCCTTGTCCTTACCGAGGACCTGAACGGAAGCATGGACGGAATCGGACGGCAACTGGTCGCCCCAGCCACCGTAGAACCACGTAACGGTATCGCCAGCATGAATGGTGACATTGTCTGCCGTGTAGTCGCTCGACTTGCCGTTGATGAACAGCTGCCAATAGGTCGAATAATCGAGCGGCGTACCCAGCTCAACGCCGTTGTACTTAAGGCTCAGAATGAAGGAGCCCGCAGCAACGGCGTCGATGTCATTCGCCTCGAGCGCGACCTTCGTAAGGTCAAGTGCGCTCGAGCCGGACGTCACCACATACTGCGCGTTATCGACCCAAGTCTGAGTCTTGCCCTGGGCATCGCGACCAATGACGGTCACATTTGCGGCAACCTGGTCCTTAACGACAGGGGACGAGCTACCAGCCGTATAGGCAAACTCAATCTTCTGCCCCTGGGTGAGCTTGACGCTGCTCGCGCCAACCGAGGAAGACGCGCCGTCGACGAACAGCTGCCAGAAGGCATAAGTCGTCGGGTCGTAGGCAAGCGTGCGGCCATCGCTCGGGGATGTGATGCTTTCGAGGTAGAAACCGTATGCCGTGTTCGGTTCGTACTTCGCCTTGAAGCCCGTCTTCTCCTGCAGCTTAATGAAGGCATCCGCAGCCGTCGCGCCCTCATCGAGCTTGAGCTGCGTAGGTGCCACCCAGGTCTGAGCCTTGCCGTCGGCATCGGTGCCGATAATCGAGAACGAGACCTCGACTTGCTTCTTGGCGACATCGCCGGTTTCTATCGGGCTCTCCGTCTGGACGGCAGCCGCGGCTGCAGATCCTGCTTGGTCAGCGGTTACCGTCGAAGACTGCTCGCTCGCGGCAGGGTTCTCCCCCGTCGCCGGGCCTTCGTCGCCAGCTGCCGCCCCTGTTGTGGCGGCACTAGCTGCGGGCGCGCTCCCAGAATCCGAAACCTCGGCGCCGCTCTGCTCAGCGGCACCGCCCGCAAGCGCTGCGTCCTCACTCGGCGTCGCAGCCTGAGCCACAGCCTCGGCAATGCCCTCGGCGCCCTCGGCCCACAGCTGAGCCGGCGTGGTGCCAAAGGCCATCGCGAAGGCCAGGAATGCCACCAGGCCGCGCTTGGCTATACCGCGTGCAATCGCGCCACGGCGATGCAACGAGGCGCACACACGCTCGTCCTCAAACATATCCATTTGTCCCCCATTGTCTGTACTTGGAGCGTTGCCTTGAGGCTGCCCCACGTCATCGCGCATGTTGCGCTCGAGTTCCCCCATCGGGGTCCTCCTTCCCTCCAGAGCCCTATGCACACCGGCGGCATACGCCGCAGCCGCACGCAAGATGGGAGGCGATCCGACTTAACCTTAACGACTCGGGCGCGCCGTCCGATCTGCGACGCGAACATCCCGAGCCAAGAGGAATTACGGTTACTGGTACAGCCGGGGACTTGCACCCCGATTCTCCCAAACGCGCAGGAAAACCGCGCATTCGTGCGTCTCCGCACCACCATCTAGGCCATCGATTATTACCGTCAAAATGGTATCACGCAAAAGGGCCTCGCACGCAGGCGAAGCCAAAGGTAAAAGCTATTGTTTGCGATAGGAAAATGCGGTGACGGCCGCAGCCTCTAGTGCTTGCCGCCGTGGCTGTTGAGCCAGATATTGCGGCCCAGCATAAGCGCCAGCACCAGCGCGCTCACGTAGCCCATAAAGCCAATGACCGGGATACCAAACACAACCGGCTCGATGCGCGCGTAGTACACCACCGACGAACCGATAAACAGACCGGCGATCACGATAGCCATCGACATGCGGTCGATAATTCCGCCCAGCTGTCGCAGCGCCTTATCGCTGCTCATGATCTGCGTGTTCACCTTAAGCTGGCCGCGCGTGAGCATACGCGAAGCCAAGCCCAAATACTCGGCCGCCTCGAGCGAGCCTTTTGCCGCGCGATAGCTGCTCGCGGCCAGATCGCGTCCCATATCACGCACACGCGCATAGGTGCTCTTCTCGTTTTTGATGTGCGTCTGGATGATCTGGATCATGTTGACGTTGGGCATATACTCAGTCAGCAGGCCCTCGAGCGTCACCATGCCGCGGGCGAACATCGTTACCACGCTCGGCAGCTCAACGTCGTTTTTGCGCGCCAGGTTTAACAGCGAGGTCAAAAACTCGCCGATATCCAGATCCTTCAGGTCAAGGCCCGCAAAGTCTGCGACGATAAAGTCCAAATCGGACAAAAAGGCCGAATGATCGAGCTCAGCCGAGTCGCCGCGCGTCACGGCAAAGCGCATGAGCGAATCCTTGAGCTTGGGCACGTCACCCTCGGCCACGGCGAAAATCATGTCCTTGACGATACCGCGATCGTGACTCGACATGCGTCCGACCATGCCCAAGTCGATAAAGTAAACGATGCCGTCCTTGAGAATAATGTTTCCCGCATGCGGGTCGGCATGGAAAAAGCCGTCATCGAGCACCTGCGTCGAGTAATCCTCGACGATTGCGGTACCGATCTTTTCCAAGTCATAGCCCTCGGCCACCAAGCGTTCAGGATCGGCGATCGAAATGCCGTCGACGTAGTCCATAACCACCACGTGCTCGGTGCACAGGTCCAGATAGGATTTAGGGCACGTCACGCCATGAACGCTCTTATGGAACTCGTAGAAGTCGTTGAGGTTTTTGGCCTCGGCCAAAAAGTTGGTCTCCTCGCGAAACGAGGTCCACAGCTCCTCGACTACGCCGTGCAGGTCAACGAATTGATCGGTGTTGACGAACTTGGAAACGATACGCACCACCGAGCGGATGATATCGATGTCCTGTGCCATAACCTGCTGCGCACCGGGGCGCTGCACCTTGACGGCCACGTCCTCGCCCGTCACCAGACGAGCGCGGTGCACCTGCGCGAGCGATGCGCTACCAAGCGGATTGGGGTCGATCGCATCGAACATCTCTCCCAGGCGCAGGCCATATTCTTCTTCCAGACAACTGAGTACGACCTCGTACGGCACCGGCTCCACGTCGGAGCGCAGACGACGCAGCTCGTCGCAAAAGCGTTGCGGCAGAATCTCGGACCGGTTGGCCAGAATCTGCCCCATCTTGACGAACATGGGGCCGAGTTCCTCGAGCAGGCGGCGCAAACGAACCGGCGTGAGGTTATCCCACACACGGTACTTTTTGACCAGGCGAACAATCTGCCCGATGCGTTCGCGACGACCCGCCGGCGTGAGCTGGTATTCCTCGTCCGGCGCCATCGCGTCGGGCTCCTCTGGCACCATATCGACAGCGCGCGGCTTCTTGCGAGCGCCCGAGACGGCGGCATCGACCTCATCGACAACCGCCGCCTCGTCACCCAAGGGATCTAGATTGTTGTAATCGGTAGTGGAATCTGCCATCTGCGCTGCTACTCGGCCTCTTCGGTGTCCCCTGCATCGTCGGGCTCAACGGACTCGACGGGCACCGAGGTCACGTTGTCCTCGACCGAATCGACGATATCGCGCACATGAGCCAGGAAGGCCGTGCGCTCGGGGGCGGTCATAACGCGGACGCGAGCCAGGATGAGCTCATCGAGCACGCGCTGGGCCGCAGTCTCGCCCTGCATGCCCAGGCGCTCGGTCAGGTCGGAGATGGTGCCACCCGCCTGCTCGAACATATCGGACACGCTGCGGGCGATATCGGGGGTGCCGGCATCCTTGCGGACCTGCTCGCCCTTGGTACCGAGGTCGTCGAGGACCTTCTTGCCGCCCTCGACGGCAACGGCGGCGGCACCGAAGCCCACGTTAATGGCGCCGTTAACAAGCTGATCGAGTTTCATAACCATGGTTGGCTCCAATCATGAACAACTGCATTGGCCTTCTTGTACCCAAGATTGAGTGAACGACACAAAATCGTTTTACCGCCAAGATAGAAATCGAGCGGGGCAAAGCCTTTGACGGCGTTTGCCCCGCTCGTTCGCTGCAATACGGCTTTTACCTAATGTTGTCGTTCATCGCGAAAGAGTTCTTCATGGCGCAGCTCGTGGTGTAGAGCACCTTGCCCAACAGGGCATCGGTCTCCACGCGCATGAGCTCGGCAAAGGCCTCGTTGGCGCGGGCGAGCTCGGCGGGCACTTCGGCCTCGGGCAGCGTGGCTACGACAGCGTCAACGTCGTGAATCTGCTTGTGGCCCATGCCGCCGACCTTCTCCTGGTAGTCCTCCACGGCGCGACCGCACTCATGGAAACGGACGTCGGCCAGGGCGCCGATCAGGCGGTTGGCCCAGTAGAAGTTTTCGGACGTTACGCGAGCCTGCGTGTCGGCATAGTACTCGGGCATGGTCTCGACGTTGGCGTACAGCGGAACCAGCGCGTTAAACGAGTTGGAGCCAAAGGCCATCCACTGCACGGCGCGGTAGGCCGGCTGCGCATAGGGACGCAGCTGCAGTACGGCGAGTTGGCTGTTGCGGTTGATCCCGATGGGACGATAGGCGCCGCGTGTGGCGGGCGTACCCTTGCTGCCGTAGCAGTCGTACTCCGTGCCCTGGTAGTGGCTCGAAAGCACGTACTTGATGTCCTCGATGGTCACCTTGCGCTCGGGCACGCGGCTCCAGGGAATATCGTCGCTCTCGGGCGTGTAGTCGGCCTCGGGGCCATCCCACACGTCACTGGGGTTGAGGCAGCGCTGCATGTACCAGGCGCGCGGCGTGTTGTAGACATGGTCGCTGTCGCTGTGCGAGCCAAAGGCCTCGCGCGGGTTAAAGACCACGGCCGGGCCGTCGCCATCGACGCCAAGCGTCAGGTCCAGATGCCACTCGGCCATCCAGGCGCGCAGGTCGGCGGAGCACATGTGGTCGGCCTGGGCGCCCTCAGCGTCATCCAGGTCAAAGCTGTCGATACCCAGTTGGTTGGGCATGGTCACATAGGCGTCGTCGGGCACGCGCTTGGCGATCCAGTGGTGGCCGCCGATGGTCTCGAGCCACCAGATCTCGTCCACGTCGCTAAAGGCGATGCCGTTGTTCTCGTAGGTGCCGTAGCGCTCGAGCAGGTCGCCCAGGATACGAACGCCGTCGCGGGCGGACTTGGCGTAGGGCAGGACCAGGGTCACCATATCCTCCTCACCCAGGCCACCAGGCTGCGCCGGCACATAGCCGTCCTCACCCTCGTTGCCCTTGGCGGGCACGTAGTCCACAAGCGGGTCGGCACCGCGGACGCGCTCGTTGGTGGTGAGCGTCTCGGTTGCGGACATGCCCACATTGAGCTCGTTGAAACCGGCCTCGGCCCAGATACCGTGGCCCGGGACAACATCGGGGACGCTCGTGTAGCGCATGGGGTTATCGGGCAGTTCAACGGTCAGGTGACTCAGGACGCTCGTGTAGACGCGCGGCTGCTCGTCGGGATGCACCACGCGCATACGCTTGGGCTCAAACACCCCGTTGGACGAGTCCTCGTTGCGGGCAACCAACGTCGACCCGTCGTAGCTCGCGTTCTTACCAACCAAAATCGTTGTGCACGGCATGCGCATCCTCCTTGAGCGAAGAAATCAAACGATAACAGTGTATCGCTTCGGCGCAGAAAGGGCGAAACCGCGGCGCTGGCAACCCCTGTGGGTAGCGCGCAGAGATGTGGTGTAAGAGGCGGGGAATGCCCCGCCTCCGCCCTT
>DXZU01000042.1 GCA_019419525.1 Collinsella sp.
GCGCAACGCGTTGCGCTGAGTCCTGAGGCTGTTGCAATGAAAATGAGAATCAAGGGTCGCTTCGACAACGGCGCCGATCTTATCGATGCAGCTCTAAAAGTCCCTGAAATGTGAGAGAATTCAACCACCGAAGAGGCAATTGTCACGGAAGTGTCAGACTGGCGAGGTACGTACCTCGCCATTTTTGTACGTCTGCGGACATCGGAACTATCCCGCTAGCTACAAGCCTTCCTTTTGCTTGCTGTATTTGGGTTAGATAGAACGGCTCGCCACCTTGGGTTAACGAGCGCGATTGCAGGGCTTCTTGACTCGTCTTGCATCGTTTTCCAGTTATTTATATGGTTGTCCCAGTATTTGGTCGTAAGGCGCGACCAACGGAATCAAAAGAAAGCCTACCGAGAAGATCTTGGTCGCAGAGCACGACCAACGCAATCAAAACAATGCTCGCGGAGAAGGCGCCTTCAATCCCTCTGGTTGAAGGCGCGTCATGTGTACGTGTTATCGCAAGTAAACGTCCCTCAGCACCTCAACGACCTGTTGTGCCCCAACACCCTTGATCCTGATTGTTTTGGGATCGACGGGGTCCGATTCGTAGGCCTCAATGAAGCGCCTCATGTCAGCAAGAACACCCTCGCTCATGGCGGGGCGCTCGTTGCCCGCGAGCAAGGTGGCGAGGCGGCAGACGTCGTTACGGTGCTTCTTCACGCTCTTCTCATCGACTGCCTTTCCATCTGCACGCTTGGCAGACAGGTCGAGCCACGCCTTTGCTTTGAAGGGGATTAGTCCCTCGACCGACAGGACAGCGACGCCGCCCGCCGATACTCTGTTCTCCACGAGCAATTTGTAGTACTCCTCGTCCAGCAGAATCGCAGAAAGACTAGAAACCTCCTCGCCGATGTGTATCGGCATAAGGCCGGAATCTCCGTCGCGCAGGTTGATGTCGGTGCGTGCAAATAACTCCAGCATGGCGGGGAAGGCCGGGTCCTTCGGCTTAGAGAACCGGTAGAACTGCGGCTTCCCGCTACTCTTTTGTCTGTTCTCGTACCCGCCTTCCCGGACAAAGTCCCAGAAGACGCGGCCGAACTCAGGCGTCAGCGCCTCCACCAGTAGGACTAGATCGAGATCTTTCGTTGCCCTGAAATCTTGCCCGACCTCGCCGAACAGCAGGTCGCAGGCTCCGCCACCGATTAGGACATATTCGCCCTCGCGGCCCGCGAAGCGTTCCCTGAACTTATCGATTCCCTTCATAATCAACCCCAAGCACTCGATTCAAGACGTACTCGATCTCGCCCGCGACGCGCGGGTCGTCCCTCACATCGTCGGGAAGGGACAGGATGGCGGAAAGCGGGTCGACAACACACCCGGGCGCTGGCTCGGGCTCGTAGCGCAGTACCTGCACTACGCATGCGGGCTCCTCTGGTTCGTCGAATCCAGCGTTACGTGCACCGGTCGCCAGCCCTAGGACGCGCTCTTGCGCTTTGGTCGCGGTGAAAGTTGGCCAGGGGTCGTCCTGCAGCATCGAGATCTCACTCAGCGCCGAAACTCCTCCTGGTGGAAGGCCCACATCGGGTACGCGGGTCAGGCGATGCTCCCTTGCGACCGGACTTGCCATGTATGGTTCCAGCCGCCGCCACAGCGCCATCTTATTCCGGTCGGGGCGTAGGACCCGTCGGCGCCCTTCGGACACGATGATCGAGGGGTCGACAGCAGCGAGTTCATCGAACGCGCGCGAGACGGTCATCTTTGCTACGGCGAGAACGTTCGCTGCCTGAGTTACGTTGGCTCCTTCGAGTTCACCGTAGAGCGCCATGATGGCGAGACGCTGCGCCTGGGGCGAGAGCGTCTCGACGCTCACCTGCTTACGGTCGCCCGCATGGCCCTTGCCGCCATTCAGAGCGACTCCCAGGAACGGCAGGTACACCTGCTTGTCTGTAGTTACGAAGGCGAGGCCGGCCTCAAGCATTCGCTCGACCCTGTAGCCCGTGGCGCTCTCGAGAGCAAAAGCCACGGGAATCCCCAGAGCTGTCTCCAGCGTGTTGCGGTGTTTCGTCATGGTTTTCACCGTCGCGCTCTCGATGGGGGAAGCCATCACGAACGGCACGCCGAAGGCGGTCCACCGCTCAAGGGAGTACAACCCCCTCAGATACAGGGGAAGCCCCGAGACGTCAATGGGCTCACGCTCGACCCTCGAATGTAGCATTTTCTCAACGAATTCCCGCATGTTTCGCCTCCTTTTGTAACATTTTATTTGGAATGTAACATTAAAAATGTTACAAGGCAAACGATTTAGTTACATTTAAAGATGTCCTGTGCATACTTCCGGACTTGGCGAGTCTTAGAAGCCAGTATTGAACTCAAACTCGGTTCCATGAACCCTCTTGCTCTTTGAATATTGGTATCGCCCTAGCGATAGTGTGCTATACTATCGCTAGGGCGATACCTGTTAGGAGACTCACGTGGAACTGTGGCATGGTTCTCAGAAGATCATTGAGACTCCCCAGCTTGGCCAGGGAAAAGTCCATAACGACTATGGACAGGGATTCTATTGCACAGAGAGCCTCGACCTTGCAAGGGAATGGGCATGCTCGCGTGATGTCGATGGCTTTGCGAATCGCTATGAACTCGATATGGCCGATTTCAAGGTACTCGACCTGCTATCGCCGCAATATTCAGTTTTGCATTGGATAGCGTTGCTTGTAGAGCATCGTTCTTTTCGCAAGGACACCGCTATTGCCGTGGGGGCGTGCGAATATCTCCACGATCATTTTCTACCTGACACGAGCGCTTGCGACGTGATAAGGGGATGGCGCGCGGATGACTCGTACTTCAGTTATGCCAGGGCGTTTGTAAACAATACGATTACCGTTGATCAGCTTGGTCAATCTATGAGGCTCGGCAACCTGGGAGAGCAGATTATGCTCAAAAGCGAGCGTGCGTTTAAGAGCATTCGTTTTGCTGGATTTGAACGTGCGCCACAAGCTCTGTATGTTCCATTGGCCAAGGAGCGAGATGTAGCGGCAAGGACGCAGTATCGGGAATTGCTTACCGAAAACCCTTTTGAGGGAATTCGTATCGTCGATATCGTTCGAGAGGGGATGACAGAAAATGACCCACGCCTACAGTGAGATGTATCTCGAGGATGCCGTGAGAACGCTGGGCGAGGCAGTCGATTTCGCCCTCTGCGACCAAGGGATGACTCCAGCCGAGTTGACGGCGATCCTGTCGAACGCTCTTGAGATGAAACAGTTTGAGCGCGGTATGCCTCGCGTCGTTTGCGGCATGTCGGGTGATGAACTCGCGCGCGATATTATCGCCCATGCGGGACTAAGCCCCGTCGAATGCAGGGAGACCTATCCGTTCGACCGTTCGCCTCAGTATTGGGCGGGCTGGGTTTTGGCCTATTCGCAATGGATGTGCAGCTTGTGTTTTAGCGACCTTCTTGAAGTCGCCCCGCTCGATTGGATCATCGGCTCGTACCATCCGCTTCACGAGGCCTCCGAAGACAAATTCGCCCAGATTGTCATCGAAAAATGGAACAACGACCAGGCAGACAAAAAGGGCCTCAAAGCGGCACGAAAGGCGGCCGGCCTAACGCAAAAACAGCTCGCCGCCCAATCGGGGGTTAAACTTCGCGCCATACAACTCTACGAGCAGAACCAGCTCGACCTACGCCGTGCCTCAGTCTCCTCGGCATTAGCGCTCGCAAACACCCTGGACTGTACTATCGGAGACCTCGTCTGGCAACCGATCGCCCTGGAGTACGACTCGAAACCCTATTCTTCAAAAAAAATCAATACTAGGAATATTGCTGTTTAACTTTCCTTTGAGTACGTATTTAAGAGGGACTATAATACGTATTAGAGACAGATTATAAAGGAGGTTGCTATGGTTGCCGTGATAGACAAGAAACTCGTTTTTGGACGCGAACAGGTGCTGACTTCGACGCAGGCAAGCAAAAATTTTGGCGAAGCGAGACGTCGCGCTCGAAGGAAGCCGCAATTTGTCTCAGACAGGAACGATGGCATCGATACTGTTATCGTCGGCTTCGACGAGTTCGAAGCGATGGCGGTTGAACTCGAACAGCTCCGAGAGGAGCGCCTGCACGCCATAGCCGCTGCAAGGCTCGTGCAGGGCGACGCTGATTCGAATCGCAAGGGCATCCCGTTCTCCGATACCGTGGGACGTGAGAGGTTCGAGGCCATGCTAGAAGCCGAGACGACCGATCCCATTTCCGACGAGGAGCTGTTCGAGTGAACTTGGCTAGGTTTAAGGTTGAGTTTTACGATAAGACTGCCGAGAAAGAGTATCTGTCACTCGATGGCTCGGTTCGCGCTATGGTGGACAAAGGTATTGCGCGTCTTGCACTTCGAGCCGATGAAATTGGCAAGCCACTTTCGGGTCTTCTTGCAGGTTGTAGCGAACTTAAGTTTCGCACTGATGGCATTCGCGTAATTTATCGCATCCGTGATGGGCACGTCGAAGTAGTTCAAATCATCGCAATAGGTGCAAGGGACAGGGGCAAGGTATTCGACCTGGCATCTAGACGTTTGGACAGCGATGATTGATTGCCTCAAGAATATCAATTTAGGTTGCATGGTCGAAATGCCCGGGTTAAACGCTCGGATTTAGCTTGCAGGAGGACGGCGTGATGAAAACAATAAATGCAACGACATGCCCTGATAGTTGTTGCGGCAATTATCCTGAAAGCATGACTTTTGACAACTGTAAAGCAGACGCAACCGACCCTATCGCGCCGAAAGCACTCCGCACTTTACACGATGATCTTGACAACATCGCCTTGATCGATGAAGCCATTCGGTCAACTATTGCGGAAATGCCCAACGCGCTCAGGCTCTTGGAGAACTCATGATGGCGGCTATGCAGCGGAGCGCTCATCCGTTCGCGCCGCTCGTGCTTGATGATGCCGGTTCGCTCGAAGCTATTGCCGCGGCTGTGATGCGCCTACACAGCACGCTGATGACGGCCGGGCGCTGCTATTCGACCGACGCCACAGGTGACCGGGCCGCGCCTGAGCTTGGATGCGTCGAGTCCGTGCTCGCGGGTGCATTCTGTACGTTATTCGGCCAATCGCCGGCCAATCGCTTCGCAGACATCTTTGACCAGGTCACCTACGTGGCAGAGCACATGGTCAAGGATCACATCTTTGAGGACGGTAACAAACGCACCAGCCTTGTCTTTGCGTTGTCCGTCTTAAGGTTCGCAGGCACTCCGGCCGTGCTGTCCGACAGCCCCGAGCCCAAAGACAACCAGTAGTACACCTGGATCCAGGACCTCGTATCCGGAAACCGTACGATCAGCGGGCTCGCCGAAGAGCTGCGCCGCGGTTGCATTGCGGGCATGGGCGACCCGTCGCACGTATAGAATCTAAGCATCCGCACGCCAGCTATTGAATGGATTGGACACCACATGGAAATCCCCAGCACACTGTGCAGCAATGTTTACGAGTTTGCCTTTTGCCCCGAGCCCTGTTACGACCGCCTGGTCGACCTCGCCGATCCCGAGGACTGGGGTCCCGGCAACCGCATCCTCAAAAACTACCTGTCGTTTTCGTTTAGCCGCGCGGTGTTTTTGACCGAGCGCGACGTGGACCAGACCGCCCCGTCCAACCTGCCGCTAGTGTTCGACGGCGACCGCTGCCTGTTCAACACCGGCCTGTACACGCGCCGCTACGAGACCATTTACGGCCTGTTTGAGCCCAACACCAAGCCCGACGCGCGCCAGCGCTGGTTTTTGAAGGGCTTTTTTAAGGAAAGCGACCCCATGCTGGTCTCGTTTGAGTACCTGCCGTGCCGCGTGCGCTTTGCCGAGGACCCTTCCGAGCTGGTCTTTGACTACCGCCTGCCCATCCGCTCCAACATCGACCACATTCTGGGCGACGAGGAGAACCTCACGCGCATTCCTGCCAGCCTTATGGGGGAGGACAACTCGCTGTTGCTGCGCCGCGCCTTTGAGGGAGCCGTCGTCGAGGCCGCCCGCCGCGCCGCTGCCAACTACACGCTCGCGGTGCCGCAGTTCTATGGCGGCCGGATTCAGCTGCTGCTGCCGCTATGTCTGACCGGCGACAAGCCCGAGTTGGCGCTGACCATTCAGCGCGAGGACGGCTTTTACGCCGCGCGTACCTGCCTCACACTCGACATGGCCTACAACAATGCGCGGCTCATTTGCCGCCCCGAGACTTCGTGGATTAAGCGATAAATGCTGGTTTAGCTGCGGGTTTGCCGATTGCTTTTGTCACTTTTGCTTGACTGGCACCCACGAATTTAAAATCGAGGGCAAAAAGTTCTTGGTAAACCACGCGCGGCTATGTTAGTATCTCTTTTGCCGAAAGGCGACGGGCGATTGGCTCAGGGGTAGAGCATATCCTTCACACGGATGGGGTCACAAGTTCGAATCTTGTATCGCCCACCATCAAAAGCGCAGGTCAGAGGTATTGAACCTCTGGCCTTTTTATTTTTGACACCAAGTGTGACACCAAAACTGACACCAAAATCGAATCGTAGTCGTCTAAGGCGTCATTTTTTATCGCGCCCTTTTTACCGACGCCATTGCATGTTTTGTATAAAACGCTTGCGTATTTTCATTGAATTCGCCATGTGATTCATGCGCAAATGTGAAGACAGGGACCACACGCCCAGAGCTCCTTCCAGCGGATTTCTATCACACGAGGGATTTATGGCAGAACTCGTCAAGCTATTGGTCAGCGTTTGGTCAGCTTCCGGTACTTACCCGCATGATGACCCAGTAGATAATCGACCTTGCCCGAAATCCGCACGGCCCGCAGCCGAAACCAGGGGAGGCGCAAATGGACGAAATCGTCTGCGCAAACACAGCATTCCGCTACTGGCGTTGCCCGCCGCAGGTGCGTGATCTCTACCCGCGCCTGCCCAACTCCGAAGACGGCTGGCGAGCTCTATCCCAAGCCCCCTTCGTAACCGACGTCCTCAAGACCCCAATTATCGCTGTTGCTTCGCCAGGTTGTTGTAATCACCACTCGGGATTGCGCTCCTCTATTCGCTGGGAAGGGGCATCGGATGCCGGCACAACAATCGACACTCATTTAGGCTTTAGTGTCACCAATCCGCTTAACACGTTATTTACTATGGCACGCTTTGTGTCCCAGATGGATCTTGTGCTGGCTATGTACGAACTTTGCGGTTGGTTTTCTGTTTTCGAGCCGACTCGCGCAGCCGAAATGCAATTAAAAATGGCGGCAAAAGAGATTCAGCAGTCCAGTACGCAAGATCTATCCGAACTTGATGAAGGTGAAGACGAGGCTCCTTGGAAACGCGTTTATGCCCGTGTAACCGTAAAGGCCTCGGAAAACGAAGGGCAGACGAACATTCATGAGGATAGTAGAAAGGTTACGAAGCTTAAAGGAACTTCTCTCTGGATGAGAAAGCCGCTCATCGAATTGAGCGACTTACATCAATTCGCCGACAAGGTTAAAAGCCAAATGTGGGGAAAGCAGTTCTATGATGCCGCTCAGCAGGTTATCGGCATTGCCGCGTCTCCGCTCGAGGTTGCAGGAATCTTGCTTCTAAACCGTCCGCGGCGTCTTGGCGGCGCGGGCTTCACGAACGTTTATGCCAACGACTTGACCCCACTTTCCATATCGGCGCAAAGCATTGCAGGTCAAAAGGTCTGCTACGGCGATATCGTGATCGTAAATCCGATTCTTATGAAAGGTGCAATTATCGAAATCCAAGGTGAAGTCATTCATGGCTCGGGTGCAATACTTGACCACGATGCGGAGCGCATGACTGCGTTGCAGAGCATGGGATTCGATGTATTCTTGGTGACTCACGATATGCTCAACGATTCAAAGCAGCTAGACACCATAGCCAGAAGCGTCTGCGACCGTTTAGGGATTCGCTATAAAGCCAAAACTGAAGCAATGAAGTCCGCCGAGACGCGACTGCGAGCAAATGTTTTGTGCAACTGGTTAGAAATCGGAAATTAGCTGCGACAAGGCATTTGAACAAGCATATTTGCCTGTTAGTGAATTAGTGCCATTTCAAAACCATGCCGGATTACGGGGCTCAACCCAGACCGGCCGTCCAT
>DXZU01000043.1 GCA_019419525.1 Collinsella sp.
CCGGCGTCCTTGGTGGCCTGACGCTGGGCGTCGTTGAAGTAGGCCGGGACGGTGATGACGGCGTCGGTGACGGTCTCGCCCAGATACTTCTCGGCGTCGGCCTTCATCTTTGCGAGCGTCATGGCGCTCACCTGCTCGGCGGTATAATCCTTGCCCTCGATATCGACGACGGCACGGCCACCCTGGCCCTCCTTGACCTCATACGGCACGGTCTTGATCTCGGAGGTGCACTCGGAGTACTTGCGGCCCATGAAGCGCTTGATGGAGAACACGGTGTTCTTGGGGTTGGTGACAGCCTGGTTCTTAGCGGCCTTACCCACGACGCGGTCGCCGTCAGCACGGAAGCCCACGACAGACGGGGTGGTACGGTCGCCCTCGGCGTTCACGATAATGGTCGGAGAACCGCCCTCGAGGACGGCCATAGCGGAGTTAGTAGTACCAAGGTCGATACCAAGAATCTTACTCATTAGAAATTCCCTCTCTCTTTTGCGTTCGCGCCGCCTCGACGGTCTGTCGTGTGACGCTTCGGCTTGTCTTTCAGGATGTAGTGTATCCCCTTATGGGCCGGAATATACAAAATCTAAGTCAATTCATATAAGATTTCTTATCTCTGAGAGTTTAGGTTCTCAAATGCGCAGGTAGATGCACTGTTTGAGTTCTCGGCAGATTTATTGAGATCTATGTAGAGATGGCTGAGGTTTGGGCTTGGGAGCGCACATGGCGGCCCCGGGCTTCCCTGGGGAAAGTTCGACCCGTTTTTCGGCCAAATAATGGGATGCGGTTTCCGCAAGCACGCTCAATCGCCCTATATTTCAAGTCACCTATAGCTAACATTTGCGCAGCTCAACGGCCCCACCTGCGCGTTTTTTAGTAAACCTTGGCATACTCGGCGAACGGTATGAAGATGCCGGCCAGAGGGTATTGCAAACGGTCGCTCCCGTGGTATGTTTTTGCCCGAATCAAACCGGCGCGCATCGCCTGTAGCGTCGGTCAACAGAGAGGAAACTACCATGGCTCATCCCGTAATTGATGCCGACGAGTGCATCGCTTGTGGCGTTTGCGTCGACTCCTGCCCCGCTGGCGTTCTGGAGCTCCAGGACGTCGCTACCGTCGCTGACGAGGACTCCTGCGTCGCCTGTGGCGCTTGCCAGGACGCTTGCCCCGCCGGCGCGATCACCGAGATCGTCGAGGAGTAACAACTCCCCCGCTTGCACACTCACAAGTACACCGTGCACAAAAAGGAGGCCTCCGCATCGCCGCGGAGGCCTCCTTTTTTGTGCGGATAACTAATTTGGCACCGTCGCAGGTTGAGCTCACGTCAGCGAAAACGCCCCTAAGCGAGCAAGGTGACGTGAAAGAGGAGGGAAGCGTACTTTGGTACGCGACCGACGATTGAACGTCAGATTGCCGCTTAGGGACGTTTGCAGCATCGGCTACGATAGATCGTCCTCGTAAGGCATTAAATCGGCAAGGTAGCCCTTCTCCTTGAGTATGGCCTCGATCTCGTCGAGGGTCTGCTCGTCCTCCGCCGCGATGCGATGGAAGTGGTAGCCGCTCGTCACCGTTAGTAGTGGAAAGCTCTTGCCGCTCTCGATATCGTGCAGGTAGCGCTCAACATCGCGACGATTGCGGATGTCCAGGTCGGCCGTGATCTTGCCGTACACACGATGGTTGACGATCACGTTGAGCACGGCGCCACCCGCGTCGACGATACTCGTAAGCTCGTCGCCCGCCTGCTCCACGCCGTGGCGCACCTTAACAAGACGCGTGGGCACGGCGGGGCTACTCGCGGCTTCCTGCAGCACGTAGCCGCGGTTGGTCGCCACGATATCGTGCCCATCGGCACGCAACAGGGCAATATCCTGAACCACGACCTGACGGCTCACGCCAACCTCGCGGGCAAGTGCGCTGCCCGAAACGGGCTCCTTGGCTCCTTCGAGCACGCCCATGATGGCACGGCGACGCTCGCGGGCGTTCATTATTTACCGTCCAGCAGACGCAGGTGCTTAAGCGAGAGGTCGAGGATCGGCGCAGAGTGCGTCAGGGCGCCCGAGCTAATATAGTCGACACCCAGATCGGCCAGGGCGCGAATGTTGCTGGCGTCCACGTTGCCCGAGCACTCGGTCTTGGCGCGGCCATCGATAAGCTCAATCGCGGCAGCCATGTCGTCGTGGGTCATGTTGTCGAACATGATGATGTCGGCGCCGGCTTCCACGGCCTCGCGCACCATGTCCAGGTTCTCGCACTCGATCTCGACCGTCGTGGTAAACGATGCATGGGCGCGCGCCATCTCGATCGCACGCATCACGCCGCCGGCGGCGTCGATGTGGTTGTCCTTGAGCATGACGGCCGTCGACAGGTTGTAACGGTGGTTGCTGCCGCCGCCGATCTCGACTGCTGCCTTCTCGAAGACGCGCATGCCCGGCGTGGTCTTGCGCGTGTCGACGAGCACGGTCTTGGTTCCCTCGAGCGCCGCGGCCATGCTGTGCGTGTAGGTAGCGATGCCGCTCATGCGCTGCAGGTAGTTGAGCGCCACGCGCTCACCCGAAAGCAGCACGCGCGCATCGCCCCGCACCTGACCCACATGGTCGCCGGCGTGCACCTCCTCGCCATCGGCAACGTCGAGCAGCACCGAGCTCTGCGAATCCAGCAGCTCAAAGGTACGGGCAAACACATCCAAGCCGGCGATGATGCCGTCGGCCTTGGCGATAAGCTCCACCGTGGCGGGACGCGCCGTGGGGCACACGCTCGCCGTGCTCACGTCCTCAAACGTAATGTCCTCGCGCAGAGCCTGTAAAATCAGATCATCGACGACGAGCTTCATGGTAATGGGATTCATGGTCTACTCCTCTGCGGCCTGCGTGCCGGCGGCACGGGCCAAATCATCGATTGCAAGGGTATCGGAACTCAGGGCGCGATGGCGTCCATCGAGCGCGGGCTCGCCCGCCTGCTCCACGGCCAGCGACTCGCCGGTGCGCATGTACCACGCGGCGCGACGACCCCAGACCAGCGCCTCGAGCAGACTATTTGATGCAAGGCGATTCTTGCCGTGAACGCCGTTGCAAGCCGTCTCGCCCGCAGCGTAGAGCTCGGGCATCGAAGTGCGGCCGTCCTTATCGACCCATACGCCGCCCATAAAGTAGTGCTGCGTGGGCGTAACGGGGATGGGCTCGTCCAAGATGTCGCGACCGTCCTCAAGGCAGCGCGCGCGAATGTTGGCAAAGTGCCCAGTCACCACGTCGCGCTCGACGGGGGCAAAGCTCAGCCACTCGTGCTCGGTGCCGTCCTGCTTCATCTGCTCGCGGATGGCGGCAGCGACAACGTCGCGCGGCTGCAACTCGTCGGTAAAACGCTCGCCGGCGGCATTGAGCAGAATCGCGCCCTCACCGCGGCAGCTCTCGCTGATCAGGAACGTACGGCCTGGCTGCGGCGAGAACAGGCCCGTGGGATGGATCTGCACGTAGTCCAGGTGCTCCATCTTAATGCCGTGCTCCTGCGCGATGTAGCAGGCGTCGCCCGTGAGCTGCGGGTAGTTGGTCGAATGGTCGTATACGCCACCGATGCCGCCCGTCGCCCACAGCGTATGGCGGGCATGGATCTTAAACGGCTTACCGACATGCACGCCCTCAGCGGCATTTGCCAGCTCGTCGGCGGGGCGAGCTGAATCGTCCTCGTCCACGGCAACAGCGACGACACCAGTGCACACCGTGGCCCCATCGCGCTCTGCCGTCAGGATGTCGGTCATGGCAACGTGTTCGAGAATCTGCACGTTATCCAGCTTGCGGACGGCCTGAAGCAGCTTGGTCGTAATCTCCTTGCCCGTAATGTCGGCATGGAAGGCAATGCGCGGACGGCTGTGCGCGCCCTCGCGGGTAAAGTCGAGGCCGCCATCGGCCTTGCGCTCAAAATCCACGCCCATCGCTAGCAGGTCGTTGATGACCGAGCGGCTCGAGCGGATCATGATGTCGACGCTCTCGCGGCGGTTCTCGTAATGGCCGGCGTGCATGGTGTCCTCAAAGAAGGCATCGTAGTCCGAGCCCTCGGGCAGCACGCAGATGCCGCCCTGCGCGAGCATCGAATCGCACTCGTCGACCGCGCCCTTGGAGAGCATGATCACGCGCGTGCTCGTCGGCAGGTTGAGCGCCGCGTACAGGCCCGCTACGCCGCAGCCGGCAATGACGACGTCGCACTCCATATCGGGGTATTGCTTGGTTTCCACAGGAATCCTCTCCCTTGAATGTGACATAAGAAACCGTCCCTCATGCCACATTGTTCTAGCGTGCTGCGTACTCGAGCATGCGGTCGAGCGTAAGTTTGGCCTGGTCGGCAGCCTCGTCCGACACGCCGATCTGCACCTCGCCCTCACCCGTCTCCAGGCAGCGCACGAGCTTTTCGAGCGTGATGAGATCCATGTTGACGCAGGTGGGCTGCACCGCGGGGAAGTAGAACTTCTTGCCGGTGCCCTGGCAGCGGCGCTCGAGCTCGTAGAGCACACCGCGGACCGTCACGATAATGAACTCGCTCGCGTCGGACTCCTCGGCATACTTGATGATGCCGGCGGTGGAGCCGATGTAGTCGGCCTCAGCCAGGACGTCAGCCTTGCACTCAGGATGCGCCAGCACGAGCGCGTCGGGGTGGGCCTCCGTCGCGTCAACGATCTGCTCGACGGTGATGATGTGATGGCGCGGGCAGTAGCCGTTGTTGAGGATGACGTGCTTTTGGGGCACCTGCTCGGCTACGAAGCGGCCCAGGTTCTGGTCGGGAATGAACAAGATGTGCTGCTGCGGCAGCTCGGAGACGATCTTGACGGCGTTTGAGCTGGTAACGCACACGTCACTCCAGCTCTTGATCTCGACCGTGGAGTTGACGTAGCAGACCACGGCCAGGTCGTCGCCGTACTCGGCGCGCGCCGCATCGACCGTCTCGCGCTTGACCATGTGCGCCATGGGACAGTCCGCGCCCGGCTCGGGCAGCAGCACGGTCTTGGTGGGATTGAGCAGCTTGGCGCTCTCGCCCATAAACTCCACGCCGCACAGCACGATGGTCTGCTGCGGCAGGCTCTTGGCAAGCTTTGCCAGGTAGAAGCTGTCGCCGACGTAATCGGCCACAGCCTGAACCTCGGGCGCCACGTAATAGTGCGCCAGGATCACCGCGTCGCGTTGGGTTTTAAGTTGCTGAATGGCCTCGACGAGCTCTGCGGGCACCAGTGCCGCGCGCTCCGTTGCCGTCGTTGCCGATGCTAGGCCGGCCGCGATATCGCGTGCAAGCTCCGACGCATCCATGTTCGCGCTCTGTGCCATCAAGGCCCCTCTCTTTTGGCGAATCTTGGGGCTTTAGTATGACACCTAGGTTTACAGCTGACAAGACAGCTGTAAACCTAGATGTAAAGTTGAAATAAAGATTCAATCATGCGGCAGGTCCATTTTCGAACTGGCAAGCTGAGGACAGCCGAAAATGGACCCGCCCCATGATTCGGGCAGCCCGTTTTGTCCTGGACCAAGGGGCAGTGGTCAAAAAGGGCCAAATATGAGTACTGTCACCAAATTAGCAGCATCGATTTTCCGGTCCAGAGCAGCAAAATCGCCTTGTTTGGAGCCCGATCGCGACTCTGAAGAACGAAAATCGATGCACTTTTGGTAGCGCGCAGAGATGTGGTGTAAGAGGCGGGGAATGCCCCGCCTCCGCCCTT
>DXZU01000044.1 GCA_019419525.1 Collinsella sp.
CGACGATTGAACGTCAGATTGCTCGCTCTCGGCCGTTTGCAGCGTCGAGCTGTTACGCGGTTTGGTAAAACCGCGTAACTATATACCTATAACAACTCAATCTTTCCGTCCTTCACGGTGAGCCCCATATTGCCGGAAAGCAGATCGTCCAGGCGCGAACCCACAAGCTCAAAACGCCAGCCTTCGCGCAGGGGGCTTTGCTCAGGATGCTCGATGTAATCGGCCAGGTCATCGCGCGAGGCAATGACCGAGGTCGCCACCCCCGAGCGCTCGGCAACCAAGCGAATAAGCGCATACATCAGGTCCGTCACGCTCTCAAGCTCCGGCGAAATCTGGCGATGCCCGCGCACCATGAGCGGCAGGCGATCGTGCGGGCAGCTTGCGCCGCGCTTGATGGCCATGAGCGCGCCGTCCACGTCGCGCTCCCCCAGCTGATCGGTACCGCGGATGCTACGGAACTCCTCAACGCGAACGGGATTGCGCTTGACGAGCGCCAGCAGCGTATCGTCGGACATGACCCACTTGCGCGGGATGTTGCGGCGCTCGGCGCGGTCCTCGCGCCAGGCGGCGAGCTCGCGCGCAATGCCCAGCTGATGGCGGCTGCACGAGTTGATGCGCTTGACCTTGCGGAATGCCTCATGGCGGTCGGCGCGGTAGTGCGACTCGTCTGCCAGCGGGCGCAGCTCATCGAGCACCCAATCCACACGGCCCAGCTCGCGCAGGCGGCTCATCATCTCGGTATAGGCAACGATCAGATACTTGACGTCATCGATCGCGTACTCAATCTGCTTATCGGTCAGCGGGCGGCGCGACCAGTCGGTCAGCGACTCGGTCTTAGGCAACGAAACGCCGCAGAACGTCTGCACGAGCGCACCGTAGGAAATCTGCTGGCGCTCGCCCAAAAAGGCGGCGGCGACCTGCGTGTCAAAAATCGGACGCGGCAGCGCGCCCACGGTATGAAGCATGACCTCCATATCCTGCGAGCAAGCGTGGAAGACCTTGGTCACGCTCTCATCGGCCATAAGCTCGGCCAGCGGCGAAAGGTCGTCGATTACCAGGGGATCGACCGCTACGCTCTCGGCAGGGGTGGCAATCTGGACCAGGCACAGACGCGGATGGAACGTGCGCTCGCGCAAAAACTCGGTATCGACGGCAATCGCGTCGAACTCACGGGCGCGCTGGCAAAAGTCGAGTAGAGCCTGATGTGTGGAAATGTACATATCAACCCATCGAATAAGGTTAGGCCCGAAAAACACGGGTAGGATATCGGCATTGCCTTACAACTATACTCGGTTAGTCACAGAACGGGAACGTAAGTATGCGCTGCCTTATCATCCACAACCCGGCATCGGGCCCCAGCTCAGATGAAATCTACGCGTTCACGCACGCCCTCGCGCAGGGCGGCGACGAGGTCGTGATGCGTTTTATCGGCGATGGCATGGAACCCGAGGACGCCGTGGCGGACGTGCGCGAGTTTGATCGCGTGGTGATTTCGGGCGGCGACGGCACCGTCTCCAACGTGCTCGACCAAATGCGCGGATGCGGCGTCCCCACGCTCGTCTTCCCCTCCGGTACGGCCTGCCTGTTCTTCAATAACATCGGTAATGCCCCCGAGGCAGCGGCACTTGCCAAGGCCTGCCGCGCCGGTCGCACGGTCAAAGTGGACATGGGCGAGCTCTTTTGGCTCGACGAGAACGGCAACGAGAAGCGCCACGGCTTTATCATCATCGCCGGCTCGGGCTTCGACGCCGAGATCATGATGAAGGCCGCCCCCACCAAAAACGACATCGGCGAGATCGCCTACTTCCTCTCCGCGCTCGCCACGCCCAACCCCACGGTGGCGCACTTTACCATCGAGCATGACGGCATTGTCGAGGAGCTCGATGGCATCTGCTGCATGGCCGGCAACACCTCGGTCATCCAAAACGACATCAACCTGTTCCCCGATTGCCGCATGAACGACGGCATGGTCGACATCGCGGTCATCGAGCCCGTAAAAACCGTGCAGCTGCTCCCGACCGTGATCACCGCCGCGCTCGACCCCGCCGGCAAGGTGCTCGGTCGTCCGCAGTTTAAGATCATCCAGACCAAGGAAGCCAAGATCACCTGCACCCCGTCGCTGGGCATGCAGTTCGATGGCGAGATTATCTCCAGCAATTCGGGCGTCTTTGGAGCCCGCGCGCTTCCGCAATGCCTCGACCTCATCGTCGACGAATTCTCACCGCTCGGAAAATAGGAGGACCCCATGAACGACAATCCCCTGATCGGCTTTATTGTCATCGTCTTGGCCATGCTCGTCGGTTACGCCATCAACGTGATTCACCGCCGAAAGAAGTAAATCCACATTGGTATGATATTCATCCAATTATCGTCTCCCCCGTTGTTTATGCATTTGCCAAACAGCGGGGGATTTTCATTTCGGGCATTCCCAGCTACTTTATTCGTCTACAGTAATTGCAGTGCGTCTTTATTAAAGTAAAGCTATAAACTGAGTATATTTAACCGCCCATCGCATATTTCATCACGCTTATCGAGTAAGTTCATTTCGCAGATGAATATTGTTTCGAATTCGTTACGCTTAGGGGGTGTCTTTATTGGCTGAAGCCCTCTGGCGACAGAGGGCTTTCGCACGCTGGGAGGGAAAATGAGGAAAACTCACCCCGTCAACGCGCTCAAGAAGCTAGGCATAGGCCTCGCCTTTGGAGCTGCAACCATCATGTCCATGCCGACCTCTGCACTCGCTTGTACGCAGATCTACATGGGCAGCAAGCTCACGGCAGACGGCGACACGTACTATGGCCGCGCCGAGGACTACCGTAAACGCTATCTCAAGCACTTCGGCATCGAGCCTTCGTACGGTCCCGGTCACACCTACAGCTCGGATGAGTCCGCATTCATGTACACCTCGACCAAAACCACGTATCGCTACACCTATGTGCGCGACCATCCCTCGCAGTGGGATGAACGCTGGGACGCCTACTCTGAGGCCGGCATCAACGAGAAGGGCGTCTCCTGCTCCGCCACGCTGACCACGTACATGAATGCAGACGCCGAGGCGGCGGACCCCCTGACCGACACAGGCATCGGCGAGTATAGCTACGGCAGCGTCATCTTGGGCGAAAGCGCCACAGCACGTGAGGGTGTCGAGCTCCTAGGCAAAATCATCGACGAACAGGGCGCCTGTGGCAACGACCAACTGATCATCGCCGACGTTAACGAGACCTGGCTGTTCGCCGCCCTTTCCGGCCATCAGTGGATCGCCATGAAGCTCACCGACGATATCGCCTCGCTCAACCCCAACATCGGCAACCTCAACTACGGGGTCAACCTCGACGACACCGAGAACTGCCTCCACTCTGCGGGCATTCAGACCATGCCCGAGGAAAAGAACTTCGCCAAGTATTTCGATGACGGCCAGTTCGACGTTGCCCAGACCTACGGAGAGGTAATAAGCGAAAAGTCCATGCATTCTTGGACACGCTATGTCCAGGGCCGCGCCTACTTCGACGCCCCTCTTGCCGAAGGCACCGACTACGACATCGTCAACGACACGAGCGAGAATCCCCGCGCCACGACCGGCGCCCTGGTTCGCAAGGCGCAGCCGCTGTTCTTCCAGCCCGGCAAGTCCAACTGGAACACCTTTGAGATGATCCGCGCGTTTGGCACCCGCGGCGAGAAGGCCCCCGGCCTCAACGCCAACACCGACGGCGCCTACGCCATCGGCACCGAAAGCAACAGCGAGATCAACCTCTTCCAGATTCGCGATGGCCTCGATCCCGAGATCGCAACCATCCAGTGGGAAATGCTCTCCCGCGCCGCGTACTCCGTCGCCATCCCCTTCTACTCCGCACTGCTCACCGAGGTTAGCCCGTATTTCAGCGACCAGACCGTCTCCTTCGATCACTGCAAAGAGACGGACATCGTGAACAACGAAGAACCCGAGAACTCCATCAACTACGTCCTCATGGACATCAGCTCCCTCTGCTTCGAGCACCCCGAGCTGCTCGGCGTCAACGTCCGCACCTACCTCGACGCCCTCCAGAATGAGCTCGTCGAGCAGAACTTGGAAGTCGACGAGGTCATGCAGGCCACCGAGGGCACCGAGGCCCGTACCGCCCTGGCAAACAAGGCCGGCAATGCTGCCACCGAGAACACCTACGTCAAGTGCAAGGCCCTGCTCCAGGAGATGCGCGAATACCTGAAGGCTGAGAACTTCGACGAGCCCTTCACTCCGAGCGATCTGAACACTGAGACCAACGGCCTCAAGGTATCCATCACCTACGCCAAGGATGCTCTTGCCACCGACCCCGTCACCCCGGATCAGCCCGGTACCCCCGAGCAGCCCGGCACTCCCGAGCAGCCCGGCACTCCCGAGCAGCCCGGTACCCCCGAGCAGCCCGCTAAGCCCGAGCAGCCGGCCGCCAAGCCTGAGAAGCCCGGCAAGTCGGACACCATGACCACGGTAACCACCAACAAGACGAACACCAAGGGCGGCCTGCCCACCACTGGCGATCGTTTTGATGGCCGCATGGTGGCTGCATTCGCCATCGCTGGCGTTGCCGTCATCTCCGCGGGCGGTTACTTCCTCTACCGTCGCAATAAGGAGTAACGTCTTAGCTGAGTGGGCGGGGCACATGAGTCACCACGCCCACTTAACCCGCCTTTTTGACCGACGGGAAACCCGCCTGAAATCTTTTTAAAAAAGATTTCCCCGCACACACTTCGCTGTGCTATAGTGCAGCGCAACAGCAACTAGGTGCGACCGCGCCACGGCATCACGAAAGGAGCCACCAACATGAAGAACACGATGAAGTCTCTCAACAACTGGTGGTGGCGTGATGCGAATACGATCGGTCGACAGTGAGTCCCTCACGCCTGTTTTTGCGCTCTAGGTGATTGGAAGGCCTCCGGTTTCGACCGGGGGCCTTTTTCTATCTCGAGCCCGATCGCATTCGCATCACGCGCCTCCGCTTTTCTCTTGCAATCCCCTTCCGAAAGGATTTTCACCATGTCTCAGAACAACACCGCCACCCAGCCCCGCACCGTCCAGACCGCCGATCGCGGCAAACTCGATGTCCGCGCCCTCGTCCTGCTCGCCATCCTGCTCGCCGCCGGCTTCATCCTCAACTTCACCGTCGGCAAGGCAATCTCGGGCATCTCGGGCGGCATGATCAGCCCCGAGTTCATCATCTCGGCCTTCTGCCTCACCATCCTGGTCGTTCGCCCCAACATCGGCCAGGCGCTCGTCATTGGCCTCATCTCGGCTGCCGTGATCCAGATCACCACCACTTCGCCGTTCGTCGATTTTGCCGCCGAGGGCATCGCCGCCATGCTCATGGCCGGCATCGTCAACGCCGCCGGCAAGAACGGTCAGGTCAAGCCTGCCGTCGCCATCGTCGCAACCTTCGTGACCACCTTTGTCTCCGGCGTCATCTTCATGGTCATCAAGATGGCCATGCTCGGCGTGGTGGGCGAGCTCGCCGCCGCCATGCTTCCCGTCGTCGCCATGACCGCCGTCTTTAACGCCATTCTGGTCGGTGCCCTCTACCTGCCCATCCAGAAGGCCCTGAAGCTCAACTAACCCGTTCGGCTTTATGAGCCACCCCATCTTGGCGTTCATTCGTCGCTCGCGTGCCCAAGTACGCTTCGCTCCTCTTTCGCGCCAACCTGGGGCCCCTCGTAAAGCCGTCTCCGCACTCCACCAACAAAGACTGTCCCAAACGACTAGCTTTTGGGGACGTTCTTAAACGACTAGTCATGTAAGAACGTCCCCAATGACTATGAAAGGTATCCATGGAAACGATCATCAACGTCGACGATGTCTCGTTCTCCTATGGCACGCAGACCGAGCAGGCGCTTAGCCACATCTCGCTCAGCGTGAACAAGGGAGATTTCATCGGCATCATCGGGCCCTCGGGCGCCGGCAAGTCCACGCTTTCCGCCTGCCTGTCGGGCGCCGTGCCCCACCACTACACCGGCACGTTCTTTGGGTCCGTCATGGTTGACGGCCACGACACCTGCGAGGTCTCGCTCACCGACGTATCGCAGATCATCGGCAGCGTGCTGCAAGACATCGACACGCAGATGGTCGCCTCCGTGGTTGAGGATGAGATGCTCTTTGGCCTCGAGAACTTTGGCGTGCCGCACGACCAGATTGAGCAGCGCGTCACCGAAACCCTCGAGACCGTCGGCATCAGCGACCTGCGCGACCGCGAGATCGCCACCCTCTCGGGCGGACAGAAGCAAAAGGTAGCCATCGCTGCCATCCTCGCTATGCGTCCGCGCGTCTTGGTTCTCGACGAGCCCACCGCGGCACTCGACCCCGCCAGCTCCACGTTGGTCTTCGAGACGCTACGTGAGGCAAACCGCGCACTTGGAATCACCATCGTCGTCGTTGAGCAAAAGGTCGCCCTGCTCTCGGAGTACTGCAACCGCGTGCTCGTGCTCAACCATGGCGAAATCGCGCTGCAGGGCGAGCCACACGAGGTCTTCGCGCATACCGACGAGCTCCGTGCCATCGGCGTCGACTGCCCTCGCGTCACGCGTATCTTCAATAGCCTCGAGGCCGATGGCCTGGTAAGCGGCACCCCCTGCTTGGATGTCGATGAGGCCGAGCGCCTGATTTCGGGCATCGTCGACCCCGCACACGCGGCCATCGAAGCCCAGGCGCCCGCCGGTTCCCCGCATGCACCGTCGTTGCGTCCTCATGCCAAGGACGCCGAACCCGTACTCACCTTCGACCATGTCGAGTTTGCCTATCCCAATGGCGGCGCCGCCGTCCACGACCTCAACCTGACCCTCTATCCCGGCGAGCTCGTGGGCATCGTCGGCCAGAACGGTGCCGGCAAGACCACGCTCACCAAGCTGCTCACAGGCCTGCTTAAGCCCGCCTCGGGCAGCGTGCGCGTCACGGGACTGGATACCGTAGCCGTTCCCACGAGCCGTATCGCCCGCGAAGTCGCGACCCTCTTCCAAAACCCTGACCGCCAGATCTGCAAGGACACCGTGCTCGACGAGGTCGCCTTTGGCCTGGAGCTTGGCGGCATGGACCGTGCCGAGGCTCTGCGTCGCGCCCAGCTGGTCATCGACCGCTTTGGTCTGCCCGCCGACGAGGCGCCTTTCTCGCTTTCGCGCGGCCAGCGACAAATGGTGGCGCTCGCCTCCGTCGTAGTGGTTGAGCCCAAGATCGTGGTGCTCGACGAGCCCACGAGCGGCCTTGACTACCGCGAGTGCATGACCGTCATGGAAACGGTGCGCACCATGGCAGAGCGCGGCTGCGCCGTGATCATGGTCTGCCACGATATGGAAGTCGTTTCCGACTTTGCCGAGCGCATCGTTGTGATGGCCGACGGCCGTATCCTCGACCGCGGACGCACACACGAGCTATTCTCGAACATCGATCTCATGCAGCGTGCCTACGTGGAGCCGCCCCAGGTCATTGAACTCTCGCGCCGCTTGGCATCCTCCGTCTCCCCCGCTTTTGCGCAGGTGAGCGAGGTTACCGATATCGTTCGCATTACCGAGGAGATGGTCCGTCGTGGTTAACGTCATCGACTATATGCCGGGCGACACGCTGTTGCATCGCCTGAACCCCGTCGTCAAGCTGGGCCTTGCCGCCGCCATCATCATCGGCATCTTTTTGTCCGACACCTATGTGGCGCTGTTGGGCTTTTTGGCACTCACCCTTGCGCTGGGCGCCTACGCCGGTGTCGTCGATCGCCTGTTCTCGCTGCTCAAGTTGCTGATTCCGCTCGCGCTTATCATGCTGGTGCTCCAGCTGGCCTTTATGCGCGATGGCAACGTGGTGTGGGGTTTTATCACCGACACGGGCTTCGTCACAGGATCGAAGGCCTGCCTGCGCCTGCTGGGTGTGGCGTTACCGCTCATCCTCATGCTCATGGTGACCAAGCTCAACGACCTTGCCAACGCCTGCGTCGAGGTGCTGCACGTGCCGTATCGCTATGCCTTCACCTTTACCACGGCGCTGCGCTTTGTGCCGGTGTTTGGTCAGGAGATGAACGCCATCATGGAGGCGCAGACCGCACGCGGCGTCGAGTACGACACCAAGAACCCCATCAAGAAGCTTAAGCTCATGCTGCCACTGTGTGTGCCACTGCTCATCTCGAGCGTGGGCAAGACCGATGCCACAGCCTTGGCGGCAGAACAGCGCGGCTTCTATCTGCGTACGCGCGCCAGCTCGTACAAGCGCTACCCCATCAAGGGCCTAGACATCGCCGTGCTCATCGTCAGCATCGCCCTCATCGCCATCGGCTTCCTGTTCTAGTTCACCACTGACAGCAACCGCCCAACGCAAAAGGCCTCGGCTCGCACCAAACGAGCCGAGGCCTTTACTGTTTCACCAGATAAAACCTACCAAAATTAACCTGTCCCTTTTTGACAGGTCGGAAGCTAGAGGCGGTAGGGGGCGCCGCTGCGGATGATGGATTCACGCACCAGGACGTCCATGGCGTCGAGGGTGATCTCGGGCATCTCTCGGTACTTCTGCAACACCGATAGCTCGGTGCAGGCCAGAATGACGCGGTCGCAGCCGCTACGGGCGAACTCCCACATCACGCGGTCGAACTTATCCATATCGGGCTCGCGTCCGGCCTTCACATCATCGTAGATAAGCGACATCACATCGTTCTGACGTTTCTCGCTGGGATAGACAACCTCAACACCCGCAGCCTTACATTCGCGGCCGTAGACACCCGCGCCCACGGTTCCGTCGGTGCCCATGATGCCAATCTTGTGCACCGGCTCGGCCGGCATACTCAGGTTGGGGTCGAACTCGCACTCCCCCATCACCGCACCGGCCAGAGCATAGCGCACCGACTCACGCGGCATGTGGATAATCGGCACCTTCGTAAACGACTGGATCTGGTCGTAGAAGTAGTGCGACGTGTTGCAGGGAATGGCAATGTGCGCACAGCCCAGCGACTCGAGTGCCTGGGCACACTCTTTCATGGTCGCCAGCAGCTTGGCATGCTCGCCGGTCTTAATGGCCAACGTGCGGTCGGGCATGGTCGACTTGGAGAGCACCACCATGTCGATATGTTCCTGATCGCAGGCAGCAGCCGTATGACGCACCACCTGGTCGTAGTAATACGACGTGGCCTCGGCGCCCATGCCGCCGATAACTCCCAGCTTTTCCATCGCCGCCTCCTTGGTGACGCTTGCGCAATTGCGCGTATCATACCCGCGCCCGCCCGATGCAAACCGGACGGGCACCGCGCTCATCTACTTGTAATACGTCTTGAACAGCTTAAAGTGGCGCAGCTTGGTGTGCCACATGCGCAGCCAGCGGTTAAAGACAAAGTCGCCCTTCATAAACGAAGGGTCGGCGCCCTTACCTTCCTTGTCCAGGCGATGCACCTTAGCGCGCAGCTCGGGATCCTTGACGTACTTGTCGACGACGCCCATGGGGACGACCATCCACAGGGCCTCGTCCTGCGCCGTCACAAACTCCGGCTCAAACGGACGGTTGAACACATACTCGTCCACCACATACTTGGCAACGTTAAAGCCGCTGTTGGTAACGTAGTAGTTGCTGCGGCCCTGGCGCGTGTTGAAATCGAAGAACTTAAACGAGCCGTCGCGCTCGTCGTACTTAACGTCAAAGTTGGAATAGCCCACAAAGTGAAGGTCCTCGAGCAGCTTGCGCACGCCGCCCATGAGTTCGTCGTTAGGCTCGGTAATGATACAGGCATGGTTGCCGACACCGTGGGGCTGATGCTCCTCGAGCAGCACATGGCCCAGGCACATCATGCGGACCTTACCGTTGCGGTCGGAATAGCTGGTGAGCACGCGCATGTACTCGTCGTTGCCGGGCACGCGATCCTGCAAGATCAGATCGTCGGTGTAGCCGCTGGCATACGAATCGCGAATGACCTGTTCCAGCTCGGCGCGGTCGGCAATCTCATAGGCCTTCTTCTGGCCCTCGAACTCATGCTGCCACCACATGATGCCGTCAGAAGGCTTCAGAATCATCGGGTAAGGAAAATCGATCTGGTCGAGCACTTCGGCAGGCGCCTCACCCTGGGCATTAAGCATCGCCTTGGTAAAGGTAAACGTGTGTGGATAGGGCACGCCATGCTTCTCGCACAGCTCGTAGAAGATCTCCTTCTTCTGGCACTGCTCGAGCATGCTGTAGGGCGCGTAGGGAGCGACGATGTTATCCGCCAGCTCATGAGCATCCTTGGCTTGAGCCACGAGAGCGACATAGTTGTCGCCGCAGCCCACAAGGACAATAGTCTTGTCGGCATGCGCTTGGGCAATGCCGTTGACGGTTTTGAGCATCACGGGCATGGTGTCGATATCCACGTTGGGCGTGTAGTCGATAATCTGGCTGCGGTACGCGGGACCCGTCTGATACTTGCCAAAGACCAGACTCTTGACCTGGTACTCCTCGTAGAAGGCGCGCGCCACCGAATAGGCGTTGATGTCGCCACCAAGCAGCACGGGAATGAACTCGCGCTCTGTAAATTGCAATGCCATGGAAACTTCCTATCATGAACTGCCCACACAACGGGCGGTCTTTGCGCAACTGATTTATTCTAGCGTGCCAAGCCGCCGGCGCCCAAAGCTCCACCGCATCTATGGCAATCGACGTAATCGTCCAGCACGAAGACGGCGCTCACCGTTGTATGACAATGGGCAATGAACCTACCATTGTTGTAGGATTCATCGTATTGACATCTTCGAGCGAAAGGCGCACACGTGCCCCAAGACCATCCGACCGATAATCCCATCCTCAATGCCGCGAGGCGCGAGCTGGCAGAACGTGCGAAAGCGACCGCTCCCCTGTGCACGGCAAACGACGCCTACAACGGACCCGCCCGCATTGTCTCGATCAACACGTCGGCACACAAGGGCACGCGCAAGTCGCCCGTCGCCGACGGGCACGACACCGTTATAGAGCAATTTGGCCTCGCCTCTGATGCGCACGCCGGGCATTGGCACCGCCAGGTTTCCTTTTTAGCTGCAGAGTCTATCCAGACGGCGCAGGCGCGCGGGCTCGATGTGCACGAGGGCGACTTTGGCGAGAACTTCACAACCCGGGGCATCAACCTGCTCTCGCTCCCCTTGGGCACACAGCTCAAGCTTGGCAGCGAGGTGCTTGTCGAAATCAGCCAAATCGGCAAGGTCTGCCATACACGCTGTGCCATCTACTATCTCGCCGGCGACTGCATCTTTCCCCACGAGGGCGTTTTTGGCGTGGTACTAAAGGGCGGAGAGGTCTACGCCGGCGACGATATCCAGGTAATCAAACTCGGCGACGGCACCTGTTCGTTCACCCCCGCCGAGGCCCTCGAAGAGATTGAGCAGGCTCGCCAGAAGGGCACGCTGTAGTTATAAAATCCCACGTTGAGATGGCTTTTACAGCCCAAAACTCCTCTCAAACAGAGCTCTGTAACGTTAAAGTTGAACTCTATGGTTTCTCAACAATTCATCATAACTGCAGGTCAAAGCCAAAGCCTCAAGTTCAACTTGACCCTTTAGAACCTTTAAGGTTCAAGTTGAGGTCGAAAGCAGTAGTAGAATACCTTTCGAACTATAACCTACGATTGATTGCAGAGGGACTGGATGCAGCATTCGAACCATCGCACCGCAGCGCTCATCGCGTCGAAGCCGGCTCGTATCATCACGAGCGCCGCGCTTGCCGTTACACTGACGGCCGCGCCGATGCTCTCCCCCGTCGCAGCCTATGCCGCCTCGCAGGCAACGCAGGATCAGCTTTCCGCTGCCCAGCAGAAAATCGAAACCGCCACGAGTGCCTACAACGAAGCCCGCACCAAGCTCGAGGATCTGCAGAAGCAAATCGACACTAACGAGGCAAGCATCGAGAAGATCGAAGCCGAACTTCCCGATCAACAGGCCAAGGCGAGCTCCGCCATGCGCGATCTGTATAAGTACCAGAAGGGCACCAACCCCATCGTGAGCTTCCTGGTCAACGCGCAGAGCCTGGGCGAGTTCATCACCACCTGCAAGTACACCAACCAGATCACGAGCTCGAGCGTCGACGAGATCGAAGAGCTCAACAAGATGCAGACCGAACTCGAGCAGAACAAGACCGAGCTCGAGCAGGCCAAGTCCCAACTCGAGACCGAGCAGAAAACCGCCGAGGACGCACTGGCACAGGCCCAGCAGCTTCGCAGCGAAGCCCAGGCAAAGGCCGAGCAGGAGAATGCCGCCGAGCTGGCCAAGCTCGAGGCCGACAAGGCCGCTGCCGCCGAGAAGCTCTCGGGCGAGGGCGTGAGCGGCAACAACTCCAACAGCCAGGCCAATAACGCCAACACCACTATCGACACCACGGTGAACAACTCCAATACCGGCAACTCCGATTACGACTCGTTTATCAACGAGTGGACGAGTCGCATCGACAACTACCTCGCCGGCTCCCCCATGGCAGGCCAGGGTTACAACTTTGCCGTGGCAGCCTGGAACACCGGTGTTGACCCTCGCTGGTCTCCCGCCATCGCCTGCATCGAGAGCAGCAAGGGCCTCTATTGTGCCGGCTCCTATAACGCCTGGGGCTGGAGCGCCCGCGGCGGCGGCTGGCGGAGCTTTGGTAGCTGGAGCGAGGGCGTCTCTGCCCACGTTGCCTACCTGGGCGCCAACTATGGCTCCACGCTTACCCCGGCAGCCGCCAAAAAGTACTGCCCGCCCACGTGGCAGGACTGGTACAACAAGGTTGCAACCCAGATGAACCGCATCTAAGATCAACGTCAAAGGGCCCCAATTGGGGCCCTTTTTCTTTTACGCGACGGAGGTATCGACGACGCCAGTCGCGTTTGCAATGGCAACAATGATAATCATTGCCAACAAGAGCACACCCATAGCCTTGAGCCAGAGCTTTGCAAGCTTTTTACCGCGGTATCTATCGAGTAGCTCAAACCGCCGGCGAAGGCGGCGTTTGTCGAGCATCACAAAATGGATGAGCACTACGAGACCGTCGACGAAGATAAAATACTCAATCGCGAGAAACCACATCGGGTAGTTTTGGTTGGCGCCCGTAGGATGAAAAACGGCAAAATGGCTTCCGGCAAAGAAAACAAGTAGCGAAAGATAGACGAATGCGTTCCAAATGCGCCCAACGGTGTCGGGAATGCGGGAGAGTAAATTCGGGCGCTCAGGCACCAACGGCAATCCACCCTGAGACTGATCCGTGGGGAGCACGGGCGCAGGGCACACGGCTCGCCGCTCCGGAGGCTCTTGAAAGGAAGCAGCATTCGGCGCGGACGACGCATACGATGCGCGTGCAGCGTGCCCTAGCGCCTTCGCGCTTGCAAAGCGCTTGTCCGGATCGAGCGCCATCGCCATGCAAATAACATCGGCAAGCGAGGCGGGGACGTCACGTGCCTCGCATTGCTCGCGTATGTTCCGACCTGGCTTGGGATCGGCCCCCGTCAGACAAAAGAACAGCAGGGCACCGAGCGCATAGACATCGCTGCGCACGCTCGTCTGGCCAAAACCATACTGCTCGGGCGGCGCATAGGGACGCGTGCCAAACTTAACGGTATCGGCATCGGCTCCCTCGCGCCACACGCGAGCGATTCCCAAATCGATAATCACCAGCGATGAAAACGTCATGCCTGTATCGGGCGTATAGTTTGCGCCCGACACGATGATATTCGAGGGCTTTAGGTCGCGATGGATCACCGGAGCGGCCATCTCCCCCGCCGACGCAAAGCCGGCATGGAGCTCCGCAACTGCATCACAAAGGGCGCCAAACAGCTCACAAGCATAATCGGGCGTCGCACCCAAACGCCCCACCAGGGCCCCGAGCGTTTCGCCTTCGATGTATTCCATGACCACGCAAAGCTCGTCGCCCACGCGGCGGCAATCGACAATCCGAGGCAAGTGCTCGTAACGTCGCCCAGCATGCTGGGCCGCAAACAGGCGTTCATACGCCCCGCCAATCTGGGCCGACGCGTCGATGCGCTTGCGAACAAAGGGGCCAAGAGATCCTCCGCCGGAGCCCTCAAAGTACACGAGCTCGGTCGTCTCGACGTCGGAGTGCTCGAGCACACGGTCTACGCGATAACTGTCATCACGCTCAAGTGACGCCAGGTGTCCGGCGAGCGCAGCAGTCAGCTCATCATCGGAATATGTTGGGCTCTGAGTATCCATAGCGTCCATAATAACGCAGGGCACGGACGCCCCATGACGCCCGTGCCCTGCACGTTCTAAATATCGTGAACACCGCTTCCGCCGGCAGCTAGCTGTTAGCTCACCGTCTCTTCACCAAAGCGATACAGCTCCTCGTTCACCTTTTGCAGGCTGCAGCCACGATCGATACAGAAAATGATGATGGCGTCACGGCGGTCCTTGCAGTTGAGGACATTGACGCCCGCCGCCGTCAAGGCGCGGTTGGTCTCCTTGAGCGTCAGCGCCATGGCAAAGGCAATCTGCAGTACCTTATTGCGGCTCGGATGCCGCGCACCGGTAAAGATCTGATAGCCAAACGTCTCGTTGAGGTCGGCCATACGCACCACGCGCGAACGCTCCAGCCCCTTTTCTTCCAAAAGCTGTTTCAGATACCCCGAAAGCGACGGGGCGGTAAAGTCGTGCTCTTTGATATAGCCCTCGATACTCGGAGCATCGAGCAGCTCGTTGAGCAACTCTTCGGTTAGCTTCTTATCGGGCATATGGCCTCACCCCCCCAGCTCGCATAGTAACCATGTTTTTAATTCTAGTTAAAAACCGCTCACGTCAGAACGTTCCCAGCTGGCAACCTGGTCGGGAGATACCGTGCTCATCGCTTCGAACTTCCAGGTGCCGCCCGCTTTGAGATGCTTGGTGTTCGCAAGAGCCGTTCCCACCTGATTGCCGTCTACGTCATACAGAACATACTCAATCTGAATGTAGCTTTGCTCTTTATCCGTATTATTGGTCAACGTGCCCGTGATCTTATACGCGAACTGATTAGACGTATCCCCGGCCTCATCCGAAACCGTATAGGGTTCTTGTGCCTCTTTTTGCTCCTCGACTTGCTGGGTCTGTTCGGCAGGCTTTGCTGTATCACCCGTAGACGAATCAGACGAGTTACCGCCCATAGAACCCACGACGCCGGCAACAACGAGCACCACGATGACGCCCAAAACGATCTTGCCGATCGGCTTCTTTCCCTCTTTTGCCATTATGCATCCTTCCTACGATCCGGCTACCGTGCCGGCACACAGCACATCGTAGGAGGCAGCGAGCTCAAATTCATTAGCTGGGAGCTAATGTCGCAGCACAGCTTGCCACCTGGCACTCATTGAGTCTTTTTTCCTTCACCGAACTCATGCCTTTGTTGTTGACTATTAAACATTTAGACGTAAACTGCTTTGTTACCTTGTCAACATCTGAAAGGAACCTCATTGGGAAAAGACGTACTGGTGCAGCAACTCGTCGACTCATTCGACAGCTGGCCCGCCAAAAACTCCGGTTGCGGATCGTCCCGCATGACACAAGAGCTCTATCCTTTTGACAAGCTCTTCTCTCCCATCAAAATTAACAAGCTCACCGTCAAAAACCGCATTGTCATGGCGCCGATGGGCAATATCGACATGTGCGAGGAAACTGGTCGTCCCAGCGACATGATGCTGCAGTACTTTTTCGCCCGCGCCAAAGGCGGCTGCGGCCTCATCACAACAGGACTCGTACCGGTAAGCCACGGCATCGATACCACGGTCACCGAGCTGGACAAGCTCACCTATTTCCCGCGCATCGATCGAAGCCGAACCGTTATGGCAGGCTGGCGCGACCTTGCCCAAGGTGTCCATGCCTTCGGATCGCGCATTTTTGTCCAGCTTACGGCCGGACTCGGCCGCGTGGGCAACCCGCAATGCCTCATCACGCAAAAAAAGTTTCCGGTCTCGGCGAGTTTCTTGCCTAACTACTACATCCCCGCCATTCCATGCATGCGCCTCTCGAATCAAAAGCTGCGCCGTATCGTAAACAATATCGGCCAAGCGGCGGCCGATGCTCATGCCATGGGCATCGATGGCGTCTATTTGCACGGGCACGAGGGTTATCTTATCGAGCAGCTCGGAAACCCCGCCTTTAACCATCGCAAGCTCGGACGTTATGCCGATTGGCGTCAGTTTGGCCTCGATATGATCAAAGAAATCCGTCGCCGCGTTGGGCCCGACTACCCCATCATGTACCGCATCGACCTTTCGCTTGCACTCGAGGAAACCTATGACGAGCAGGTCATGAATTCGACCTATCTGGGACGCATGCGCGGCGGCCGCACAGTCGAACAGACCCTGGGTTATATGGAAGAGCTCGTGGCGGCGGGAGTAGACATCTTTGACGTCGACCTTGGTTGCTATGACAACTGGTGGATGCCCCACCCGCCTGCGAGCATGCCCGCAGGCTGCTTCGTTCCCGTGGCGCGCGCCGTTCGAGAGCGCTTTGCCGCCGACAATATCCGCTCCAATGCCGGCCTTCCCGTACCCGTTGTCGCGGTGGGTAAGTTGGGCTACCCCGACATTGCCGAACGTGCCCTTCGCAATGGCGACGCCGATATGATCATGCTCGGACGCCCGCTGCTTGCGGATCCCGAGTGGCCCAACAAGGCGTACGCCGGTCGCGTGGCAGATATTCGCCCCTGCATCGGATGCCAGGAAGGATGCCTCAACGAGTTTGTCGAAGGGGGCCATCCGCAGTGTGCCGTCAATCCACGCTGCAGCTTTGAATACCTCATGCCCCAGACACCCGCTCCCGCCAAAGAACCCAAACGCATAGCGGTGATAGGAGCCGGACCCGCCGGGATGGTCTGTGCGCTAATCGCCGCGCGTCGTGGCCACGACGTAAAGCTCATCGATGCCGAAGATGAACTTGGAGGAAAACTCCTCTCCGCCAGCGCCGCCCGGATCAAGTTCGACCTCGATAACTACCGATCATATCTTGTTCGACAGGTGCGCGAGCAGGCAGAAAAACCCAACGGGAACCTGACACTCGAACTTGGACGGGCAGCACGCGCCGAAGATCTTGCAAAAGCAGGCTTCGACGCAATCGTGTGCGCGACAGGCACTTCCAATGCAATACCGCCCATCCCCGGTCTTACGGAGCTTGCAGCATCGGGCCATGCCGTGCTGGCAACGCAGCTACTGCGCCAACCCGCGCTGCTTGGCAACGCCAAAACCGTCACCATCATTGGCGGAGGGGCCGTGGGCTGCGAGGTTGCCCAATGGCTCACCGTCGAACACGGCATACCACAGGTCAACGTAATTGAAATGCTGCCTCACATGATGCAGGGCGCCTGCACGGCAAATCGCGGCCACCTACTCCATACGCTCAGGGGACGCAATGTGCGGCTCCTCAATATGACACGCGTCGAGCGCGCGGAAGTCGACGGCAAACGCGAGTCTGGAGCCCCATCGAGGTGTGCGCGTCTCCACTTGAGTCGCAACTGCCACAAAAACGTTCCCGACCCCTACGTCTCGTGGTCACCGGTCTTGCCCGAGAACGTCGAAAACCCGCTTGCACCCAAAATCGGCAACGACTGGAAGTCACTCGAGCTAACCTGCGACCTGGTAATCATTGCCTGCGGCGGACACCCCGACGACGCGCTGTTCTACAAACTGCAGCAGACGCACGCCGCTGACGAGCTGCATAACATCGGCGATGGGTTTGCGCCCGGCCGTGTGCTCGAAGCGGTCCGTGCGGCATACCGACTCGGCACCAATATCTAACACGAAAGGATGGGCTCACAGATGAACCTGACCTCCCAACAACAAGCCCTGCTCGACGGCGCCAAGGGCCCCGCCATGGCCAAAGTGGTCAAGACCCTCGTTATGTACGGCGAATGCTTTGGCGCCGAGCGTATGGTTCCCGTGACCGGCGCAAACGGTCATCTTGTCACAAGTTTTGGCCTCTCCATGCTCGGTCCAGTCTATGACCTTATGGATGAGCTGCTGAAAGACGGCGCCCTGTCCGGTCAGTCATTCTCGGTCGACCCGAGGCCCCTCGACCCCGCCGTCCCGGCCAACCCGCTGCAAAAGCTGCTGTTCAAGATTATGTATTCCAAACAAGACGATTATGAGGCACAGCTGCGCAGCATGGGTCTATTGGACAACGATGCTTTCACCTGCACCTGCTACCAGCCCGAGGTTGGCAATCGACCTCGGCGTGGCGACATCCTAAGCTGGGCAGAAAGCAGCGCCGTGGTCTTTGCCAACTCCGTGCTGGGCGCTCGCTGCAATCGCAACTCCGGCATCATCGAGATGTTCGGCTCAATTGCCGGCTTTGTCCCGGAATTCGGCCTGCTCACCGATGAGGGCCGCAAGGCGACCTGGATCATCGAAGTCGACTGTAAGCGCAAGCCCGAAGCGCAAGTGCTTGGCAGCGCCATTGGCATGAAGGTGATGGAAGACGTCCCTTACATTAAAGGCCTCGACCGCTGGCTTGGCCGCGAACTCACACCCGGCACGCAGGACTACCTTAAGGACATGGGCGCCGCCAGCGCATCGAACGGCGCTGTCGGGCTCTACCACGTGGACGGCATCACGCCCGAGGCCGTCGAACAAGGCGAACACCTCATAGCACCAGACGCCCAAATCTATCGCATTGACGACGCCGAGCTGGAACGCATCCGCTCGAGCTACCCCGTTATGTGGAAGAACCCGGGCGCGCGCCCCAAGCTTGCCTTCATCGGCTGCCCCCACCTCTCGTCTGCACAACTCGCCCATTGGGCAGACGCCATCTGCGATGGGCTGAGCGCCTCCGGCAAGTGCCGCGTGCAAGTACCCACCGTACTGACCGCCGCCCCATCCGTGGCAGACGCCTTCCGCAAGACTGCGGCATACAGACGCCTCTCGACTACCGGTGCCGTCGTCTCGAGCATCTGCCCGCTTATGTACACCAACAACCCGCTGTGCGGCATCATGCCCATCATCACCAACTCCAACAAGTTGCGTACGTACTCGGCATCGCGCTACTACACCGACGACGAGGTGCTCGCCTACGTCACCACCGGAAAACCAATCAAATAGGAAGGCGACTCCTCATGGAAAAAATCTTTCACGGCCGCGTCGTTGTCCCCGGAACTGCCCACGCCAAGGCACTTGTCTCTCACGGAGGGCTCAACACACTCGCATCGTTTCAGAAGGCACTGATGTTTGGCGACAAAAAGGCCACGTGTTCCGACCAAAACAATCCCGACTTGTACGGCAAACCTTTGGCGGGATGTGCCTTGTGTCTTCCGCAGACTATCGGCTCCACCACAGGCGGCATGGTGCTCTTCTGCGCCACCAAAATGGGGCGCCAGCCCGCATGCCTGCTGTTTTCCAAACCCATTGACAGCCTTGCCGCCGCTGGCGCGATCCTCTCGGGTGTATGGACCGACACCCCCATGCCCACCATTGACAACCTGGGCGATGAGTTTCTCGATGCTGTGTCGACGGGAGACGCCATCACCGTGACCGAAGACGGCACGGTCATCGTCGGCTAAGGTTATCCGACCCGCCGCCCGCAAATGAACAACGTGTTTCGCCATTTCCCACGCGCGGTGCGGGCGATAATCTTGACGTATTCGATATACAACACGAAAGGAGTCCCACCATGGGAGCATCGGTATCGGTCGCACAGGGCGCGCCTCTTGATGCAGGCACCTACAAGGCAGACGAGGCAGCCGTCGAGCGCTTTTGCGAATTGCTGCGCATCCCCACCGTTTCGCGTGAGAACATCGCCGAGCGCGATGATGAGCCCTTCAGCCAGTGGATTCCCACGCTTCAGCGACTTTATCCGCATTTCTTTAAAGTCGCCGAGCTCACACGCGTCGACGACTTTGGCATGCTCCTGCGTTGGCCTGGCGCCGATTCCGCCTTGGACCCCATCGTCATGATGGCGCATCAGGACGTCGTGCCCGTCGAGGGCCAAGACTGGAAGCACGATCCCTTTGGAGCCGAGATCTTCGACGGCGAGATCTGGGCCCGCGGATCACTCGACACCAAGTGCATCGTCTCGGCTTTCTTCGAGGCCGCCGAGCATTTGATTGCCCAGGGCTTCGTTCCCCCGCGCGATGTCTGGTTCTTCTCGAGCGATGGCGAGGAAATCGCCGCACCTACTGCAACCCATGCAGTGCAGTGGCTTCGCGAGCATAACATCCATCCCTACATGGTGCTCGATGAGGGTGGCGCCGTGGCAACCGACGCCCCGCTCGGCGTCACCGAACCCGTTGCCATGGTAGGCGTGTCCGAGAAGGGCCACGTCGACCTTACCGTCACGGCGCGCGCCGACGGCGGCCATGCCTCTACGCCTGCGGCAAACGATGCCTGCCGTCTTCTCTGCCGTGTATGCGAGACTATCTCGGCCAACCCCGGCAAGCCGCAGCTCACGCCCGCCGTCGAGGCCACACTGACCGAGTTGGGTGCCCGTAGCAGCGCGACGTATCAGGCAATCTTTGGCAACCTGTGGCTCACGCGCCCCGCGGTTACCAAGATTATGGCCGCCAGCCCCGAGACCTCGGCCATGCTGCGCACAACCTATGCGCTCACGCAGCTCGAAGGCTCCAATGCGCACAATGTGCTGCCACCAGTTGCTCGCGCCAACTTCAACGTGCGCATCGCTCCGTTCGAGACCATCGCCGATGCCGTTGAGCGCGCCCGCAAGCTCGCCGCCCAGCAGTGCCGCGCCTCGGGCGTAAGCCCCGACCATGTCACCGTCGAAATCAACGAGGCGATTCCCTACACCGAGCCCGCGCCCATCTCGACTTACGAAGACGATGCCGCCTTCAACTACATCCATCGCTGCGTGTCGGGTGTCTATCCCGAGGCCGGCTTTGCTCCCTACGTGCAGAACTCCTGTACCGACTCGCGCGAGTTCAACGAGATCTGCGGTCGCGTCTACCGCTTCTGCGGCTTTATCTACTCGGGCGAGGCGCGCAAGCTCATCCATGCCGCCAACGAACGCATCGGCGTCGACGTCTACAAGCGCGGCATCGAATTCTATGTGGCGTTTCTCGCCAACCTTGAACAACTGTAGAACGGGGGCCGATAGCACCCCTCCCCGCTTTTACCGACCAGGAGAACCAGCATGACCCAACCAAATCTTAAGCGGGCGGCCCGGCTCGACACCAAGGCCGTCGCCCTCGCCTCCCTACCCTTTATGGGCATGATCAGCTTTTGGCAGGTCTACGACGGCATCGTTCCCAAGATGCTCACAGGGACCTTTGGCCTATCCAACTCGCTCACCGGCGCGATCATGGCCATCGATAATGTCTTTGGCCTGTTCCTGCTTCCGCTCTTTGGCATCCTCTCGGACCGCTGCGCAAGCAAACTCGGGCGTCGAACGCCCTTTATCTTGGGCGGCTCCGCGGTGGCAATGCTCTCCGTCCCGCTCATCGCGATCGCCAACAACATGGGCAGCCTACCTCTGCTCATTGGCGCGATTATCCTCACGCTTTTTGCAATATGCGCCTACCGCACCATGACGGTTGCCATTGTGGCCGATATTACGCCTCGCCCACTTCGAACCAAGGCGGACTCAATCGAAAAGATCGTCGGCTATGCGGGAACGGGCCTTATGCTCGTCGCCATCTCGGTCATGGTTCCCAAGGCCGACAAACCCGATTATCTCCCGCTCTTTATCTTGCAGGCCGTCTTTATCCTCGTGTCGGCCGTTGTCTACGGCGTCTTTGTCCGTGAGCCCGCCCTCGTCGAAAAGATGCGCGAGAAATCGCTGTCCATGGGCATCGACGAGGATCAGATTGACAAAGATGACTCCCCCGAGGCCGGCGGTAAAAATCGCATTGCAGACGCCGGCGTACGCCGCTCCATCATCATGCTGCTCGCCGCAACGTTTTTCTATTACATGAGCTATAACGCCATGACCACCAATATCAGCCGTTATGCCGATATGTTCTACGGCATGGAGGGCGGTTCCTATGCCATCATCAATATCGTGACGATTGCAGGCGCGCTGCTAAGCTACGTACCCCTGGCAAATCTTTCGCTCAAAATCGGCCGTAAAAAGGTCGCCCTGGGCACCGCCGTCATCATGGTTTTATGCCCCGCGCTTCTTTGGCTGGCACCCGGTTTCTCGCCCGTGCTGTACGGCGTCTTTTTGTTGATGGGCGTTGCGCTGGGCGGCGTGGACCTGTGCGTGTACACGATGATTCTGGAGTGCTGCAGCTCCCAAAGCGTGGGTCGCTACTCCGGTTACTACTACACCGTGAGCATGGCGGCTCAGGTGGCGACACCGATTCTCTCCGGCATCGTTATGGACGTGGCGCCGTCGATGCTCTTCGCCTACATCACGGCAATGGGCATGTTTATGGCCGCGAGCATTGCCGCCGCCAAGCACGGCGATGCCATCTTGATCGACGAGGTCGCTCGCCGCGAGGCAGCAAAGTAGGAGACCGAATTAACTACCGTGCGAAAGGGGTCGGATGGGCAAAGCGCCCATCCGACCCCTTTTTCGTTTCATCCTCAAGAAGCTTGTCGAAGCCTACCCCACCGTGATGGATTCCCCAGTAAAGGTGCTGATGAGCAGCAGGATAAAGAACGCCAAGTAACTGATGCTCAGCGGGTACGCAATAATCAGGAAGACGACCCAGCCGACATTGGTGTTACCGTCGGCACGGCGTTGCTCGCGATTGCGGCAGAGCCAAATCGTCACGCCAATGGCCACAATCAACAGCACAAGTGCCGCTGCCGCCAGTCCAGCAAGCGCAAACATCACGCCAATGCTCACAGCAATAACCGGGAGCAGCAGCAAGCCGCACCCGCACCCACCCGGACTATACACGGCAGACTGTCGACGTCGTTCCATCGTCACTCCAAGTCAAGCAATCGTTTGTAGACATCGAGTCCTTTGAGCAGGACTTCCTCGTCAAAGAGCATGGTATCGGTGTGAAGGGCACTCATCGCATAGGCTGGGCAGCCATCAGCGTCAATCGGGTTTTCTTGCCCCTCTGGCACACCCGTGCCCAGCAAGAAGAACACACCCGGCAGATGGCGCTGATAGAAAGCGAAGTCCTCGGCAATCAGCAAAGGCTCATCCACGAGCTGCAGCTCGGGCAAAGCAGGCGCGACATTGGCAAATAGCTCGGGGTCGTTGTCAACCGGCGGATAGCCCTCGGCAAAGTCGAGATCGTACGTGCAGCCCGTTGCAGCGCATGCCTCATCAAGCACGCGGTGCACGCCCTCGCGTGCACGGTCGAACATGTCGTCTGTAAACACACGCAGGCTGCCGGCAACATGGGCCTCCCCCGCCACCGCGTTGCAGACGGTGCCGGCCTGCAGCAGGCCGAACTTACCAATGCAGGGCTCGTCGGCACCCAACTCGTCCATCAATTCGCGCTCGGCGACCAAGAACTTGGCAGCCGCCAGCGCCGCATCGTGTGATTCGTTTACGGGAACGCCGTAAGTCTTGGCGATATGGATACTTGTCCCGTGAATGCGCACGTGCGTCTCACTCGAGCGCGCCAGCAATGGGCCGGAGCAGCTCACCAAAGTGTTTGCAGGCAGGTCGGGCCATACGTGGAACCCGAAGATGCGATCTGCCCCGTAGCGCTCGAACACGCCGCTCTCGCACACCGTCTTGGCGCCACCGGTCGTTTCCTCGGCCGGCTGGAACACAAAGAGCACGTTGCGCCTCATGGCGCCCGGCTGCTCGCGAATCGTACGGTCGACATACGTCGCGGCGGCAAGTGCCATGGCCATGTGTCCATCATGTCCGCAAGCGTGCATCTTGCCGGGATGGATCGAGGCAAAGGCCGCTCCCGTCGCCTCCGCGATGGGCAGCGCATCCATATCGGCGCGAATCGCCGTGGCACGCGCGGCACCAACGCCAGCGTCGAAGAAAGCGCAGACGCAGCTGGGACACGGATGGGTCACCTCGCAAGCGAGCGGCGCCAACACGCCCTCGATATAGGCGATAGTCTGCGGAAGATCGAAATCGAGCTCCGGAATGCGATGGAGATCGCGGCGATAGCGACGGAGTTCTTGGAGCTCGGTCATAGAGAATCCCTTCGTGAGGCACATCTGTTGCAACTTATTGTGATACAGGATTGTGGCACACATGTTTCCAGCGTATTGCTGCATTTTTTAAACGTTATATACGAATACTCTTGTTTGGTAAAGTGCAACGTGATAGGGTCGTTACCACTTGATAGAGGCGCGGGCACGAAGAGCCGCGGGCGAGCCGGCAGGCTTTGACCCCGTGGGGAGGCGAAACCCGCCGAACTGGGTTTTTCGGGCACGAACAACCTGGTGGGCCTGCGGGAAACACCCACAGGACTGTCTGCAGCAATGCGGGAGCGCTATCCGGACATTGGGTCCACGCTATGCGGATTCGATGCGCAGATGGCGCCGTCTGGATAGCGAGGTTTACGGGACATGGCATTGACCCCCAACGAGGCATATGCGGCCAAGCAGCCGTTTGTGGACAAGGAGACACTCGAGCATATCGTCGAGCAGTTCCCCACGCCGTTTCATCTATACGACGAGGCGGGCATCCGCCGCAACATGCAAGAAGTGCGCGACGCCTTTGCATGGAACCCGGGCTTTAAGGAATACTTTGCCGTCAAGGCCAACCCCAACCCGGCGCTCATCTCCATTCTCAACGAATACGGCTGCGGCTGCGATTGCTCGAGCTATACCGAGCTCATGATCGCCCGCTCGCTGGGCATCACGGGACACGACATCATGTTCTCGTCCAACGACACGCCAGCTGCCGACTTTGAGCTCGCCGACAAGCTGGGCGCCATCGTCAACTTTGACGACATCAGCCACATCGAGTTCTTTGAGCGTGTTGCGGGGCCCATCCCCAAAACGGTCAGCTGCCGCTTTAATCCGGGCGGCCTGTTCCAGCTCTCCAATGGCATCATGGATAACCCCGGCGATTCCAAGTACGGCATGACCACCGAGCAACTCTTCGAGGCCTTCCGCACGCTCAAGGCCAAGGGCGCCGAAAACTTTGGCATCCACGCATTCCTTGCCAGCAATACCGTCACCAACGACTACTACCCCAAGCTCGCGCGCATCCTCTTTGAGCTTGCCGCGCGCCTGGAGCGCGAGACCGGCGCACATGTCGCCTTCATTAATCTGTCCGGCGGCGTCGGCATCCCCTATCTGCCCGAGCAGCAGGCCAACGACATCCACACCATCGGCGAGGGGGTACACGCGGCATACGACGAGATCCTGGTTCCCGCCGGTATGGGCGATGTGGCCATCTGCACCGAGATGGGCCGCTATATGATAGGCCCCTACGGCTGCCTGGTCACCAAGGCCATCCACGAGAAGCAGATCTACAAGGACTATATCGGTGTCGACGCAAGCGCCGTCGATCTGATCCGCCCTGCCATGTATGGCGCCTACCACCACATTACGGTGATGGGCCAGCCGGGTGGCGCCGACAAGACCACAGTACCCGTTACGGACACCTACGACATCACGGGCAACCTATGCGAGAACAACGACAAGTTCGCCATCGATCGCGAGTTACCGCATATCGACATGGGCGACCTGCTTGTGATCCACGATACCGGTGCGCATGGCTACTCCATGGGCTACAACTACAACGGACGTCTGCGCTCCGCCGAGGTTCTGCTGCGCCCCGATGGCTCAGCCGACCTCATCCGCCGTGCCGAGCGCCCGGGCGATTACTTTGCCACGCTCGACGTGCTGCCGAGCGGCCGAGAGCTGCTGGCCAAGTCGCGCGCCGAAAGTGCCCGCCGTCGCGCCCAAGACGAGCGCTTGGCCGTCGCCGCCCAATGGAATAAGCGCATCCAGATCGCGGAAGCGAAGGAGAAGAACATGGATATCCGCAACCTCGAGGGCTCAATCGTCGCCCTCGTCACGCCGTTTAAAAAGGACGGCAGCGTCGACTTTGACGCACTCGAGCGCCTTATCGATTTCCACCTGCAAAACGGCACCGACGCCATCCTCACCCTGGGCACCACCGGCGAGAGCGCCACGATGACCGATGACGAGGACAACTCCGTCGTCGCCGCCGTGGTCAAGCATGTTGCAGGACGCGTCCCCGTCATCGCCGGCTCGGGCTCCAACTCCACGCAAACCATGCTCACCAAGTCGCTCACTTACCAGGGCTTGGGAGCCGACGGCCTGCTGCTCATTACCCCCTACTACAACAAGTCCAACGAAGAGGGTATCTATCAGCACTTTAAGACCGTCGCCGATGCTGTGGACATCCCCTGCATCCTGTACAACATCCCCGGCCGTTGCGGCTGCGGCATCAGCGAGCGCAACGTAGAGCGCCTGGCCGCACATCCCAACATCATGGGTATTAAGGAAGCCTCTGGCAACGTCGCTTACGCGGCCAAGATCGCCCACCTGCTGTCCGACGACTTCCGCATGTACTCGGGCGAGGACGCCCTCACCGTGCCGCTCATGAGCCTGGGCGCTTCGGGCACCATCAGCGTGTGGGCCGACGTTCAGCCGCAGCTCGTGCACGACATGTGCCGCGCCTATCTGGACGGCGACGTGGAGCGCGCCCGCGATATCCAGATTGCCGGCCAGCCGCTCATCAATGCCCTCTTTAGCGAGGTCAACCCCATCCCCGTCAAGGAAGCACTCGCCCAGATGGGTATGATCGAGGCAAACTACCGCATGCCGCTGTGCCCCATGGCAGACGACACGCGCTCCGCACTTACCGATGCTCTGAAAGGAGCTGGTCTGCTTGATTAAGACCGTCATTATGGGAACGGGCCGCATGGGCTCGCTCATCCGCACCACCGCCGAGGGCATTGTCAACACCGCTGGAGAGCCCGTTTTTGACATCGTCGCCCAGATCGGCTTCGACTTGTCCGAGCTCGAGAGCGCACCGGCCGCCGATGTAATCATCGACTTCTCGAACGTCGTGACCTTCGATGCCGTTGTCGCCTATGTCGAGCGCACGGGTGCCGCACTCGTTTCCGGCACCACGGGCTATACGCCCGAGCAGGTGGATCGCCTGCGCGAGCTGGGTCAGAACGCCCGTGTTATGCACTCGGGCAACTACTCTATCGGTATCGCCGCCCTGCGCCATCTGGTTGCCCAGGCCACGCGCGAGCTGCCCGGCTTTGACTGCGAAATCGTCGAGACGCACCATAATCAAAAGGTCGACGCCCCCAGCGGCACTGCCAAGTTGTTGCTCGACGCCGTCGTCGAAGCCGAGCCCGAGGCAGGCTACCACCCCGTCTATGGCCGCGAGGGCATGTGCGGCGCGCGCGACCCCAGGGAGATCGGCATGCACTCGCTGCGCGGCGGCACCGTCGCCGGCGTGCACGAGGTAAGCTTTTTCGGCCAGGACGAGGAGGTCACGCTCACGCACCGCGCCACGAGCCGTCAGATCTTCGTCAACGGCGCCCTGGCAGCCGCGCAGAAGCTCGTCACCCGCGAGCCTGGCTTCTATACGTTCGACCAGGTCATGTTTGCCTAACCAGGTATCAACCGGATCCACTCAAAGGAGAGACAGCAAATGAGTAATGCAGCCGAGATGGACGCACAGGAGATTATCAACTACATCGCAACCGCGCCCAAGAAAACGCCCGTCAAACTGTACGTGCGCGAAAAGCCGGGCATGAAGGTCCAGTGGGGCAATGCGCACGTCTACGGCGGTCGTCGTGGCAAGACCGTCTTTGGTGACTGGGATGAGCTCAAGGCAATCCTCGACGCCAACGCCGACTCCATCGACTACTACGACGTAGAGAACGACTGCCGCAACTCCGCCGTGCCCATGCTCGACCTCAAGGGTATCAACGCCCGCATCGAGCCGGGCGCGATCATCCGCGACCGTGTCGAGATTGGCGATCGCGCCGTCATCATGATGGGCGCCATCATCAACATCGGCTCCGTCATTGGCGAAGGCTCCATGATCGACATGGGCGCTGTGCTGGGCGGCCGCGCCACCGTGGGCAAGAACTGCCACATCGGCGCCGGCACCGTGCTGGCAGGCGTCGTGGAGCCCGCCAGTGCCACGCCCGTCATCATCGAGGACGACGTTATGATCGGCGCCAATGCCGTGGTCCTGGAGGGCGTGCACGTAGGCAAGGGCGCTGTCGTTGCCGCCGGCGCCGTGTGCGTCGAGGACGTCCCCGCCGGTGCCGTCGTGGCCGGTGTCCCCGCCCGCGTCATCAAGATGCGCGACGAGAAGACCGACAGCAAGACCGGCCTGGAAGAGGGCTTACGTCAACTCTAGGGCTGCGCAGTTTTACCAAACCGCGTAACTAGTCGACGCTGCACCTTTGGTTCCGTCGTTCTAACGAACGACGGATCTCTCGACGCTGCAAACGCCCCTAAGCGGCAATCTGACGTTCAATCGTCGGTCGCGTACCGAAGTACGCTTCCCTCCTCTTTCACGTCACCTTGCTCGCTCTCGGCCGTTTTCGCTCATATGACCCAATCCGCTGTCAAGAGCCACAATGGCCCCGCCGACCGCTTGCAATCGGTCGGCGGGGCCTGCCGTTGAACCCGTCCCGGTCCGCCCCCGGCATGTCGTCGACGCCTTCGGCTCAGTCTCATATCCGCGGATACCGTTCTGTCGGCCCGCAATCCTCTCCTTCGGCGGGGCTCCCCAAGTCTGACTACGCGCATGCGGCCGCTGCCGCGCGCCCAGCGAAAGCGGGGGTATCCCCGAAGGCTGCCCGGCTCGCCGGGACGGGGGCTATGTCTATTCGGTTGCCTCCCGGCACATCGCGCCGAGGGCCCACAGCCACCTCACGAGCTCGGCGGCGGTGGCGGCGTTCGCCTTCGCCTGGGGCATGCCCCTGGCGAGCATCTCCTCGCGGCGCCGGAGCAGGCGCTCGGAACCCTTCCTCCCGTGCATCCTCACCTCGAGCGGGACGCCGCTGCCCTTGGGCATCAGCTTCGGTTGGTGGCTCGCCTGGACGTAGCTCCAGGACCCCTCGACGGCCAGCCTCCTGACGAGGGCGTCGCCGGCCCCGCTGATCCCGCCGAGGCGCACGGAGTCCGCGCTCGACCTCTGCTTCGGGGCGAGGCCGAAGTAGGCCGTCACCTGCCTGCCGGAGCGGAACCTCGAGAAGTCGCCGACCTCGGACGCGAAGGCGGCGGCGAGCGCGAAGCCGCACCCCTTGATCGACTGGAGCGCCTCGACCTCCGCCGAGAGGGGGCCCGCCGCGACGGCGGCCCTGTACTCGGCGAGGAGGTCGTCGCGCGTCTCGGCGGCCGCCTCGACCTCGCTCCTCAGCGCCGCAAGCGCCCGGATGCCGCCGTCGTCGGCGGGCCGGACCTTGTCGAGCCGCCTGAGGAAGTCGTACGTCCAGTACCTCCGGGGGTTTCCGGCCGGCGTCGTGCCGCCGTAGGCGTAGCCACGGCGGGCCAGGAACGCCAGGAGCCGCTGCTTCGCCGCCGCGAGCCTCGCGGTCGCCGCGTCGTGGGCGGCGGCGAGGTCCCTGAGCCCCTCGATCTCGGGGGACGGCACCCATACCGGGGTGACGTCGTGCGACAGTATCGCCTTGGCCATCCTGGCCGCGTCGTTGCGGTCGTTCTTGGACGAGAGGTCTGCCGCCGACCTCGGGACCCTGGAGACGGCCGCGACGACGCAGTCGACGCCGAGCCCGGAGAGCTCCCTCTGCGGGGCGAAGCCGAGGTGGCCGCTCTCGTAGGCGGCGAGCGACGGGCCGGGGAAGCCCGACATCCACTCCGCGACCTCGCCCCAGGGGTTGCCGCGGAACCTCCTCGTCACGGCCTCGCCCGTCTCCGCGTCGAGCGCGCAGACGGTGGTGGACCTGAGGTGTACGCCCATTCCGAAGGCGGTAGAATATCTAGGCACGGGAGCCTCCCAACCTCGTTGCGGCGCGGCTGCGCCTCTGGCACTTCAACAACATTGTCGCAGCCCCGACCCGCGGTCACGAGCGGGGGCTCCTGTCGTTTCCGTGCCC
>DXZU01000045.1 GCA_019419525.1 Collinsella sp.
GGTCAGCCCGTGGGAGGCCAGGGCGCCGCTGACCGGTGGACGGCACCGAGCCGTCTGATGACTTGAAGAAGGGGGAGGCCGCGAGGCCTCCCCCTTCTTTGCGTTTGCGGGGCGTAAATGACTCAATTACACCAGACGATCTTGTTGTTTTCGGTATTGAGCCTTTATTTAAAGAAAATAAATCGTATAACAAGGGCAACTGCTATGGCCGCAATGATCAAAAGCAGAATTGTCAGCTGATGCTGCTTGCGTCGTTTACTTGACGAAACGAAGATTGATTTTCCCTGTTTTGGCGTTTCGAGATAGCGAGCCGAATGCGTCAAGGTTTGCTTGGGTCGAGGCCCTCTTTGTTGATGAGCGGCGGATGCTTTCATCGGCTCATCACTAGCTACGCTGTTTTTAGATAATGGTGCGTCTTTCAGATATACAGGGTCTCCCGAGGCGACGCCCATATGTTTGCGCCCCGTTTGTGCTTCTTCGAGTGTTTGATATCGGTTTCTTGTCACATATTTGGGCTCTGGATCATTGATGGGCTCTTGCGAGATGTGGGGGCGATGGAATCGAATCGGTTGCGGGCTGGATGCTTCGTCCTGCTCCGGCATAAACGTGTTGTCCTGTTTTTGATCGTCCATGATGCCCTTTAGCTCGTTACCAACAACGTGTACGCGCTCATTGTAAGCCCCTTGTTATTTGTAGCTGCGAACATACTTGTTATTTAAGCTCTGGTTCAAAGAACCTTAACCTTACTAAAACCTGAGTCATACACACTTAGATATGCTTATAGTACTGGACTCAAAAAACTTTATAGTCGATGTATATATGGGCACTGGGTGGGCATATATAAGAGCGTCAAAAGAAGTCCCAGTCACCTAGAAGATGGCTCGGCAGTCCTTAAAAGGAGTGGTAAACATGGCAAGCATGGTTCCTTATCGTTCGGTTTTTGGCGTTCGTCCTTCTGCTAGCTCGCTGTTCGATCTGTTTGATGATATGACCGACCTTGCAAACAACTCGATTGCCTCCAAGGCGTTCCCCGTTGACGTTGAGGACAAGGGTGATGGCTACGAGGTCAAGGCGTATCTGACCGGTGTCGCCAAGGATGACATCGACGTTGAGCTCAATGAGGGTCGCCTGTCCATCAGCGTGAACGTCGAGGAGAGCGCCGAAAACGAGGGTAAGAACTTCCTCCAGAAGGAGTTTAGCTCGTACAGCGCGACGCGTGGCGTGTATCTGAAGGACGCTTCGAGCGAGGGCCTCTCTGCAAAGTATGCTGACGGCATCCTCACCGTTACGGTTCCTAAGATCGTCGAGAAGAAGAACGTCACGAAGATCTCCATCGACTAACGATGGCTCTGCTTCAATCGAGAGTATGAGTTAAGGGGGCTGGGAAGTGATTCCCAGCCCCCTTTTGTTGTCTTGAGGGGCTATTGAATAGTTGTCGGTTGATACTGACTTGCGGGGCGTATCGAGAGCTTCCGTGGCCCCTTGAAGACGGGTGGCAGAACTGCCGAGTTCATCATCGAGACTTGCATCAAGCGCGTTGGCATAGCTTTTGACGGTAAGGCTTGGACGATTATTGTCCTGGCTGATATGCATGGCGATGAGCTGTTCGGTGCGATCGGTAACAAGTTCGCGCGCGGCTTCGGCGGCCTGGTTGTTGGAGAGGTGCCCCTTTGTGGACAGGATGCGCTCCTGAAGAAAGCGGGGGTACGCTCCTTCGCGCAGCATAGCTACATCGTGGTTGCTTTCGAGCGCGAGAACTCGACAGTCTTTGAGGATGCCTATGGCCTTGCTCGATAACTCTCCGGTGTCGGTGGCAAACCCAATGGAATCATCGAGAGCATTAAATCGATAGCCGACAGGATTGATGACATCGTGCGATGTTGAGTAGGTTTGCACGTGGATGCCGGCAATGGGGAGCGTGTCGCCGGGGTCAAATTCCTCTACGGGCAGGCGCGCGAGGTTTTCTTTGCATGAAAGGGTGTCCCTGCTGGCAAAGAGGGGACCATGCCAGTGCTTGCACCATACATCGAGCCCCTTGATATGGTCACCATGCTCATGGGTGATTACAAGAGCGGCGACGTCGTCTGCCGAGAGGCCAAGCTCCGCCATGCGTTTAAGTGTCTCGCGGCGGGACAGGCCGTTGTCGATCATGATGAGCCCCTGAGGTCCCTCGACGAGTGCGCAGTTGCCTTTTGAGCCGCTGCCGAGGATATGAAGGTGCAGGCGAGACATAAGATTCCAAAGGATACAATGAGTGCGGACGAATAGAGGAGGAAGCGAATGCCAACGGTATCTCAGCACTATGGACATCATGCCGCGCCGAGGACGGATAAGAGCGCCCTGGCAACGCGGCAGGCCGCTGCCCCCGTAGTGCTCATGATATCAGGCGGTGCGGACTCGACGGCGCTGCTCCTTATGGCTTGCACATCAAAGCTGGATATCCAGGACGGGCGCGGCGTCGCTCCCATTGCGCGCGAGCGATTGCACGTGCTGCATGTAAACCATCATCTGCGCGGGGAGGCATCCGATGGCGACGAGGCCTTTGTACGTGACCTGTGCGCACAATACGGTTTGCCGCTGTGTGTTGAGCATGCCTATTTTGATGACGAATCGGGCAATATCGAGGCTGCGGCTCGCGAGGTGCGCTATGCCGCGGCACGGAGATACGTTCGCGAACTTTGTGCCGAATCGGGCGCACCGCGGACGGCGGCTCGTATCTGTACCGCGCATACTTCGTCGGACCGCGCGGAAACATTTTTGATGAATGCCATTAAAGGGTCGGGTCCCGCGGGTCTATCGAGCATTCCGCGCCGTCGGAACATTGTGGTTCGCCCCTTGCTCGACCTCACGCACGATGAGCTCGTGAGCTATCTGCAGGTGCACGGTCAGCCATGGCGGGAAGATGAAAGCAACGAGGACGTTTCGTACCTGCGCAACTATGTACGCCATCGGGTGATGCCGGTGGTGGCACAGCGCAACGCGAGCGTCTGTAAGACGATTGGCGCCGCTTGCGAAATTCTGGGCGACGAAGACGCCTTTCTTTCCCAGCTTTCGGCACAGGCGTTTCGAAGCTGCCTGCGCAGGGAAGCGGCGGGCGCACTTGTGCTCGATGCGCGCCGTCTTGCTGCCGCTGAGGTTGTGATTGCACGGCGTATCGTGCGATTGGCGATTAAGCGCATCGATCCCGACGCGCGACCGGAGATGCGGCACGTGGAGCGCGTGCTCGCCTGCGTCGCTGCGGGCTCGGGCTCGGTTACGCTTCCTGCGGGAATTGATGCCCGTGTGGAGTTTGGCACGCTGGCGTTCAAGGCCCCGGCGGCGCGCGAGGGTTTAGTGGCCGATTGGATCTCCGTTCCCGGTCGTCTGCCGCTGGGGGCGGGGCATATGCTGACAGCGGAGCCGATGGCTGTGGAGCCGGGGTGCGATATCGTGCACCGTGCCCGCGAGCTTGCTGCTGCCGGAAAGGTTGCGGCCTTGGTGGATGCGGCGGCCCTGGGGTTTGCCGACCGCGATAGCGAGCGGATGTTAGCCGGCTCGCGCGGGGAGATTCCCACCGAGGCACGATCGGCGCGCCTGTGGGTGGATAGCCCTGTGCCGGGAGACGTGATGTGCCCGTTGGGGATGAACGGCCGAAGCAAGAAAGTGTCAGACCTGTTAAACGAGGCGCGCATTCCTGTTTCAGACCGCTCTGGCGTACCCGTGGTAAGAACGGCTCCGGGAGGTGCCGTAGTATGGGTCGCGGGCGTTCGCGCGGACGAGCGTTTTAAATGCACGGCCGCAACGCGCGTGGCATATCTGCTTCGTGTGGTCGATGCGGAATAGCGCTTCGCGCCAGCTATTCTGTGCGACGTTGACGGTATTCCCGCGCTGATGGCGCACGTGCTGGTAAATATACCCCGTGCGCTGCTAGAATGTGTAGTTCGCGTCCATGCGGCGGTGCGTGGGCGATAAGCACAAGAAAGGGTTGTCATGGCTTCTCAACATCCGGATATCGAGAAGGTTCTGTTTACGCAGGAGGATATCGACGGTATCGTCTCTCGCCTAGGCGAGCAGATTACTCGCGACTACGCGGGTAAGGATCTGGTGCTGATTGCGGTCCTGCGCGGCGCCGTGGTCTTTATGGGCGACCTGATGCGCAAGATCGAGCTGCCGACCAACATCGATTTCATGGCTGTTTCGAGCTATGGCGACGGTGTGAAGTCCTCGGGCATCGTGCGTATCATTAAGGACCTGGATATCGACATCCGCGGTCGCGACGTGCTGATCGTCGAGGACATTCTGGACTCGGGCCTGACGCTCAAGTATCTGATGAAGAACCTCGAGAGCCGCAAGCCCGCCTCGCTGGAGGTTGCCGCCTTCCTGTGGAAGGACGTTGAGGACCGTACCTCGGCCGTCACGCCCAAGTATGTTGGAACCCATTGCCCCGATGCCTTTGTGGTGGGCTACGGCCTCGACTATGCCGAGCGCTATCGCAACCTTCCGTATCTGGGCATTTTGAAACCGGAGGTTTATTCGTAAGATGCCCGACGACCGTAACGATAACAATTCCCAGACTCCCCGGGAGCCTAAGATCCCGGGGATGCCCGGAGGCAAGAAGCCCACGCGTACGGGCTGGCTGTATTTTATTTTGGCTTGCGCGCTTCTGGGCTACGCCTTCTTTAACATGGGCTCCGGCTTTGCCAATTCCAGCAATACCGTAAAGCTCGCGACGAGTGAGATGGTCAGCGCCATTAAGCAGGACCGTGTCGAAGATTTGACCTATACGGTTCAAGACGGAAGCGTGGCGGGCCATTACTGGAAGACAAAAAAGGACAAGGGCGACACGAGCGAGCTCAAGAGCTTCTCCTCGACCTATGTCGGCTCCGATTCGCTTGCCGAGCTTATGGCAGAGCACCCCGATACCAAGTACATCGTCAACACCAATGACCCCGATTTTTGGGCCGACTTTGCGATGAGCGCGCTGCCGACGATTACCCTGATCGCCATCATGTTCTACTTTATGCGCCAGATGATGGGCGCCAACAACAGGAACATGCAGTTTGGCAAGACCAACGCCAAGACCAACGAGGCAACGCGCCCCAAGGTCAAGTTTGAGGATGTTGCCGGTGTAGACGAGGCAGTCGAGGAGCTCGAGGAGATCCGCGACTTTTTGAGCGATCCGGACCGCTATCGCAAGCTGGGCGCCAAGATCCCGCGCGGTGTTTTGCTGGTGGGCCCTCCGGGTACCGGTAAGACGCTGCTGGCCAAGGCCGTTGCCGGCGAGGCCGGTGTGCCGTTCTTTAGCATCTCGGGCTCCGACTTTGTCGAGATGTTCGTGGGCGTCGGCGCCAGCCGCGTGCGCGACCTCTTTAAGGAGGCCAAGTCTCAGGCCCCGTCGATCATCTTCATCGATGAGATCGATGCCGTGGGACGTCAGCGCGGAGCCGGCTTGGGCGGCGGCCACGACGAGCGCGAGCAGACGCTCAACCAGCTGCTGGTCGAGATGGACGGTTTTGAGGAGAGCGAGTCGGTCATCCTGATCGCCGCCACCAACCGCCCCGACATTCTGGATCCGGCGCTGCTGCGTCCCGGCCGTTTTGACCGTCAAGTTACGGTCGACCGTCCAGACGTAAAGGGCCGCGAGCAGATCTTGCGCGTGCATGCCGAGAACAAGCCGATGGACGAGGACGTTAAGTTTGAGAAGCTCGCCCAGATGACCGTTGGCTTTACCGGCGCCGACCTGGCGAACTTGCTCAATGAGTCTGCACTGTTGGCTGCCCGCCGTCATCGTTCTGTGATTTCGATGGACGAGGTCGAGGAATCGATGGAGCGCGTGATTGCCGGACCGCAGCGCAAGGGTCGCGTGATGACCGAAGCCGAGCGCACCACGATTGCCTACCACGAGAGCGGCCACGCTTTGGTGGGTCACATCCTGGAGCACTCCGATCCGGTCCACAAGATTTCGATTGTCAGCCGCGGCCAGGCTTTGGGTTACACGCTGCAGCTTCCGCAGGAGGATCACTTCCTCAAGACCAAGAACGAGATGCTTGACGAGCTTGCCGTGTTCTTGGGCGGCCGCGTTGCCGAGGAGCTCATGTGCGACGACATCACGTCGGGCGCGAGCAACGATCTGGAGCGCGCAACCAAGATGGCGCGCGAGATGGTCACGCGTCTGGGCATGAGCGAGGAGCTGGGCACGCAAGTGTTTGGCGAGGCACAGCATCAGGTGTTCCTGGGTCGCGATTACGCCGATCACCAGGATTACTCCGAGGAGACGGCGCGTCGCATCGATATCGAGGTTCAGCGCATCATGCGCGAGGCCCATCGCCGTGCGGTCGAGATTCTGGATGCCCGTCGCGATCAGCTCGATCTGATGGCGAAGGTGCTGCTCGAGCGCGAGACCGTCGAAGGCGACGCCGTGAATGCCCTGCTCGACAACGAGTGGGACGCTTACCTTGAGCGCGAGGGCGATATCCTGGCGGCCAAGGAGGAGCGCAACGCCAAGGCTGCTGGTATGCCGACCAAGAAGCGTGCGCCTCGCATGAGCGAGGAGGAGCTTGCGGCAGACGCCGCGGCTTTTGCGCAGGCGGCCATGCAGGAGGATGCCGAAGCTGCATCCGATGATGCCGGTGATGGCAATGCTGCCAACGCTGACGGCAACACCGACGCCGACAAATAGTTCTTGTAGCGAAAGCCTCCGCGGGGAAACCTGTGGAGGCTTTTCCTTTTGAGCGATATGGGGCCGCCTGTTGATTGGGGACAGACTTAAATGAGCGTTTTCACGCATTTAAGTCTGTCCCCAATCAACATTGCTGCGGCACTTTGCTCGGCTAAAGCGTACAATAGCGCCTATGCGAAAGGGGAACAGATGATCAACGAAACTATGTATGCTCGCGGTGCGGAAAGCTCCATCATCCGTGAGATTTTTAGCTATGGCCTTGAGCGCAAGGCGCAGATCGGTGCGGAAAACGTATTTGATTTTTCGCTGGGCAATCCGAGCGTTCCGGCACCCGCTGCTGTGGCGGAGTCCATTAAGAAGGCCCTGGAGCTGCCGAGTGACCAGTTGCACGGCTACACCCCCGCTCCGGGCCTGCCGCAATGTCGAGCAGCCGTCGCCGAATCGCTCAACCGCCGCTTTGGAACGAACTATGAGGGTAAGGACGTCTTTATGACGGTGGGTGCCGCGGCTTCGCTCACCTGCACGCTCAACGCCGTTACGAACCCGGGCGACGAGGTTATTGTTATCGCCCCGTACTTTCCGGAGTATCGCGTTTGGATTGAGAAGGCCGGCTGTACGTGTGTTGAGGCGCTCGCCGATGAAGATACGTTCCAGCTGAGCGTGGACAACGTGCTCAAGGCGATTACCGATAAGACGACTGCCGTCATCATCGACTCGCCGAATAACCCGACCGGCGCCGTGTATACGCGCGACACGCTGACGCGACTGGCCAATGTTCTGCGCGAGGCCAACGCTCAGCGCGATCCCGAGAATCCGATTATGCTCATCTCGGATGAGCCGTACCGCGAGATCGTGTACGGTGCCGAGGTGCCTTGGGTGCCCTCGATCTACGAGCACACCATCGTGTGCTACTCGTATTCCAAGTCGCTGTCGCTGCCGGGTGAGCGCGTGGGGTGGATCTTGGTTCCCAACACCAATCCGCAGGTTGCCCGTCTGATGCCGGCTGTTGCGGGCGCTGCCCGTACGCTGGGTTTTGTATGCGCACCGGCACTCTTCCAGCGCGTAATCATCGATTGCATCGATGAGCCGAGCGATGTCGAGGCCTATGCGCGCAACCGCACCGCGCTTACCGACGCACTAGCGGAGTATGGCTACACCTATGTTGAGCCGGATGGCGCGTTCTACCTATGGGTGAAAGCGTTGGAGCCCGATGCGAATGCGTTCTGTGAGCGCGCAAAGAAGTATGAGTTGCTTGCGGTTCCCTCGGACAGCTTTGGTATGCCGGGTTGGTTCCGCCTGGGCTATTGCGTGAGCTACGAAACGATTGTCAATTCGCTACCCGCTTGGAAACAGTTGGCGGACGAGTATCGTTAAAAGTAAAGCGCTCTGCCTACAATGTTTTACGTGAAACGGGGTTTGGTGTTAAGCCGGACCCCGTTGTCATGGACGTTGTGTCTTTGGGATGGAGTGGTTTTACGACTATCGAAGGCTATGCGTACAATGAATATAAGCGACGGCCGTGCCAGATAAGGAGACCTGATGCCCTACCTGCTTTCTTGTGACATTCATACCCATACGATGTTCTCTGCGCATGCATATTCGACCATTGAGGAGAATGTGTACTGGGCGGCAGAGCGTGGTCTGCAGGTGCTCGGATCTGCCGACCATTTGAGCTCTATGGTTACGGCTTGCCCCAATGACCTGCGCAGTTACCAGTTCTTTATCAACCAGGATATCTGGCCGCGCATTTGGAGCGGCGTGCTGGTGCTGCGTGGTGCCGAGGCCGATATCGTTTCGCTGGGCGGAAGCCTGTTTGGCGAGGACACTCTTGTCACGCTCGATATTGCCGGCGATTCGTACAGCCGTCAGCATTCGCTGTTCGATTTGGTTACGCGTAATTTGGATTATTTGGTTGCAAGCGTGCATAATCCGCAGATTGCCGAGGGCGCGACGCTGGCCCAGACGACCGAGATGTATATCAATGCCCTGGAGCACCCCAAGGTGTTCATGCTGGGTCACACGGGGCGTTCGGGCGTGCCGTTCGATATCGACGAGGTGCTGTTGGCAGCTAAGGCCAAGCACAAGATTATTGAGATCAACAACCATAGTCTTGAACACGGTGTCGACACTGAGCATTGGGCCGTATGCCGCAAGATCGCCGAGCGCTGCGCCGAGCTGGGCGTGGGCATTGGCGTTTCGACCGATGCGCACATTGGCATGGCAATTGGTAAGCTCGATTACGCTCGCAAGATGCTCGACGAGATTCACTTCCCGTTGGATCTGATCGTGACGCGCGATCGCGAGACGCTGCTGCGCGAGATGGCGGCAGCCGGCGTGTGCGACCTGTGCAAGGGGATGTAGCGGAATTTATAAACCAAGCGAAGGGGGCGGCCCAGGCGGGTCGCCCCCTTTCTTGTCCCAAAAATCTACTGAGGTTGGTTAGCGGCGTTCGAGGACCGCTACGGTTTCGGTGTGGTCGGTGTGAGGAAACATGTCGACGGGCGTGATCTTGAGCAGGCGATAGCCTCCGTCGAGAAGCTGATGCAGGTCGCGCTCTTGAGTCACGGGGTTGCAGCTGATATAGGTGATGCGGCGCGGCTTAAGCGCGCAGGCAGCTTCGAGGAACTCGGGGGTAGAGCCGGCGCGCGGCGGATCGATGGAAAGGACATCGACCCGCTCGTTGTTGTCGGCGGCATCTAGGATGTAGTCGGTGGCATCGTCAGCCATAAACCAAGCGCTGCGGGTGAGGCCGTTGAGCTCGGCATTACGACGTGCGTCGGCAATGCCGGCGTGGTTGCGCTCCACGCCAAGCAGCATAATGCCGACGCCCTTGTCCTGGGCGGCTTTGGCTGCGCACAGGCCGATAGTTCCGCTACCGCAATAGGCATCCATGAGTACGTCGCCCTGCTGCAGGTCCATGCCGTCAATCGCGAGCTGATAGAGCAGCTCGGTCTGCTGCGGGTTGGTCTGGTAGAACGCGGTGGGGGAGATATCGAACTCGCAGCCGAGCAGCTGGTCGCGCATGCACTCGGCGCCATATACAATGCGGGTTTCCTCGCCGAGGATGGCGTTGCCGGGACGTCCGTTGATGTTTTGGGCGACGGTGACGATGTGCGGATTGAGCGCGGCGACAGCCTCAAAGAACTCCTGCGCATGCGGCAAGTCGCGCTGAGCGGTCACGAGCGTGACCATGACCTGGTCGGTACGCCAACCGCAGCGGACGACGGCATAGCGAAGCAAACCAAGATGCTTGTCCTCATTAAAGGCGGGAATATGCAGCCGCTCAGCTTCGCGTGCGATGCCGTTGAGAATCTGACGGGCACCCGGTGCCTCGACAGGACACTCGGGTACGGCAACGATCTTGTGCGTGCCGCGCTCAAAGAAACCGCAACGGACAGCACCCTCCTTACCGGGAGCAAAGGGAGTGGCGGCCTTATGGCGAAAACCGCGCGGCGCAGGATATTTGCCCGGGTCGCCCAGGGTGACGCCCATACCGCGAATGGGGTCGACGCTGATACCCTCGCGCTCGCAAAGGGTAGCAAAAAGCTCCTCCATGGCGGCCTGCTTGGCTGCCAACTGCTTCTTATAAGGACGATTGAGCGCCGTACACCCACCGCAAGCTTTCATGATCGAACAGGGAGACTTGGGGTCCACAGCCTTACGCGCAGACGAAACCCGATCTTTATGCGAGCGCTTGGAGCGAGTCTGAGATGCCTTATCCTCGCTCCGACGAGAGCCGGGACGCTTGGCCTTAGCCTTGCCCTTAGCCGACTTACCCTTCGCATTCAGAGACGACTTGGATTTCTTAGAAGATTTTTTCTCCTCCGACCCCTCAGCCGCCTCCACCAAAGCACGACGAGCCCTACGCTCCGCACGAGATTCTGCCATCAATAACTCCACTAATTCATGAATTAAAGCTGCAAGTATTGTACCGTGCCAAGCCAGCAGACGATATGCAAGCGGTTTAATCGTGTCAGCGATAAGCCCAACGACGGTTGCCCGCCGCGTGAGGGGTGTGGGGGTTAAGTTTATCGCGAGTTCCGCACGAACAGGAGGCCACTTAATGTGGCCTCCGTCGTGAGCAGGACTGTAGAGCAGGAAACTTAACCCCACACCCCTCACGCGGCGGGCAAACTCGCCTTGTGCTCTATCACGCTAAAGTGTATGATTCTGAACGTTACATGACTCACTTTATCTAACTAAAGTGCCATCAAGGGGGAATACCATGAACACCGATATGTCTCGTCGTCAGTTTGTTGGTCTAGCCGGCTCGCTCGCCACGGTGCTTGGCCTTGGTCTTGTCGGTTGCGGCGGTGGTGCCGGCAAGGGCTCCGCTGCTGGCTCTGCCGCGGCCAAGGATGTGAAGGGTGCTGCGGAGTCCAAGAAGCTCGTGGTGGGCTTCGATAAGTCCTATCCTCCGTACGGCTTTGTGGGCGACGATGGCGAGTACACCGGCTTTGATCTCGATCTGGCCAAGGCTGTTGCCGATAAGCAGGGCTGGGAGGTCAAATACGAGGCCATCGACTGGGACGCCAAGGATACGCTGCTTAACTCGGGCGCCATCAACTGCATCTGGAACGGCTTTACCATGGAGGGCCGTGAGGACGACTACACGTTCTCCGAGCCGTACATGCTCAACGAGCAGGTGCTGGTGGTCAAGAAGGATGCGGGCATCAAGGGCTGGGACGATCTTGCCGGCAAGACTGTGATTACCCAGACTGATTCCGCTGCGCAGGACGTGCTTGAGGGTGACCAGAAGGATCTGGCAGCGACGTTTGCCACGCTCGACACGATCGGCGAGTACAACACGGCCTTTATGCAGCTCGAGAGCGGCGCGGTCGATGCCGTGGCGTGCGACCTTTCGATTGCCCAGTATCAGCTTGCCGCCAAGCCCGATGCTTATACGCAGCTTGATGAGCCGCTGTCCAGCGAGCACTACGCCGTCGGCTTTAAGAAGGGCGACACCAAGTCGGCCGACGCCGTGACCGAGTCGCTCAAGGCACTCTACGATGACGGTACGGTTAAGGATCTCTGCGACAAGTATTCAAGCTATGGTCTATCTTTCGATAATTGGGTGCTCAAGTAATGTCTATTCAGGTCATGATGCAGATGCTTGGCCAGGGATTCTTGGTCAGTTTGCAGCTGTTTGTACTGACGCTGCTCGGGTCGATTCCGCTGGGAATCCCCGTGGCGTTTATGCGCATGAGCAAAATCGTGCCGCTTCGCTGGATTGCGCGCATTTACATTTCGGTCATGCGCGGTACGCCGCTCATGCTGCAGATGTTTGCCATCTACTTTGCCCCGTACTACGTGTTTGGCATTTCGCTCACGCCCGATTCCAAGTGGACGGCGTGCGTCGTGGCGTTCATCATCAACTACGCCGGTTACTTTGCCGAGATCTATCGCTCGGGCCTGCAGTCCATTCCGCGTGGTCAATACGAGGCAGCCGAGGTGCTGGGCTACTCGCGCGTGCAGACGTTTCTGTATATCGTGATGCCGCAGGTCGCCAAGCGTATTCTGCCGGCGATGGGCAACGAGATCATCACGCTGGTCAAGGACACGTCGCTGGCGTTTGCCATTGGCGTGGGTGAGATGTTCTCGACGGCCAAGGCGCTGGTCGCCTCGCAGGTGAGCATGGTACCGTTTGCGATTGCGGCGCTGATCTACTGGGTTTTCAACTTCGTGGTCGAGATGCTGTTGGGCGCCGCCGAAAAGAAGCTGGACTATTATCATGACTAACTCGGTGATGAAAATCGAAAGCGCTCGCAAGGCGTTTGGCGGCAATGAGGTGCTCAAGGATATCTCGCTCGAGGTCAAGCGTGGCGAGGTCGTGGCGATTATCGGGCCTTCGGGTGGCGGCAAGTCCACGCTGCTGCGGTGTGCCACGCTGCTCGAGACACTCGGCGGAGGCTCGCTCTCGTTTGGTGACCTTGCCGTTGCGACGGATGCGGGTTCGGGCGCAGTCTATGCGAAGGGCGATGTGCCCAAGCGGGCACGCTCGCGATTCGGCCTGGTGTTCCAGAATTACAACCTGTTCCCGCACTATACCGTGATGAAAAACATCATCGACGCGCCGATCCGCGTGCTTAAGCGCCCGCGCGAACAGGCGGAAGCTCGTGCGCGCGAGTTGATCGCGCAGATGGGGCTTACGGGCAACGAGAACAAGGTTCCGTGTGAGCTTTCGGGCGGTCAGCAACAGCGTGTGAGTATCGCCCGCGCCTTGGCGCTCGACCCGGAGATCCTGTTCTTTGACGAGCCGACCTCGGCGCTCGATCCCGAGCTGACGGCCGAGGTGCTGCGTGTCATTAAAGACCTTGCCGCGCAGAATATGACGATGGTGATTGTGACCCACGCAATGCAGTTTGCGCGCGATGTTGCCGACCGCGTGGTCTTTATGGATGGCGGCCGCATTGTCGAGGAGGGTCCTGCCGAGCAGGTCATCGACCATCCGCGTGAGCAGCGCACCCGTGAGTTCTTGAGCCGTATCGAGGGATAGGCTCAGGTATTTACTCAACTATTAATTAAGGCGAAGCCGCCGCAGGTCTTACGGTCTGTGGCGGCTTTTTGTTTGCATCGACGGGGTTCAATAATCGCCTCACAAGCTTGTCTCTTCCTCTCGCCGCCTGTATTCATACGTGCGCCGAAAGGTATGCATGGACGGTCGCCCGTGAGGGTAGGGTGGTGGCATAGGACATTTGGAGGGTGAGTCGGCTCGGCTGCCGACCATGCTGCTCCCGGGATGGCACCGACCGCGAACTCTCCCCGTTGGCGTCGCGCATTGCGCGCGGCCCTGCAAGGAGGTCATCATGGGTGCTCCCAAGACCGGTAACGTAAGGAACGTGGTGCTCGTAGGCCAAGGCGGGGTGGGCAAGACTTCACTCGCCGAGGCCATGCTCCACCTTTCCGGCAAGACCGCCCGCCTGGGCGGCCACGACGGCACCAAGCCCACGCTCGACTATGACCCCGAAGAGGTCAAGCGTGCATTTTCCATCTCGACGACCATCGCGCCGATCGACTGGAAGGGCGCGCGCATCAATGTGCTCGATGCCCCGTGCTACCCCGATTTTATCGGCGACGCCTTTGCCGCGATGAGCGTCTGCGAGACGGCTCTGTTTGTGGTCGACGCCGAGGCCGGCCCACAGCCTACGACGGTTAAGCTCTGGTATGCCGCCGAGGACCTGCGTCTGGCGCGTGCGGTGTTCGTAAACCGCCTGTCGCGCTCCGAGGCCAGCTTTGCGACCACGATGGACCTGCTGCAGGAGCGCTTTGGCACGCGACTGGGCGCCGTGACCCTTCCCTGGGGCGAGGGCGAGGACTTTGATGGCATCATCGACCTGGTGCGCATGAAGGCGCGCCATTGCAACGGCGCCGAAGCCGTTGAGTCGGAGATTCCCGAGGAGTATCGTGCCCAGGCCGAGGAGGCCCATGACCATCTGTGCGAGCTGGTGGCCGAGGCTGACGACGAACTGATGATGAAGTACTTGGAAGGCGAGGAGACGCTGACGCAGGAGGAGCTTGAGGGCTTGCTGTCGAAGGCGATTGCCGAGCGCATCTTTGTGCCGGTCTTTGCGGGCGATTGCATTAAGGAGCAGGGCGTCAACTCGCTGATGGACGACATCGCCACGTACTTCCCGGCGCCGACGGACTACGGCGAGATGCCGCTCATCGACGGTGATTCGCTCAAGATTTCGAGCGACGATGACCGTCCGGTGGCGTTTGTTTTTAAGACGCTGGCCGATCCGCAGCAGGGTCGCATCAGCTTTATCAAGGTGCTGACGGGTACGCTTGAGCCGGGTCTTGAGCTGATCAACGCGCGTACCCGCAAGAGCGATCGTCTGGCCCACCTGTATGTGATGTGCGGCCGCGACATGACCGAGGTCGGTCACGCCTATGCCGGCGACATCATCGTGGCGCCCAAGCTGGCGGCCGAGACGGGCGATACGCTCTCCATTACCGGTAAGGTCGAGGCTGCGGCGTTTAAGTTCCCCAACTCGCAGTACCGCATTGCCATCGAGGCCGAGAACCGTGGCGACGAAGAGAAGCTCTATACGTTTATCGAGAAGGCGTGCAAGGCTGATCCGACCATGAGCATCGATCGTGACGAGGAGACGGGCCAGACTATCATCTCCGCCGTTGGTGAGGCGCAGGTTTCGGTGCTGCTCAACCGTTTGGAGGATCGCACCAAGGTCGTGGCCAAGAGCGTGCCGATCCGCATTCCGTATCGCGAGACCATCCGCCGCACGGCGAGCGCCCAGGGTCGCCACAAGAAGCAGACCGGTGGCGCCGGTCAGTACGGCGACTGCTGGCTGCGCGTGGAGCCGCTTATTGGGCCCGACGGCACGAGCGACGGCTACGAGTTTGTGGATGAGGTCGTGGGCGGCCGCATTCCGCGCTCGCTGATCCCCGCCGTGGACAAGGGTGTCCAGGAGACCATGAAGGACGGCATCATTGCCGGCTACCCGCTCACGGGCATTCGCGTGGCTGTGTACGACGGCTCGTATCACAGCGTCGACTCCAACGAGATGGCGTTCCGCGCGGCGGCTCGCATCGGCCTGCGCAAGGCATGCGCCGATGCCGACCCGGTGGTGCTGGAGCCCATCGAGGAAATCACGGTGACTATTCCCGAGAGCTACGCCGGCGCCGTGATGGGTGACATCTCGGCATCGCGCGGTCGCGTGACGGGCATGGAGACCGATGAACGCGGCGACACCGTGGTCATCGCCCAGGCACCTCTCGCCGAGCTGACGGATTACTCGACGCGCCTGCGCTCTATCACGCGCGGCACGGGTGACTTTACCATGAAGCCCGCCGGCTACGAGCAGGTGCCTTATGACGTTCAGGCCAAGCTGGTCGAGCGCTATGAGGAGGGCCGCGCCAAGTAGCGTGTGGCGTTGCCTGCAATGTGGACGCTGACGAAAAGGCCGCCCTGGGTAATCCAGGGCGGCCTTTTTTGATCCCATGGGGACGGAGGAAAACGAATCATTTTTGGGTTACGGGCGGTGCGGTCGGTCCTAGTCTCCCGAGGCCTGATTGCGGCCGGTGGTGTAGTCGATCTGCACGTGCGGCTGCAGGTTGTAGCAATATACGTGGAAGCAGAGGGTCTTGCCGTGGTCCTCGACCGATTGCGCCTCAAGGCGCATGCCACGGCAGACAAGTTCCTCTTCGTTATACATAGGCGTGACGCGGTAGAGCACATGGTTGCCCGTATCGCGAATATAGTTGAGAATCTGCTCTTCAAACGGCAGCATGCCCGTCTCGTTGAGATAGCGCGTGCCGGTGAGGAGATTCTTGCGGTTGGCGTTTTCGCCGCAGAGCGACCAGGCGATAAGGTGGCAGCGGTTGTAGAGGCTCTGGCCCGGAATAAAGTCGTAGCGCTGCTGGTGCCAACCGGCAGGATGGATGCGCGAGATATCGCCGCGCTTTCCCTGTCCGAGCGACTCGGGGCCTACACAGGCGAGCGCCTTGCGAGTGCGACCCAGGCTGTCGAGCTTGGAGAATTTCTTAAAGCAGCCCTCTTCGGTGGCGCGACCGTATTCATCGAGTGTGAATGACGGCGTGCCGAGCGGGTGCGTGCTGTCGGCGCGAAGGGCAACGTAGGGGTTGCCGGCGTAGTCGGGAATGCTGCTGAGATAAACGCCGCGGGCGCGGTTGAGGTCGGGGTTTTCGACCTCGTCGATGGGGGTGGCGGCACTGCCCGCGGAAACGTCGTCATCGGTGTCGGTCGCGGCGGAATCGGAGCCATCGCCAGAGTCCTGGCTGTTTTGAGGGTCCGCCGCGCTCGCCGTTCCCGATTCGAGCCGAGCGACCAGGTCTGCCTCGTCGTCGGTGCGGCTGGGACTCTCGTTTTGTTTTTCGGCCAGAGCCGCCGCCTGCTCATCGCCTTGCGGCGACAGCAACTTGGGCGCTCCGTCGAGCGATCCCGTAAACAGCGCAAACCCCAGCACCACGGCGGTGCCGATGGAAAGTGCTTGCTTGTAGGCGGGCTTGCGCGACATTGAGGCTCCTGGATGGACGGTTGGGAATCTACCAGTCTAGCAGGAGCCGGCAAGGGCCGTTCTGTCGAACAAATACTTAAGATTTGAGACAAACGCTACTGATTCATTTGTCCCGCGGTCTAGATCGAGGTGGAGTCGAGCCAGTTGAGCTTGCACTCGAGAATGCGCTGCTCGCCGGGTTCGCTGCTTCCGTCAAGTAGGGCGAGCAGCATCTCGGCTGCTTCGCGACCTTCTTGGTCGACGGGCTCGATGATGGTGGAGACGGTCGGTGTGGTGAGATTAGTCCAGTCTTCGCAGTTGAGTCCCAAAAGGCCGATTTGCTGCGGAAGCAGATGGGCCATTGGCTGGAGGGCCTTGTAGACACGGGGAAGTGCCCACTGATTTTGCACGAAGATAAGGGTTCGCTTGGCGGGATTGAACTTGAATTTAAAGTATTCAGTGAGCTCGTTGATTGACGGCTTGTTGTGATCGATGGGAATCGCTTTGTAGAGCTGCCCGTTCGCTGCCAGCGCCTCGGCATACCCCTGAAAACGCTCCATGCGGGTGCGCATTTCGGTCATGTTGGCGGCAATGGAAAAGAAATCTTCGTAGCCGGCGTCGAGGAGTGCCTGTGTGGCGTTGTACACGCCGTCGTAAAGGTTGGTTTTGATCCAGCTGGTACCTGGGCTATAGATGGCCGCATCGAAAAAGACGACCGGCTTGCCGGCGCGTCTAATGCGGTCATGCACGGCTTTGAAGTTTGCCGTGGGCTGGATGATAAAGCCATCGACGCCCAGCGAGAGCATCTTGTCGACGTACATGAGCTCGGTCTCGGGGTTAAAGTTGCTCGTGCAAACGACCGTCTGGTAGCCCGCGGGGAGCATGACCTGCTCCATGCCATTGAGAACGAGCCCCGCCCATTTGTTGGTGTTATCCAAAATGATGATGGCAATGACGTGGGTTTGCTTGCCGGTGAGCGTCTGCGCTTGGGCGTTGGGAACGTATCCGAGTTCCTTAATGACGCGCGCGATTTTGTTCTGCGTCTTCTCGCTAAGCTTTTCTCGTTTGTCGTTGAGGTAATACGAGACGCTTGCCGTCGAGGTTCCCGCCTCTCGAGCGACGTCTGCGATCGTAACGCGCTGTTTTGCCACAGCGACTCCTTCCGACAGATGAGCATTTTCCAACATGATGACTTTGAGTCTTGGTGAAGGATACGCTTCGGTGAGCGGCTTTTTCCTTTCATATGAGTATGCAACAAATGCGGCATACGGGTGGGGTCGAAATTTGTGACCGGCATGCGCATCTGCCGTCTACCGAGAAAATCAAATACTTCTTGACTTTTGAAATCGAGGGCAAAATCGCAGGATTCATTTTTGGTTAAACGCATAACTAAATCGCATAACCAACGCTCTGACCTGCGCGTTTACCGAAATAAGCTGGCATTAAGAAAAACGAGCACCTATATTGTTCTTGTCGAAAAGACAGCAAGTCCAAACGGCAGGGGATGCTCCGGAGGCCTCCGCAAACGGTGTCTTGCGCACGCAACTCTATGAAAAGAGGGAAGCAATGAAGATCGTAGGCGTTGCCGCCTGTACTGTGGGTATCGCCCACACGTATATGGCCCAGAAGGCGATTCAGGATGAATGCGCCGCCCGTGGCATCGAGTGCAAGGTCGAGGCTCAGGGTGGCCTGGGTATCGAGAATGAGCTCACGCAGGAAGACGTGGACTCCGCCGACCTGGTCCTGGAGTCCGTCGACGTGGGTGTCGAGAACGAGGACCGTTTTGAGCAGAAGATGGCCGAGGGCAAGTTCCTGAAGGTCGGCACCTCTGATGTAATCGCCGATCCGGTAAAGATCATCGACCAGGCCATTGAGATCATCAAGGCGACGGGTGGCGCCGTTGACGCGCCCAAGGCCGAGGCCAAGGCAGAGAAGAAGGCCGTCTCCGCTGCCCCGCAGGCCCCGACACCGGCGTCCAAGCAGTCTATCTTTGCCGATCCTGGCAAGACGCTGCTCAATGCATTCAATACCGGCGTTTCCTATTTTATCCCCATCGTCGTTATCGGCGGCGTGTTTCTTGCCTTCTCGCTGGCATCCGGTACCGCCGGCGCCAACGGCATGGAGGTTACGAACCCGCTGATGGTGAGCCTTAACACCATCGGCATGGCCGGCATCTCCATGATGATCCCGGTGCTTGCGGCATACATCTCCTACTCGATGGCCGGCAAGCCCGCGCTCGCCCCCGGTTTTGTCCTGGGCTACCTGGTCAATAACGCAGTCGTTACCCCTAACGGCAACAGCGTTTCGACCGGCTTCTTGGGCGCCATGATCATGGCGGTCATCTGCGGCTACTTTGTCCGCTGGATGAAGACCTGGAAGGTCAACAACACCATCCAGACCATCATGCCCATCCTGATCATCCCGATTCTGACCTCGCTTGTCCTGGGCATGGCCTATATCTACATCCTGGCCACGCCGCTTGGCTTTGTGATGGACTGGCTCACCGGCGTGCTCGGCAGCCTGCAGGGCGGTTCCGCAGTTGTCCTGGGTCTGGTCATTGGCGTTATGACCGCCTTCGATATGGGCGGCCCCATCAACAAGACCGCCTCGACCTTCACCATGGCCATCATGGCCTCCGGTATCTACGGTCCTAACGGTATGTTCCGCGTCGCCGTCGCCGTTCCCCCGATCGCCTGTGGCCTCGCTGCGCTCATCGCCAAGAACAAGTTCGATGACGCTGACCGCCAGATGGGCATCTCCGCGCTGTTCATGGGCTGCATCGGTATTACCGAGGGCGCTATCCCCTTCGCGGTCAAGGACCTCGGTCACACCCTGCCCGGCATTTGCATCGGCTCTGCCGTGGGTGCGGCACTTGCCGCCTTCCAGGGCATCGACTGCTACGTCCCGCACGGTGGCTTTATCGTCGCCCTTGCCACCAACAACGTCGCGCTGTTCTGCCTGGACATCGTGATTGGCGCCGTGGTCGCCGCTGCAATCCTGATTGCCATGAAGCCCACGCTCGATAAGCAGGCCAAGTAAACCTTTAAGGACTCCGGTTGTGCGGAGGGATGGATTTGACTCCGCACAACCGCCCCTACACAACAAAATCCATCCGTACTGATAGGGCCCACATCTGGGTCCCAGGGAACTTTTGTCAAAAATCCTCTGGAGAAGGAGAACAAAATGTCCAACCTCACCATCCGTCAGGCCGTTCAGGGCATGCTCAAGCTGCAGGATAGCGGCGATCACGCAACCATGGTCGGCATTGGCCCCATGAGCCCCAACCTGATTCAGGCCGTGTTCGAGCTTGCCAAGGACGAGGATTTCCCGCCCATGTTTATCGCCAGCCGCAACCAGGTCGATATGGACGAGATGGGCGCCGGCTACGTCAACGGTTGGGACCAGACGCGCTTTGCCGCCGACATCAAGAAGGTTGCCGACGAGGTGGGTTACACCGGTCCGTACTACCTGTGCCGCGATCACGGCGGTCCGTGGCAGCGCGACGAGGAGCGTAACGCCCACCTGCCCGAGGACGAGGCCATGGAGCTCGCCCGCAAGTCCTTCGTCGCCGACATGGAGGCGGGCTTTGACCTGCTGATGGTCGACCCCACCAAGGACCCCTATCAGATCGGCAAGGTTATTCCGCTCGACGTGGTGCTTCGCCGCACGATCGATCTTATCGACTACCTTGAGCAGTACCGTCGCGAGCATAACCTGCCCGAGGTCGCCTATGAGGTCGGTACCGAGGAGACCAATGGCGGCTTGACCTCTACCGATAAGTACGAGGAGTTCATTTCTCAGCTGCAGCCCGAGCTCGAGAAGCGCGGCTGCCCCATGCCCACCTTTATCGTCGGCCAGACCGGCACCCTTACCCGCTGGACGGAGCAGGTCGGTCACTACAACTTCAAGAACGCCCGCGAGCTTGCCGATATGGCCAAGCGCTATGGCGTGGGCCTGAAGGAGCACAATGCCGACTATCTGGACGACGCGACGCTGCTCGAGCACATCCCGGCACACGTGACCGCCTCCAACGTCGCTCCGCAGTATGGCACCGAGGAGACCCGCGCCTACCTCAAGCTCTGCGCCACCGAGCAGATCCTGGTCGACAACGGTCTGTGCGATGACCCCTCCGACCTGTATCACACGCTGCTGGTCAAGGCTATCAAGACCGAGCGCTGGCGCAAGTGGATGACTGGCGACGACGTCAACCTGCAGGTCGATGACATCCTTGCCGACGATGAGCTCAGCCTGAAGATCCTGGATGTCTCCGGCCACTATGCGTTCAACGATCCCGAGGTCAAGGAGCAGGTCGAGAAGCTCTATCGCAACCTCGCTGCCCAGGACATCGACGGCAAGCGCTTTGTGATCGAGCACATCAAGCGCCCGATCAAGCAGTACGTCGTCGGTCTTAACCTCAAGGGCGTCACGAGCCGCATCGAGAAGGCTCTCGAGGACTAAGTAGCTTTTCCTACACGACGCCGGGCCTGGGGCATGTCCCAGCCGCAGGCCCGGCACATAGGACAAAGGGACATCCCCTTTGTCCTATTTTTTGAGTTTTGGATTCCTTCGAAGGAGTTTGCACCATGAAGTTCTTTATCGATACTGCCAATCTGGACGAGATCGCCGAGGCCAAGAGCTGGGGCTGCCTGGCCGGTGTTACCACCAACCCGTCCCTGTACGCCAAGACCGGCGGCAAGCTTGCCGACTTTGAGCCGCATATGCTCAAGATTGCCGAGCTCTGCGAGGGCCTGCCCGTTTCCGCCGAGTCTACCGCTACCACTGCCGAGGGTATGATCGAGGAGGGCAAGCGCCTTGCCGCCCTCGCCCCCAACATCGTGGTCAAGCTTCCCGTGTGCGAGGCCGGCCTTGCCGCCTGCCGTGCACTGGCCGATGCTGGCGTGCGCGTCAACATGACGCTCGTCTTCTCGCCGACGCAGGCCCTTATGGCCGCCAATGCCGGTGCTCGCTACATCAGCCCGTTTGTCGGTCGTTTCGATGACATCGCCGAGGACGGTATCTCGCAGCTCGACAACGTCGTGACCTGCATTAAGAACTACGACTGGACGGGCAAGAACGTCGACGACACCGTCGAGATCATCACCGCCTCGGTTCGTACGCCCAACCACGTGACCCAGGCCGCGCTACTCGGTGCCGATATTGCGACCGTGCCCATGGCCGCTCTCAAGAAGTGCCTGCATCATCCGCTGACCGACCAGGGCCTCGCCTCTTTTGAGGCTGACTGGCAGAAGGTCGTCGCTCAGGCTTAACGAGTGGATTGCCCCGGCATCGCGTCATCCGGTGCCGGGGTTGTTCTCAAGAGAGGAATTCGTATGACCAACCAGGAGCTGGCGAAGGTCGCCAATGAGGTCAGGAAGGGTGTCGTGACTGCGGTTCACGCGGCCAAGTCGGGACACCCGGGTGGATCGCTCGGTGCTGCCGACATCATGACGTATCTGTACTTTGAGGAAATGAATATCGATCCTGCCGACCCTCACAAGGCCGATCGCGATCGCTTTGTGCTCTCCAAGGGTCACGCGGCGCCGGGCCTGTATTCGGTGTTGGCAAATCGCGGCTATTTTCCCGTCGAAGAGCTCGAGACGCTCCGTCATATTGGCAGCCGACTGCAGGGCCATCCCAACATGAACGACGCCCCTGGCATCGATATGTCCACCGGATCGCTCGGTCAGGGCATCTCTGCTGCAGTTGGAATGGCGCTTGCCGCTAAGCACTGGGGCGACGGCTACCGTGTCTACACGTTGCTGGGCGACGGTGAGTGCGAGGAAGGCCAGGTGTGGGAGGCGGCCATGTTCGCCGGCAACCATGCGCTCGACAATCTTGTTGCCGTCGTCGACCACAACGGCTTGCAGATTGACGGCACGATCGATGAAGTCAACTCGGCCATGCCGCTCGCTGACAAGTTCCGCGCCTTTAAGTGGCATGTGATCGAGCTCGCCGACGGTAACGACATGGCGCAGATTGCCGCCGCCTTTGCCGAGGCCCGCAAAGTGAGCGACTCGCCCGTGGCCATTATCGCCGAGACGGTGAAGGGCAAGGGCGTCTCCTTTATGGAAAACCAGGTGGGCTGGCACGGCAAGGCACCCAACGATGAACAGTTTGAGCAGGCCATGGCCGAGCTCGCAGCAGCAGGGGAGGAGCCCTAATGGCAGACGTCAAGAAAGTCGCCACGCGCGTTAGCTATGGCGAGGCACTTGTCGAGCTGGGCAATGAGCGCGATGACTTTGTGGTTCTCGATGCCGACCTGGCCGTCGCCACGCAGACCGGTAAGTTTAAGGCTGCGCACCCTGAGCGCTTCTACGACGCCGGCATTGCCGAGAGCAACCTGATGGGTCTTGCCGCCGGCATCGCGACCACGGGCCGCGTTGCTTTTGCGAGCACCTTTGCGATGTTTGCCGCCGGTCGCGCCTACGAGCAGGTCCGCAATTCCATCGGCTACCCGCACCTCAACGTCAAGATTGGCGCTACTCATGCCGGCATTTCGGTGGGCGAGGACGGCGCCACGCACCAGTGCTGCGAGGATATCGCACTCATGCGCACGATTCCGGGTATGACGGTGGTCGTTCCCGCCGACGACGTCGAGGCTCGTGCCTGTGTGCGCGCCGCCTATGAGTTTGAGGGCCCGGTTTACATGCGCTTCGGCCGCCTGGCAACACCGGTCATCAACGACTGCGAGGACTATGAGTTCAAGATTGGTCGCGGCGTGGTCGTGCGCGAGGGGTCCGATGTGACCATCATCGCTTGTGGCCTTATGGTCGCCGAGGCGCTTGAGGCTGCCGAGGCGCTCGCTGCCGATGGTATCGATGCCGAGGTCATCAATATGCACACGATCAAGCCGCTTGATGAGCGCCTGGTGGTTGCCAGCGCCAAGAAGACCGGTCGCGTGGTCACTGCCGAGGAGCATTCGATTATCGGCGGTCTTGGCGAGGCCGTTGCCTCGGTGCTAGCGGAGCAGTATCCGGTGCCGATGCGTCGCGTCGGCGTGCGCGATGTGTATGGCGAGTCCGGCCCTGCGGTCGATTTGCTGCACAAGTACGGTTTGGACGCCGACGGCATCGAAGCTGCGGTCAGGTCTGTGTTGTAAGGAAGGTTTCCATGGGATTTGTATCTGCCAACCAAGTGACGATAGGGTATACCGCCGCCTCGCGCGAGGATGCCCTGCATTATTTGTCCGATCAGGCCGTCGAGCTCGGCTTTGCTGACGACGCATCTGCCGTAGAGACTGCCTTCATGGCTCGCGAGAACGAGGCCGAGACTGGCCTTGTCGCCGGTTTTGCCGTTCCACATGCCAAAAGCGATGCTATCCACACGCCGGGCGTTGCCGTGCTTAAGCTGGTCGAGCCCGTTGAATGGCCGAGCTTCGATGGTGTGCCCGTCGATGTTGCGCTCGCGCTGTACGTGCCTGCCGGCGAGGCAGGAACCACGCACCTGCGCTTGCTCTCCAAGGCTGCCGTGATGCTGATGGACGCCGGCTTCCGTGACAAGGTGCGCGCGAGCACCGATCCCGTTGAGATTGCGGAGCTCATCAATAGCGGACTCGAAGACTAGAACGGTCATCCCGTTCAATCAATTGATCCTTCTCCAAGGAAAAGGGCCGCGACGCCATATAGGTGTCGCGGCCCTGTTTGCGTTTCCCCAGATAAAACCTGCCAAAATAAACCTATCCCTTTTTGGCAGGCTAATCGTGAGTTATTTCACCGCAACTTAGGGCACGGTTAGGAAGTGTGCACCTTAAAGAGTGGAGCCCTTGATTAGAGAGGTCGCGCTCATCTCTCTAAATGTCTCTCTAAAGAGAAGGTTGGTTAGAGAGATAGCATTAGGCAATCTAACAGCGAATTCGATACATCTCTCTTAATGTCTCTCTAAAACAAGGCGCTTATCTCTCTAAAGTTAGAGAGATAAGCGCCTTGTTTTAGAGAGACGGAATGCCAAAATTCGTCCGTCAGCTACCATCTGCCAAAAATGACGGATAAAGGGCTCATCGAAGTAATGGGTTCATCGACGAGGCGCAACCGCCGCTATCGGAAGAAGTAGATGCAGCCGAATTGCCCCTCTATCGTCTCTCGAAGTTTGATGGGTGCTAGAGGGGCGACTGCCTCGCGATATTTTCCCAAGATAAAACCTGCCAAAACAAACCTGTCCCTTATTGACAGGTCAGTTAACGTAGTCCAGGTTGAGCATATGTGCCCGGGGCCTGCGCAGCGCCGAGCAGTTACGCCGTTTGTAAAACGGCGTAACCTAAAGGTTCATGTTGCCGTGGATGTAGGGGGTGACCTCAGGGGAGATATGGTCGCAGCCCAGTTCGCGCAGCGCGGACTCGATAACGGCGGGCAGCGGGGTTTTGCCCTCGGCATCGACGGCGTTGCCACCGAGGGCAGCAATCTTGGCGACATCTGCGGGTGCGGCCTCGATATGCATGCAGCCGCCGATCAAGCGCGCGCGTACCTGTGCCAGATCAAGATCGTGCAGGTAATCCTCGCAGGCGCGGATTAAATCGACCTTCTCGCGCGTAAGCTCCTCGCCCGTGGGGACGCGGGTGGCAAGACATGCTCCCGCCGGCAGGTTCCAAACGGGATAGCCCCATGCGCGCAGCAGCTCGCGCTCTTCGTCCTTGGTAAAGCCGACCTCCATAAGGGGTGAGCGTACGCCGAGCTCTTCTGCCGCACGCATGCCGGGGCGGTAGTCACCGCGATCGCTTGCATTACTGCCATCGATGACGGTGGGAAAGCCGAGCGACTTGGCGTGGTTGACGATGGCGGTAAAGCCGGCGTGCTTGCAGTGGTAGCAGCGATTAGCATCGTTGCAGGCTACTTGGGGGAGCTGCAGCTGATCGACCGAAAGATTGAGCACGGGGAGCTTAAAATGTGCCCCTTCATTGGCTTGTCCATCAACGGACCGCTCAAACGAGGCCTGCTCGGGCGTGCCGATGAGCGGCGTGGTGAGATGGACGAGGAGGGTATTGGTAGGCATGATGCGGGCGCATACGGCGGCCAAAAAGCTGCTGTCAACGCCGCCGGAAAACCCGATAGCCACGCGCCCGTATGCCAAAAGCAGCTGTTCGAGCGCCGATAGCTTGTCTTGAAGCTCCTCTGCGGGTGCCGTGGTGTCTAAAATCATGAAACGGTCCTTATCGTTGAGTACTCGATCGAAAACTATAATCCTAATGCGTTACTTGCCATAAGACTTCTATCTGTGTAACGAAAGTGCAATATGGTATATACGTTATATACAAGTTGCCAAATGCGGTAGAGTTGCGGCAATACGACAGCGAGAGTCGATGGGGGACCGATATGATCAAGGCTGTTATTTTTGACATGGATGGAACGCTGGTCGATACCGAGCGTTTGGGGATTAAGGCCTGGAAGGCAGGCGCCGCTGAGCTGGGGCTCGCGATTGATGAAGCGCTGATCCATCAGTTTATCGGCCGCACGCTGCCCGATGTTATGGACATCCTTGATAAGCATTACGGCAGCCATGAAACCACCGAGGCGATCTATCGTCGCCACAAGGAGATTCGCGACGAGATGGTCAAGACCGAACTGGAACTTAAGGCCGGTGCCGCCGAGTGCCTAGACGAGCTGCTGGCTGCGGGCTATCACGTGGGTCTAGCGACGTCGTCGCGCCTCGTTACGGCCGAGCGCAACCTTAAGATGGTCGGTCTTTTTGACAAGTTTGAAACGGTAACGTGTGGCGAGGACGTCGTGCACGGCAAGCCCGACCCCGAGATGTATCTGCTCGCCTGCGAGCGCGCGGGCTTTGCTCCCGAGGAATGTGCCGTGGTCGAGGATTCGCGCAACGGTTGCGTCTCGGGCATTACGGCCGGCTGCCATGTCTTTGCCGTCCCCGATATCGTGCCGCTGCCGCAGGACGTGGTGGATGGCTGCGAGGCCGTGCTCGATACGTTGTTCGACCTGGCGGCGGCAATCAAGGCTGTGCGCTAGAAAATTGCGGCGTTAAAACGAGCGATTGCTCACGTTTACGCTTAAGCAAAAGGGGCCCGGCAATGGTCGGGCCCCTTTTGCTTAAGCGGCGACTTAGCATACTCGCGGGCGTGCTATAGATACGCACCGAGGTTGATGGCCGTGGCGTCGGTCTGGCTGCTTGCCTGGGTGCTGGCGCGTTCCAGCAGGAACGGCCGCACGAGTTCTTGGCGGTTGATGTCCTCGATGGCCGTGACCGCGGTGACGGTGCGCGCGGCAGAGCTGACGTGGATATGCTTGGTCTTCGCCGGCGCCTTGTTCTCGATTTGCTCCATGAGCAATTGAACGCCCTTGCGGCCAATCTCGTAGCCTGGGGGTGCTACCGTGGTGAGCGGGACCGCCCCGCTCCAAGCGAGTGGGTTGCCGTCGCATCCGGCCACGCGAACCTGCTCGGGGACGGAGATGCCTTTGTCGGTCAGCGCCGAGATAACGCCCGAGGCCAATACGTCGGTCAGGCCGACCACGAAGTCGGGGCGCTCGTCCGCGGGGCGCTCAGCGATCTGGGCACCGATGCCGTAGCCGTCGGCAGCGGTATTCCATTCGCCGGCGTCGATGACTTCGATCTTGATATCGGGGTGCAGGGCAAGGGCCTTGTGAATGCCAAGCACGCGTAGGGTGAGCTGCATAAATGCTGCTCGACCTACAACGACAATATGGCGTGCGCCGCGGGCGATGGCGAGCTCGGCGATGATGCGACCTTGGGCTTCGTTATCGGCAGCCACGTAATAACCGGGCTCGGAGCAGTGGATGTCCAGATGGACGATCGGCACGGGCACTTTAGTCATGGCCGGGTGCCAGTCGGGGGACGCCATGGGCTGAACCATGACGCCGGACATCTGAGTGCCCATAAAGTAGCGCAGGTAATGGTCTTCGAGAATGTCGTCGTTGTCGGCGTTAGCGATGAGCAAGTCATAGCCGTGCTTGCGTGCCTCGTTGTGGGCACCGCTGGCAATTTGGAGCGAAAAGCCGTGGTCGAGACGGGGGAGGACCAGGCCAAAGGACTTGGTGGTGCCGCCCGCGAGCTGACGGGCGCTTTGGTTGGGCAGGTAGCCCAAGCGATTGATGGTCTCGTTAATGAGCTTGAGGGTCTCGGGACGCAGTTTTTCGGGGTGGTTGAGCGCGTTGGATACCGTGCCCAGCGAGACCCCTGCCTCGCGCGCGACGTCGCTGATTTTTACCTTTGCCATAGCGGCCCCTTTGATGCGTTTCAAGTACAAGCCAGATTGTAGCATCGCCCGCCCCTGGGGTGTCAAAACCTGCCAATTAGGGACAGGTTTATTTTGGTAGGTTTTATCTGCGAAAACGCCGTTGCCAGCGCGACCACCACGAAGGGGACAGGCACCTTTGTGGTGGTTTGAGACGCCCGGGCCTTCAATTGTCTCGATCTGTAACATCTGGACGGCAAAACCGCCTCTACCTGTTACGGATCGAGACATAGTGCTGGGGCCGAACCGTAATGTCTCGATCTGTAACACAAAGCCGGCTTATTGCGGCCCAGATGTTACAGATTGAGATCTTTCGCCGGGATAGGCCGCCGCCCCGGTCAAAACCACCACAAAGGTGCCTGTCCCCTTCGTGGTGGTTTGGACCGGCTGGGCATGTGTGCATCGGGTGGTATCTAAGTTGAGATACCACATCTGGTATATCAGCTTGCGCTTGCGTGAGTACAATACTCGAACGTTATGCGTCTCAGCGCCCCTTGTGCGTGGACGTCTTGCAGTCACGCGAACGAAGGGATTTATCCTATGTGCGGAATCGTCGGCTACACCGGCTCTGATATTGCAAAGAACATCCTGGTCACGGGCCTCAAGCGCATGGAGTATCGCGGCTATGACTCCTCGGGCGTCGCGCTCGAGGTGGGCGAGGGCGCCGCGGCGCACCTCGACGTCATCCGCCGCGTGGGCAAGGTCGCGGGCTTGGAGAGCGAGCTTTCCAACATTGACAGCGACGCTACCTGCGGTATCGGCCACACCCGTTGGGCCACCCACGGCAGGCCCTCCGTCGTTAACGCTCACCCCCACACCAGCTGCGACGGTCGTATCGCCATCGTCCACAACGGCATCATCGAGAACTTCGCCGAGCTGCGCGAAGAGCTGGAGGGCCGCGGCCATCACTTTAAGAGCGAGACCGATACCGAGGTCTTCGCGCATCTGATCGAAGAGGCTTATGCCGAGACGCACGACCTGATGGCCTCTGTGCGCGAGGCGTGCACCCACGTGGTCGGTGCCTATGGTCTGGCCGCCGTGTGCGCTGACGAGCCCGGCGTGATCGCCGTAGCCCGCAAGGATTCCCCGATTGTGGTCGGCGCGGGCGAGACCGGCGCCTATGTCGCCTCCGATGTCATCGCGCTCATCGACGCCACCCGCGATGTCGTGGTGCTCGAGGACGGTCAGTTTGCCAAGCTCACGCCCGCAGGCGTCGAGTACACCGACGAGGCCGGCAACGTTATCGAGCCCAAGGTCACCCACATTGACTGGGACCTGGACATGGCCGAAAAGGGCGGTTATCCCGACTTTATGCTCAAGGAAATCCACGAGCAGCCGCGCGTCGTGCGTGACACGCTGGTCGGTCGTATGACGCCGGCCGGCGAGCTCGACATCGACGAGCTTGGCCTTTCGCTCGAGGAACTCAACGACATCGACCGCGTCTACGTGATTGCTTGCGGCACCAGCTATCACGCCGGCCTCATTGCTAAGAATCTCATTGAGGGCTGGGCTCGTATTCCTACCGAGGTCGAGGCGGCCAGCGAGTTCCGCTACCGCAACCCCATCATTACGCCGACGACGCTTGTCGTTGCCGTGTCCCAGTCGGGCGAGACGGCCGATACCCTTGCCGCCATTCGCGACGCGCGCATCAAGGGTGCCAAGGTCTTCGGCATCACCAACGTGGTGGGCAGCCCCGTGGCGCGTGAGAGCGACGGCGTCATCTACACCAAGGCCAACAAGGAGATCGCGGTCGCCTCGACCAAGAGCTTCATCGGCCAGGTCGTGAGCCTGACGCTGCTGGCTCTGCTGCTAGCGCAGGTCAAGTACCGCCTGACCACCAAGCAGGCGCGCATGCTGTTCCGCGAGCTTTCCGATACGGCCGAGCAGATCCAGTGGATTTTGGATACCCAGACCGAGGCCGTGCATGAGGCCGCCCTGCTGTGCAAGGACGCGCAGTCCGCGCTGTTCGTGGGCCGCGGCATGGGCGCCGCTATCTCCTACGAGGGCGCTCTCAAGCTCAAGGAGGTCAGCTACCTGCACGCCGAGGCCTACGCCGCCGGTGAGATGAAGCACGGCCCCATCGCCCTGATCGACCCGGGCTTCCCCGTCATCGCGGTGGCCACCAAGAGTGCCACCTACGACAAGACCGTGTCGAACCTCATGGAGTGCAAGGCGCGCGGCGCTAAGGTGATCGTGGTCGCTACTGAAGGCGACGAGGAGATCAACAAGATTGCCGACTGCATCATTCGCGTGCCGGCCGTCCGCGACGTGTTCAGCCCCATCACGGCGAGCGTCCCGCTGCAGCTGCTCGCCCGCGAGGTCGCCATCCTGCGCGGTTGCGACGTTGACCAGCCCCGCAACCTGGCGAAAAGCGTCACGGTCGAATAATCGAGTTCCGTCGTTCTAACAACTAAGGCCCGGCTCCGCATCAAGACGGAGCCGGGCCTTGTTGCATTTGCCCAGATAAAACCTGCCATAATAAACCTGTCCCTTTTTGGCAGGTTAGCGGAGCTTGCTGGTCTCGAAGTACTTGGGATATTGGTCCAGGACCTCGGTCTGGTTGCGGAACATCATATGCAGGTGCTTGCTGACCAAAAAGCTCGCCTCGATGGGGTCGCGACCGGCGATAGCGCGGCGGATTTTCTTGTGCTCGTTAACAATCTGCTGATTGTCGAGCCTCTGTGTGGTGGCGCGCAGCCAGCGGAAGCGCTCCAGGTCGGCATTGGTCGCCTCGAGCCACGACCACACGGTGCTGCGGCACGCGATGTTAAAGATCATGCGGTGCATGAGGTTGTCGCTTAAAAAGAAGCCGATGCGATCCTCCTCGGCCATGGCCTTTTCCTGCAGCACGATGGCGCGGTCGAGCTGCTCGATGCCGGCCGACGTGGCACGGGCGCAGCACTCTACAATCACCTGCTTTTCCAGGTGCTCGCGAATGTAGCAGGCGCTCTCGGCAAGAGTGAGGTTGATGGGCGAGACATAGGTGCCGCTTTGGGGCACGGTACGCACCAGGCCCTCTTGCGCCAGACGCACCAGCGCCTCGCGCACAGGGGTGCGCCCCATATCCAGGTCGTCACAAAGCTGCTTGACACCCAGTTTTTCGCCCGGTTTGTAGTCCAGGTAGACGATTTTGCGTCGAATGGTGTGGTAGGACTGGTCCTGTAGGCTCGTTTCCTGCTCGCCGACGTGCATCGATTCTTCCATAGTGCCTCGCAACCGTTCTATCACACTGATATGTCAGCTGTTAATTATGCCGCGAATCGGCTCTCCGCGGTGGGTAATTCGACTGTTGCCCAAGAACTATTGCGGCATCTTGGTCTGTGTTTACGCATGGCTGTGCTCAATGTTGCCGTATCATAAGCCGTCGCAAACGTGAAATAGAAAGAAGGAATCCCATATGCAACTGGCGAATATCGTACGCGAGCGCTGGAAGGGCGTATTGTTCTGCCTGATCGTCGCCATCCCCGCGACGTTGCTCGGCAAACAGGTTGAGGTGGTCGGCGGGCCGGTGTTTGCCATCCTCTTTGGCATGGTCCTGGCGCTCGTCTTTCCCAAGAATCGTCGCGAACAGCTCGCCGCCGGCGTCACCTATACGTCTAAAAAAGTCTTGCAGTACGCGGTAATCCTGCTTGGCTTTGGCATGAACCTCTCGCAGATTCTGTCCAAAGGCGCTCAGTCGCTACCGATTATCGTGGCGACAATCTCGACCTCGCTTGTCATCGCCTTTGTGCTCTGCCGCGTTATGAACGTGCCGAGCAAGATCGCGACGCTTGTGGGTGTGGGCTCGTCGATTTGCGGCGGTTCTGCCATCGCCGCGACCGCGCCCGTCATCGATGCCGACGATCGCGAGATTGCCCAGGCCATTTCGGTCATCTTCCTGTTTAACGTTATCGCGGCGCTCGTGTTTCCGACGCTCGGCGGTATGCTCGGGCTGACAGACGAGGGCTTTGGCCTGTTTGCCGGCACCGCCATCAACGACACCTCGTCGGTAACGGCTGCGGCGAGCGCCTGGGACAGCATGCATCCCGGCGCCAATGTGCTCGAGAGCGCCACAGTGGTCAAGCTCACCAGGACGCTGGCCATTATTCCCATTACGTTGGTGCTCGCATGCTGGCAGATACATCTGGCGCGCAAGGCCGGCGGCGACGCCAAAAGCACGTTCTCGCTTAAACGCGCGTTTCCCATGTTCGTGCTGTTCTTTGTGCTGGCGAGCGTAATCACCACGGTTCTTCAGCTTCCTGCATCCGTTACGGCGCCTATCAAGGAGCTGTCGAAGTTCTTTATCGTGATGGCTATGGCGGCTATTGGCTTTAATACCGATATCGTCGAGCTGGTCAAAAAGGGCGGCAAGCCCATCGCATTGGGCTTTTGCTGCTGGATTGGCATTGCGTGCATGAGTTTGGGAATGCAGCACGTGCTGGGAATCTGGTAGAGAAGCAGCTTATTTGCGTGCTGCGTGCTGGCGAGCGCATCCTCGCGGTGGAGCGATAGGAGCTCTTGCGGGTATGGCTTGTCCGCAGGTTTATAGGTCCCGAAGAGCTCTTATCGCCCCGCCAGGATGGCGATGCGGGGCAACTCATATACTCGCAGGACGGCGGCTTCTGCCCTATAGTGTTTGGTGAGCAATATCGTTCAATTTTGAAACACTCGCCCGCGCGGCCGTCGGTGGCGGCGTGGCGCCGAGGACGGGGCGCAATATGAACAGTGACGCCAAGCTGCAAATCTTGATCGAGGCCTTGGCTGCTGCCGGGGCCTCGGCGTTGGCAATCGATGGGCATGGACATGTGGCGATATCGACCATGGGTGATGCCGCGCTCGAGCAAGATGTCGCGGCATTTGTCGCCGAGCGCCTGGGGCGCGTGGGCAACGGCACGCGCCTGGTGATGGGGCATGCGGGAGGGCGCTTGAGCCTCACGGTGCGTCCGGTCGCCAAGGAATACGGCGCGCTTTGGGTGGTCGTGGTCCGCGAGGTGCGCGGCGTGGCGGCGCACGCGGGTATTGAGTGGCTTAACGCAGATGAGGTCGAGGCGCGCTACGAGGCAAGCGCGTACGGCATTGTCGAGGGTGCCGCTGCGGTCGCTGGCCCCGTCTGCGAAAGCTATGCCCGCGGCGTGCCCCTCATGTTGGAGGGCGAGCTGGGTGCTGGCCAGGCAGAGATTGCAAAACGCCTCTATCTGGATGGGCCTTATGCTGACGAACCCTTTGTGTCCGTGGCACTTGACGAGCTCACGGATCGCGGCTGGCGCCATCTGCTCAAAAGCTCGGAATCGCCGCTGTTCCAGGCAAGGCTGACCCTTTGTATTGGCGGCTGGCATGCACTTTCGCCGCAGCGTCTGCGCGAGCTTGTCTCTACGATGACCGACACGGCGCTGGCCACGCGTTGCCATGTGGTTCTGACGGCAAACGATATGCCGGGCGGTGGCGAAAGCGATCAGGCCGCTTTTGTAACCGAGCGCTTGGCGTGCGCAGTAAGTGTGGCGCCTGCGATTGCCGAGCAGGGTGGCGCATCGAAAAAGGTTGCGCAGTATTTGTCGTACCTGTCAGATGTCTTTGGAACTGCCGCTCCGAGTATGTCCGAGGAGGCCGCCTCGACGCTCAACGGCTATCGCTGGTCACGAAACTATCTGCAGCTTCGCGAGGTATCGGAACGACTGTATATATTAGTAGGGTCGGGTGTGGCGGAGCGCGCGGTGGCGGAGGAGGTGCTCGCCCAGGAGGATGTCATCAAAACCGCAACTTTTGGCGCCCCGACGCTCGACAGCGACCTGTATATCCTGCGTCCACTGGCCGATACCGAACGCGACATCGCGCGGCTGGTCGTAGGCTACCTCCAGGGCAACCGGACCCGCGCAGCCGAGGTGCTGGGGATAAGCCGCACGACTCTGTGGCGCTTGCTGAAGGACGACGACCGCTGAGCGAGGCACCCGTGACCGCGTGCGGCGCGTGTGCTACAGTCCAAAGCAGTAATGTTTCGATTGCGTTACGGCGTGCGGGGGCGTATGGCGGAGACTTCAAAATCAAACCGGAATAGACGGAGCGCGGCTCCAGTTAACCGCCGCACGACGTCCCGGACGTGGGGCAAGCACGCGTCGGGGTTCGACGGTTCGTTCAAGCGCACCAAATACGGCTATCCTTCGGCAAGCGCTCGCTTGGCCATGCAGGCCGAGTCGTCGCTGCGGGGGCGCAAGCGCGTGGTGGGCTCTAAGCTCAAGCACGACGGAACGCTCGGCTACATCAGCCGCGGGGCGGCTCGCCGCAGTGGGCTCAATCCTGCTGGCTGGCATCGATATGTGCCGATCGTGGTCGTTGCCGCGATAATCGTCATCGCACTCGCGGCACTCGGATATGCTGGCGGCGGTGCCAACTTGGACGCAATGTTCAAATCGCCCGAGCTCGCGCATGCAGGCACAGAAGTTGTCGAGGGTGCTCAGATCCAGACGGGCGTCGCGCCCCAGCGCGGTGTCGTTGCGGCGGCCTCCACCATCGCCGATGCGCATAAGAACGAGGACGAACAAGGCGACGGCGCCGAAACGACTCGTACGAACGAAACGACGACAACTCCATCGGCAAGATAAGTTGCGAGCGGGGCAGCAAATTTGGGACGGGGCCTTTTAGCTGCCCAAGTGCCAGATGCCAACAGTGACGCGGTCGATGTCAGTCATCAACAGCGAGCGAGCCGCATTTGCGCCAAGGTGACGTGAAATGAGAGGGCGCTGACCTTTTGGTCGCGCCCTCGAAATTGAACGTCAGATTGGCGTGAATGCGGCCCGCGCGGCGTCAACGGGTCCGCCGTTCGTTAGAACGGCGGAACATACACCACGTTGTCGCGGCGCGGCTTTGCCTCGGGAAGCGTGCTCTCGGCGTAGCCCAGAATGCAGTTGCCCACACCGCGCAGACTTCCGTCGGTGGGTAGACCCCACTTGGCCAGCAGTTCCAGTCCCTCGGGTGAGTCAAAGACCTCGTGCGCGCGGTGGATCCAACACGAATCGACGCCCAGCGCATAGGCTGCGTTGAGCAGGTTGCCCATGGCGAGCGAGCCGTCTTCCAGGTGTGTGGGCACACTGCGGTCGACGAGCACCACCACAACGGTTTTGGCGCCGTAGAAGGGATCTCCCTCGCTGCCCATAACTTGGGCGTTGAGCTGCGAGAGGCGCTCGACGGTTGCGGGGTCGGTAACGGCGACGAACGTGACCGGCTGACGTCCCATGCCGCTGGGCGCGTACTGGCCTGCCTCGATAATGCGTGCGAGCTTTTCTGCCTCGACGGGGCGATCGCTGTAGTTACGGCAGCTGCGGCGATGGATGAGCGCTTCGATGGTCTCCATGTGTCCTCCTGACGTTGGTTTCGATGCCTCGTTCTTACCCGCCGAACCAAAACCGTAATCGCGCCGTCGGCCTCAAACAATGCAAGCTACCAAGTGGAAAAGTTGGTTTGCATAAAACTTCAGCCAGAATGTGACAAACCGGTGGGATGATTAAACGTTTTATCCCGTCTACCCTGCGGTTTTTTACCACTTGCCTAAATGATGCGCGCATAAGCTCTGATAAAGGTTTTACTAAAGGAGTACCAACGTTTATCAGCGCGCCATGGTGGCGCCGGGCCAGGAGGTAACATCATGTTCCAGGCTGGAGATGTCGTCGAGACCGACTTCGAAGGATTTCTGAAGCTGCTGCGTTCCAAGACGCGCGCTTTCGTGTCGATCAACGATCACGAGTACTGCATCACGCACACCGATGGCTATTGGCGTGTTCAGGATTGCGAGGCCCTCAACGATAAGGGCCACTTTACTGACTGCTCCGAGCTGGTCAACACGGTCTGCGAGGTCGTCGAACTGCCGTGGATCTGTGGCAAGAGCCTGCACGACAGCTTCTCGGGCGCCACGGTCTACGAGGCCGTCGCTGCGTAACAGCCAACAATCGATATTCTCTCGCAACCGCCGGCGCCGCCCCCGCGCCGGCGGTCTTTTTTGTCGACATGCCTATGTAGAGCTGACCATATATAACGAGCTTATTGACGATAGTCAAAACTCGGACTAATGTAGAGATGTAAATTGGTCAAAACTCGGACAATCGAATGGTGGGATAGATGAATAGTGCGGTTACGCTGGTCGATTTCGACCGGATGCTCAATGGACTCGACCATATCTATTCGGAGTTCTCGCGCACCTGCGGTCTTTCGGATTGCGCCTATTGGATGCTCGTCGACACCAGCACGGCGGACGGCAGCATCGCCGTGAGTCGTCTGACAAGCGAATGGTTCTATAGCAAGCAGACCATCAATTCGGCAATCAAGACGCTTAGGGCGCGAGGGCTTGCGACGTTGGAGTTTGCCGAGGGCAGTCGTAAGAACAAGGTTGTGCGACTGACCGCAGAAGGTATGCAGTTTGCCAAGCGCTACGCGTTGCCGGCGCAAAAGGCCGAGCAGCAGGCATTCGAGGCGCTCGAGCCGTGGGAACAGCGCGAGATCATGCGCTTGGTCGGTAAGTTCTCCCATGTTCTTAACGAAGAGTGCGAGGCATTTAAACGGCAAGTTGCCGCCGAGAACGAGGCTGACGATAAGGGCGAGGGGGAGACATGCGACTCTTAATGAGGTTTATGAGGCCGTATCGCGGGCTGATTGCGGTGACGATGTTTGTGCTGCTGATAGATAACGTCGGCACGCTGTTGGTGCCTACAATGTTGGCGAATATGGTCAATACCGGTATCACGACGGGTGATGTCGACTACATCCTGCGCAACGGCCTGTACATGTTTATCGCGACCGGCATGGCCAGCGGTGGTGCGGTGCTGGGCTGTTATCTTTCGGCCCGCCTGGCGGCCAACGTGGCCTGCGATATCCGCAACGCCGTGTACGACAAATCGCTCGAGCTGTCCGCCAGCGACTTTGAGCGCTTTGGCACGGGTTCGATGATCACGCGCTCGCTCAACGACATCAACGTGATCCAGCAAGCGATCCTGCAGACGATTCAGCTGGTGCTGCCGGTACCGTTCTTGGCCGTGGCGGGCATCATCTTTGCCTGGTTTATCGATCCTGCCATGGGCACGCTGCTGGGCGTGGTCGTTGCGATCGTGCTGGTGGCGGCGGTCTTTACCGTTGCCAACGCCGCGCCGATCTTTATGCGCCTGCAGAGCTTTATCGACCGCATGAACGTGGTGCTGCGCGAGAACATCGTGGGCGTGCGCGTCATCCGCGCATTTAACAAGGAGCGCCACGAGGAGCAGCGCCTGGACGAGGTGTTTAGCGATTACGCGGCCAATGCCATCAAGGTCAACCACCTGTTTGTGGGTCTCGACAGCTCCAGCTTCTTTTTGATGAACATCGCCGAGGTGGCGGTGCTGTGGGTGGGCGGCAACCGCGTGGGCGTCCATGCCATGCAAATCGGCAGCATCTCGGCCGTGCTGGAGTACGCGATCCTGATCCTGTTCTTTGTGATGATGGCGCAGATGGTGGTGCTGACGCTCCCGCGCGCCGCGGCGTGTCTCAACCGCGCGCAGCAGGTGCTCGAAATCGAGCCGAGCATTGTGGACGGCAAGGCTACGCTGGGCGACGGGGCGCCTGAGTCCGCAGACGGCGCCGACGCGGTGGCCGTGTTCGACCACATGTCGTTCCGTTTTGACGATGCCGACGAGGACACCCTGTGCAACCTGAGTTTTGCCTGCCGCCGTGGACAGACGACCGCGATCGTGGGCTCAACGGGCTCGGGCAAGTCAACGGTGGCCAAGCTCTTGCTTCGCTTCCACGATGCCACGAAGGGCGCCATTCGCCTGAACGGCGTCGACCTGCGCGACCTTTCGCAAGACGACATCCGCGGGCGTATCGCCTATGTGCCGCAGAAGGCATGGCTGTTCTCGGGTACCGTGGCGAGCAACCTGCGCTTTGGTAACGAGGGTGCGACCGAGGCTGACATGCTCCATGCGCTCCAGGTTGCCCAGAGCACCTTTGTACTCGATCAACCGCAGGGGCTCGACACTCCGGTGGCGCAGGGCGGTACGAACTTTTCGGGCGGCCAGCGCCAGCGTTTGGCAATCGCCCGCGCACTCATGAAGCGCGCCGACCTGTATATCTTCGACGACAGTTTTTCGGCCCTGGACTTTAAGACCGATGCGGCACTGCGCCATGCGCTGCAGGACGAGACGTGCGATGCCGCGGTGCTCATCATCGCCCAGCGCATCTCGACTATTTTGCATGCCGATCAGATCGTGGTGCTCAAGGACGGCGAGATCGTGGGCCTGGGCACGCACGACGAGCTCATGGAAACCTGCGAGGTGTACCGCGCTATCGCGGAATCGCAGATGAAGGGAGGTGAGTAGCATGACCGAGGAGCTCAAGAAGCAGGGCATCACCGATGACGCCGCGGTTGCAGAGACAGTCGAGGAGGCGGGCGCCACGCCCGGCCTGGACGAAGCCGCCAAGGCGGCGGAGCGCGAGGCTCGCCGCCAGGCGCTCTACGAGGAAAACGAGCGCGCCGAGGACGAGCGCGCCCGCGCCGAGGCAGAGCGCATGCGCGACGTTGACGACGAGGACGAGGACGAGACGCCCCGCGACACCTGGGCGACGGTGCGCCGCCTGTGGAGCGAGGCCGCCGGCGACCATTGGCGTTTCTATATCGTGTTCGCGAGCATCGTGTTCTATGCCATCTTTAACACCGCGGCGCCGGCCTACAGCGCCCGCGTGATCGATGAACTGTGGGGGCACATGAAGGTGGCGTTTGCCAACAACACTACCTTCAGCATTACCTGGGAGAACTGCGGCAGGACCATCTTCATCTACTTTATGATCTGGACCGCCGCCGCCTCGTTCTACGCACTCCAGAGCTTTTTGATGTCGAGCGTTGCCGAGCGTCTCAACCTGCGTCTACGCAACCGCATCGCACAAAAGCTCAACCGTCTGCCGCTTGCCTACTTTGACGCGCATCGTCCCGGCGAGGTCGTCAGCCGTGCGACCAACGACTTGGACAAGATGTCCGAGAGCATGCAGCGCGGACTGCTGCAGTTGCTGGTGTCGATCGGTACCGTGGTGGGCGCCGTGAGCGTGATGTTCGTGTTTAGCGTGCCGCTCACGCTCGTCTTTTTGTTCTTTACGGCGCTTTCGCTGCTGGTGACGAAGGTCGTGTCGCGCCGCACGCACGATGTGACGGGCGAGCGCCAGGAGTGGGTGTCCAAGATTACGAGCGCGGTCGAGGAAGGCTACTCGGGCCGTCTGGTGATCCGTGCGTTTAACCGCGAGCGCCAGAGCTCTGCCGAGGTACACGAGGCTTCGAAGGAGCTGGCGCGCGTGAGCACCAAGGCCGACTTTATGATTAACGCCGTCGGCCCTGCGGTGCGCTTTATCGGCCGTTTGGCGCAGATCGTGATTGCGCTGGTGGGCTGCAGCATGCTGGTTGCCGGGCATATGACCGTCGGCGTGTTCCAGGCGTTCTTCCAGTTTATCTACGAGGCGTCCGAACCCATGACGCAGTTGTCGTTTACCTTTAACTCGCTGCAGAGCGCGCTGGCGAGTGCGGAGCGCGTGTTCGACCTGCTCGATGAGCCCGAGATGGAGGCCGATCCGCAGCCGGGCGAGGCCGCCAAGCTGCCGGGTCGCGTGGAGGGCCGCGTCTCCTTTGAGCACGTGCGCTTTGGTTATTCGCCCGACAAGCCGCTCATGCGCGACGTGTCGTTTACCGCCGAGCCGGGCCAGAAGATTGCCGTGGTGGGAACCACGGGCGCAGGCAAGACGACGCTCATCAACCTGCTCATGCGCTTTTACGAGATCGACGGCGGCCGCATTACGCTTGACGGTGTGGATACGCGCCTCATGGATCGCGGCGAGCTACGGCAGCAGTTTGGCATGGTGCTGCAGGACGCCTGGCTGTTCGACGGCACGATTGCCGAGAACATCGCCTACGGCTGCCCCGAGGCAACGCGCGAGGAGATTGTTGCGGCCGCTCGCGCCGCCCAGGTCGACTTCTTTGTGCGCACCATGCCTCAGGGCTACGACACGCGCGTAGCCAACGATGCCGAAAGCATCAGCCAGGGCCAGCGTCAGCTGCTAACCATCGCACGCGTGCTGCTCAACAACCCGGCGATTCTCATCCTGGACGAGGCGACGTCGAGCGTGGATACGCGCACCGAGCTTGCCATCGGCCGCGCCATGGACGCGCTCATGCGCGGCCGCACGAGCTTTGTGATCGCGCATCGCCTGTCGACGATTGTGGATGCCGACCTGATCTTGGTTATGGATCACGGCAACATTATCGAGCAGGGAACGCACAAGGAGCTGCTGGCTGCCGAGGGCGCCTACGCCGACCTCTACCTGAGCCAATTCGCATAATGTGACAAAGGGACAGTCCCGCATGTCACATCAGAAATAAGGCGCGCCGGGGATGGATTCCCTGGCGCGCCTTTGCGTTGGCGTCAATGTTGTCGGTGGCCGTCCGCCTCTAGCGCTCGTCCACGAGCTTGGTGACGAGGGCCTTGAGCTCGGCCACCTCTCGCTCGAGTTCCTTGACGCGGCGGGCATTCTCGGTGATGCCCTGGCGGTTGAGGGCACTCTGCTCGGCGGCATCGTCGGGCATGTATTCGCGGTGCTGCTTGGCGTCGAAGCTTTCCTCGAATACGCGGCAGCCGTTGCGCTTGATGACGCGGCCCGGCACGCCCACGACGGTGCAGTTGTCGGGTACGTCCTTGACGACGACCGAGTTGCCGCCGATTTTGACGTTGTTGCCAATGCGAATGTTGCCGAGCACCTTGGCGCCTGTGCCCACGGTGACGTTGTTGCCCAGGGTGGGGTGGCGCTTGCCGGTCTCGTTGCCGGTGCCGCCAAGTGTGACGCCCTGATAGAGCACGCAGTTGTCGCCCACAATGGCGGTTTCGCCGATGACAACGCCCATGGCGTGGTCGATAAAGAAATGCTTGCCGATCTGTGCGGCAGGATGAATCTCGACGCCAGTGATATGGCGGGTGATTTGCGAGAGCACGCGGGCGAGCGAGCGATGTCCATGTTCCCACAGCCAGTGCTCGGGCACGTGGTTCCACTTGGCGTGCAAGCCGGGGTAAGAAAGGAAGATGACTAGGCCGTTTTGCGCGGCGGGGTCCTGTGCCTGGACGGTCTTGATGTCCTCGCGAATGGTATTGATAAAGCTCACCGGCCACCCTCCCTTAGCGCCGCGACAATGCAATTCAATAAAGTATAGCGATTCGCTAGGGATTAGGAAGAGCAATCTTGCTCGGCTTTGCGCGACAGGTGTCAATTATGCAAACTTGCTGGTAATGAAGTCACGCTTTTGTAAGGTCGTGTGCGTTGCCGCGTCACAACCGTATACTGGTCAACTTGGACGTGTCCGCGCCCACAACTGAGAGGTTTTACTTCATGGGTTTCATCAATTTTATCGCCGAGCTGCTTAAGGATCCGCGCACCGCGATCGCCAGCTGGATCGCCGCCGGCCCGCTTATGGCCTACGGCTGCGTGTTCCTGATCATCTTTATCGAGACGGGCGTGGTGTTCTTCCCGTTCCTTCCCGGCGACTCGCTGCTGTTTGCCTCGGGTTTCTTTGCCCACAACGGCGGCTTTAACATCGTGGCTCTGCTGGCCGTCGCATGGACGGCTGCCATTTTGGGTGATCAGTGCAACTTTATGATCGGTCACTTCTTTGGCAAAAAGATCATCGCTTCGGGTAAGGTCAAGGCCATGACGCCCGAGCGAATCAAAAAGTCCGAGGACTTCCTGGACAAGTGGGGCCACCTGGCCATCTTCCTGGGTCGCTTCTTCCCGTTTATCCGCACCTTTGTGCCTTTCATCGCCGGCATGGGCGGCATGCACTGGCGCAACTTTGTCATCTTTAACGTGCTGGGCGGCATTACCTGGTCGACGGTCTTTACGCTGTTGGGCTACTTCTTTGGCGGCATTCCCTTTGTGCAGGAGCACTTTGAGCTGCTGATTATCGGCATCGTCGCCGTGTCGATCATCCCGACCGTGGTCGGTCTGGTTAAGGCTAAGCTGGGCAAAAAGAACGCGTAGCTCGAGCCAGCGCGCAAACCGTGCAGTTGAGGCCCGTCACCGTTTACGGTGGCGGGCCTCTTCAGCTTCGGTCAAATGAAAATACTTTAGTTAGTTAAAGAAAAGCGTTTTATCCGACGCGTGTGCGGAGTACAATCTCGTGCATGCGAATCGACGTGCCATCGGCTTTGATGCCGTTCGCGTGTCCCGTCCGGCTCTACGCTCCGGGCGTGCGACGTTGCGACGCGGTCGGCCTCGGTCCTTGCGTGCGGGTTCGCGAGTATGCAACTGTGTATGTAAGGAGCGACATATGACTGTCGAGAAGAAGGATATCGATTGGGGTAGCCTCGGCTTTGGCTACATGAAGACCGATTACAGTTACGAGGCTCATTGGAAGGATGGCGAGTGGGACGAGGGCGGCCTGACCACCGACCACACCCTGCATGTCTCCGAGTGCGGTGGCATCTTCCATTACTGCCAGGAGGTCTTTGAGGGCCTGAAGGCCTACACCGCCGAGGACGGCAGCATCGTCTGCTTCCGTCCCGACATGAACGCCGAGCGTATGTATAACTCTGCCCAGCGCCTCGAGATGCCCCCGTTCCCCAAGGACAAGTTCGTCGAGGCTGTCAAGCAGGTCGTTTCTGCAAACGCCGCCTGGGTTCCGCCCTTCGGTTCCGGTGCGACCCTGTACGTGCGTCCGTTTATGATCGGCTCCGGTGACGTGATTGGCGTGGCTCCCGCTCCTGAGTACACGTTCCGCATTCTCGTGACCCCGGTCGGTCCGTACTTTAAGGGTGGCCTTAAGCCCGTTAAGCTGCGCGTTTCCGAGTACGACCGTGCCGCACCGCACGGCACCGGCAATATCAAGGCCGGCCTGAACTACGCCATGTCCCTCAAGCCCACGATGGAGGCCCATCGCGAGGGCTATGCCGAGAACCTGTATCTCGACTCCGAGTCCCGCACCTATGTCGAGGAGACCGGCGGCGCCAACGTCCTGTTCGTGAAGGAGGACGGTACGCTCGTCGTTCCGCAATCGCACACCGACTCCATCCTGCCCTCTATCACCCGTCGTTCGCTCGTTCAGGTCGCTCAGGACCTGGGCATGACCGTCGATCAGCGTCCCGTCGAGTGGGCCGAGGTCAAGGCCGGTACCTTTGTCGAGTGCGGCCTGTGCGGCACCGCTGCCGTCATCTCCCCGGTTGGCGAGATCGACAACAAGGTTTACGGCGCCGACGAGACCGTGACCTTCCCGGCTGGCTACACCGAGATCGGCCCTGTGATGAAGAAGCTCCGCGAGACCCTGACTGGCATCCAGTCCGGTGCTGTCGAGGACAAGCACAACTGGGTTTACACCGTCGCGTAATTTGTCTTACCTATCCGGGCAGAGAGCAAGTTCCCTCCCGGCGCGTCCTCGGACATGCAAGAAGCCCCTCGCTGCGCACTTCGTGCGGCGAGGGCTTCTTGCATCCTGCGGAGTGCGCCGGAAAGGAGGGTCGCCCTTTTGTTTTGCTTCGCGCCATGTGGGGGCGGTGGCGACGTGCATTTTTGCGAGTATTCTGCAATCGAAGGCCCCTGCATACCGACCTCGGGCAAAAAATCGGGATTTCTCGATGTTTTCTACGGATGATGGGCGGGGTTATGGGCTGACAGCGTTTGATTTGCAGGGATATTCGCGGTCTTTGGCATTTATCGTGGCGCCCGAAGCTCTTGGTTATGTTGAATACTCCTAAAAATGCACGGCGCTTAGAGGGGGACCTTCGCGAAAAAGGAAACCGCCCCGTCGAAGTATGCATTCGACGGGGCGGTTTATGCATTTGGCCGATTAAGGATGCGCTGCCAAACTACTAGAACTTGACGGTCGGGGCCTGGCGGGCTGCTTCGGCGGCCTCGAAGCCCTGGCGCTCCTTAAACTGGAAGATGCCGGCAAAGATGACAGCCGGGAACGTCTGAATGGCGTTGTTGTAGCTGAGCACGCAGTCGTTGTAGCTCTGGCGTGCATAGCTAATCTTGTTCTCGGTATCCTCGAGCGATGCCTGCAGCTGTGTAAAGTTGGTGTTTGCCTTAAGATCGGGATAGGCCTCGGCCACGGCGAAGAGCTGGCGCAGCGCACCGGTCAGCACGTTGTCGGCTTCCATCTTGGCCTCGGGCGTGGTGGCCTTGACGGCGGTGTTACGCGCGCTGATCACGGCGGAGAGCGTCTCCTGCTCGTGCTTGGCGTAGCCCTTGACGGTCTCGACCAGGTTGGGGATCAGGTCGTTGCGGCGCTGCAGCTGCGTATCGATGTTCTGCCAGGCGTTATCGATGCGGTTACGCTTGGTGACCATGTTGTTGTAGATGCCGGCGATGGCGCAGACAATCACAATGACAACAACGATGCCGATGATGACGGTAATCATGATGTCTCCGTTTCGAATGGCCGCGGCGGCATGCGCCAGCTGCCGTTGGTATAACGCTACTAGTATACCCACAACGTTTTGCCGTGCCGCACTTTCCGGCAAGCGTTATGTTTTCGGCGGGGTCGGTACCGGGGCAAAGCGCGCGAGGTACAGGTGTAAGATATGCGACAGATTGACGAGTGTTGTCTTTGCCCTGAGGATGGCGATACCAGTGGACCTTCGCATTAAGAAAACCTACCGCGCCCTGTTCGATGCCTTCACCGAGCTTCTCGAGGAGCATCGTTTTGAGGACCTGACGGTTGCCATGCTGTGCGACCGCGCCATGATTCGCCGCACGACGTTCTACAAGCATTTTCGCGACAAGAACGATTACTTTGCCTTTTATATCGATGAGCTTATGTCGGGCTTGCCGCAAAAACAGCCCGATGAGGCCGGCGCGGTATCTGCCGAGGACGTGCGCGCGCTTCGACACGCGATTTTGGACGATGCCATGGATTTGATTCTGACGCACGAGCGGCTCATGGATAACATTTTGGCAAGCAGCATGTCGGGCATGTTGACCAACGTTATTTGCGACCGCATTGCTCGCTCCATCCGCGAGCGTGTGATGAACGTGCTTGCCGAGGATGCCCTGGCCCCCGTGTCACTCGAGACGACGTCTGAGTTTGTCGCCGGCGGTATTATTCGACTTTTCACGATATGGTGGGAATCGGGCCACGATCTGGAGCGTCGACCTGAGATAGCCGACGTTGTCGATGCGCTGTTCGAGCGGACCATGACACCGGTGCATCACTAAAAGTGGCGGAGAGAGGGGGATTCGAACCCCCGGAACGCCCTCGCGCTCAACGGTTTTCAAGACCGCCGCATTCAACCGCTCTGCCATCTCTCCGTGAGTCGTAATGATAGCATCGTTTTGAATTTGCAACAGGGAAGGCGAACGATGACGATCACCGAAATCGACGAGAAGTTCATGCGCGAGGCACTGGCCGAGGCGCGCGCCGCTGCTGCGGTGGGCGAGGTACCCATCGGAGCCGTAGTGGTGCGCGACGGCGAGATCGTCGCAAGGGCGCACAATCGCCGCGAGCTCGATCAGGATCCTTCGGCTCATGCCGAGTTTGCGGCCGTGTGTGCCGCTGCTCGGTCACTCGGTCGTTGGCGCCTTTCCGATTGCACGGTCTACGTAACGCTCGAGCCTTGCTGCATGTGCGCAGGGCTTATGGTTAACGCGCGCGTGGGGCGCTGCGTGTATGGCGCGAGCGACGCCAAGGCGGGCGCGTTGGGATCCCTATACGATTTGAATGCCGACTCGCGCCTGAATCATCGGTTTAACGTGACGGCTGGGATCCTGGCGGATGAGTGTCGTGAGGTTTTGAGCGGCTATTTTAGTGGGCTGCGTGGTACCGATGGTGCTAGCTGCGGTTGTGGGGCCGATCTTGAGGCGCATGCCGCTCATGCCGCAGCGCTTGCAGGTGCCGGTGAGGATGCTGACACGGCGGTTGACTTTGGTCCTGCGTGCCGCCGGCCCCGCCGCGTGCTGCTGACGATTGACTCCTTTAAGGGCAGTGTTTCGAGCGCGCAGGCGGAGGCGGCGGTTGCCGAAGGCGTGCGCCGTGTGTGGTCCGATGTCCAGGTGGCCGCATTGCCGCTGGCAGATGGTGGTGAGGGAACGCTCGATGCCGTTGCCGCCTGCGGTGGTGAGCTTGTGACCTGCGAGGTCGCAGGCCCCTTGGGCGACCGCGCGTCTGCCCGGATGCTGGTTGATGTCGAACACGAGTCGGCTGTTATTGAGATGGCCGAAGCCGCGGGCATCGGGTACTCGCCTTGCACGGAGTCGTCGGCGCTGGCTGCTACAACCTATGGCGTGGGCGAGCTCATGCTTCGCGCGGTTCGCACGGGCGCAAAGACACTCTATATTGGTCTGGGCGGCAGTGCCACCAACGACGGTGGCGCCGGCATGCTGCAGGCGCTGGGCGCGCGTGTGGTCGATGATCAGGGCTGCGATGTCGCCCCCGGTCTTGCTGGCCTTGAGCAGGTGGCGAGCGTTGATTTGGCGCCAGCGCTTCGGGCGCTGAACGGCGCGCGTGTCGTGGTGCTTTCTGATGTCGAGAACCCACTCGTGGGGCGCCGCGGTGCGCTGGCAGTGTTTGGTGGACAGAAGGGTCTGCCGACGGGGGATGCCGAGGCCCTGGGCAAGTACGACAGCTGGATGGTCGGCTACGGTCGTCTGCTCGATACGGCAATTGTCGAGGCTCGGGCCCAGGGGTTGTTGCGCACACCCGAGGGCGCACGGACATTTGGCTCGGTGCTCGGCGTGCCCGGCGCAGGTGCCGCCGGCGGTCTGGGCGCCGCGCTGCTAGCGCTCGGTGCAGAGCTACATTCGGGCGTGGAGACGGTGCTTGATCTGATTGGGTTTGACGAGCGCGTGCGGGATGTCGATCTGGTCATAACGGGCGAGGGCAACATGGACGAGCAATCCGCCGCTGGAAAGGCGCCGGTTGGTGTGGCTCGCCGCGCCAAGCGATATGGCAAGCCGGTGGTCGCCGTCGTGGGCGGTCGCGCTGTCAACTTGGATGCGGTATATGGGCAGGGTATCGACCTTGTCCTGCCGATCTGTCGCAAGCCTATGTCCCTTGAGGCGGCGCTCGATCCGCGCGAGGCCGAGGCGAACCTCGTCTGCGCCGGCGAAGCGGTCGCTCGATCCTACGACCTCGGTCGCATCTAGAAAAGTAGTCATTTTGGGACGGGGCTAGGAAAACACCCGTAAAGGCATGTGAATCTGAACAAATCAATCCTGTACCTTGTGGCGCTCGATGGTGTTGTCTGGGGATCGGAGACTATGCACTTCGGGTGTTGACGCTGTCATTCATGTGCCATTAGTAGATTGCTCTTCGTTCAGTTGTTCGCCAATTAATCCTGCCAATTAATTACCATTTCGGGCGAAGACGTGGATTATCTCCATGATGGGCCTCTTTGGGCATAGTGTTGTCTTTGACTGTTCTTAATCAATAGATCGCTCTTGGGAAGAGAAGGCGACACCAGAGGGGGAGAAGGGAATTGGAGAGGAAAGTTTTCGGCGGGGGGGGCGGAGAGTCGCTGCTCTTTGCCTTGCGCTGGTTCTCGGCTTCGGATGTTTATCCGTTGGCGCGACGGCCGGTGTCGCATATGCGGCCACAGAATCGCGGGCTGCGTATACTGCGGAGGAGTTTGAGATCACCCAGGACGGCGTGACCTATTCGTGCGAGACCACGGATAAGGGCACGGCGGAAATCACAGGTATTGTTGCCGATGACAGTGTGACCGCGGTGAATGTGCCCAGCTCCATCGAGCATGGTGGCCAGACCTACAAAGTCACCGAACTATATTTCTCGTCTGGCATCGTGGCCGAGAATGTTGAGCAGCTGACGCTCCCCGACACGCTCGAAAACGTGCGCGGATGGTATTTCCGGAAGTTCGTAAAGGTCAAGGAGCTCCATATCCCTGGCTCCATCAAGGACTTCAGTTGCACGCTGCAAAACGCCCGCTCGCTCGAAAAGCTCTATTTCGATGAGGGCGTCGAGAAGATTAGCGCCAACATGATGGTCAATGGCTGCAGCAGCCTTTCTGAGATCGATCTCCCCTCCACCCTCAAAATGATTTCGGGCTCGGGCGCCTTCGAGGGGGCTACGGCCCTCACAAGCATCGAGTTTCCAAAAGATGTCGCCTTCGACGACACCATAACGGGCGTGTTCGAAGGCTGCACGTCTCTGACAAGCGTGTCGTTGCCCGCTTCGGTTACCAAGATCCCCTCGCACATGTTTGACGGATGCACCTCTCTAACGTCCATCACCGCACTGAGCGAAATCGAGTCCATCGGGGATGGGGCGTTTCAGGATTGCTCGAGTTTGACCGGCATCGATTTCCCGGGCACATTGACGAGCATCGGATCCTCTGCTTTCCAGGGGTGTGCCAGCCTGGTGAGCGTGCCAAATCTAGGCAAGGTAACAAAGATGGGCAGCGGGGCTTTTCGCGAGTGCAAAAATCTGCGGGCGTCCGTGGACCTGTCCTCGCTTCAGAGCATTCCGGGCTATGCGTTTTGCTATACGCCGGTTAAGATCGTGGGGCTCTGCGACAGCCTGAAGAGTATCGGTGACTGGGCCTTTATCCAGAGCAACGTCGCCGTCCAGCTTCCCAGGACACTTGAGACAATTGGCAACTACGCCTTCTATTACGGCACGTTGCCGGAGCAGCTTTCCATTCCGGATTCCGTGACTTCCGTTGGCACGGCAGCCTTCTCGGGCGTAGATGGCGTGGAGGATGTGACGATCGGGCGCGGCCTCACCAAAATACCCTCGGGTATGTTTGAAGGCAGCACGGTTAAAAAGATCACAATCGAAAACAGCATGGACGACATCACCGGCTCGGAGAACCTCCCGTTCTTTGGCGTCGATATCGTCTACACGCGCGAGTCCATCGATGACGGCGTCGGCGATTACGTGAGCGATGGCGGCATCAAGACCCTTCAGGAGCTGGTCAACGAGGCGCCGCGTGGCGAGGAAACCGTCATCACCCTGAAAAAGCACGTGAAGCTTGGCTCCACGCTCACGATTCCTGCCGGGAAGATGATTAAGATCACGTCGGATGAGCCCTATACCATCTTGGCAAAGAAAAGCGGCTTCTCCGTACTGGTCAATGTTGCCGAGGGGGCATCCCTCGAGCTGTCGGGGAAAGTGTCCCTGAGTGGTCGCTACAACAAGGGCGCCATTATTTCTAGCAGGGGAGCAGTTGTGCTCTCTGACGAGGCCGTCGTGTACGACGGCACCACGAGCAGTGATAACGCGGGCGCCGTCGACGTGTCGGGAGAAAATGCCTCGCTTACCATGACGGGCGGCGTTATCGAGCAGTGCGAGCTGCGCCATTCGTATTGCGGTGCCGTTCGCGCGTCCAGTGGCGCTCATGTAGTTATGAGGGGTGGCGTTATCCGTAACAACGGAGTCGTTACCGGGGCCACCAATTGCTATTGGCTTACATCTTCTGGCGTCATTTTGTGGGGCGATGCTCGCTTTGACATGAGCGGAGGCCGCATCGAGGGCAACAACGGTTATCGAGGCAGTGCGGTGCTTGCGTACGGCCAGGGTAAGGGCGAAAACCAAAGAGCCAAGTTCACGATGACTGGTGGCCAGATTTCCGGCAACAGGAGCAGTAGGCTGGAGGCGGCCTACGATCCTTCCGGAGCAGTTCATATTGAGGGCAACGCCGAGTTCACCATGACGGGTGGAGAGATTAAGAACAACGTTGTGTCTGGCAAGGGCAAAGGCAAAGGCGGCGGAGTGTGTGTGGTTGACCCGGGCTGCCAGGGCGGCGAAAAGGGGAATACTGCTTTCACCATGCAGGGCGGATCCATATCTGGCAACTCCGCTTCCGCCGGCGGAGGCGTCTATACCTATTCGAATGACGTCACGCTCAGCGCGGGCGAGATCAAGGGCAATACTGCTTGGAGCATGGGTGGCGGCGTGTATAGCGAAGGCAACGAGTATCTTGGCTATAGTACGCTCCATATCGAAAACGCTCTCGTTGTTGATAACCATGCGGATAAACAGGGCGGCGGCATGTGGTTCTGCCCGACCGGAGATGCCAAGGTCTACGTCCAGGACGGCGGCCTGATCGCCAGGAACACGGCTGGTGAGGCGGGAGACGACTTTGTCTTCACCGGCTTCAAAGACGCCAAATACAAACTGACCTTGGCCAACCGCGCTCCGGGCGGCGGAAAGGTCAGCTGGTACAGAGACGGTGGGCTGTTTAACCCCGAAGGCACTTATGCGGCAACAAACCCCGAAATCCCGCGATTCTCGCCCGGTGGTGACAACGGCGAGCCCCTGTCCTTTACCGACGCCACGCCGAACGTCGCGCTTAAATCTGTGATGAGCGAGGATGCGTATAACCTCGGCGGCGGTCAGACGTCGCTGACGATCTCTGGCAATATGGCGCCGTTGGGAGGCGGCATCGGCGCCAACGGCGGTGTCGTCATCGGTAAGTCCGAGAATATCGACATTCCCATTAAAAAGGTCTGGGAGAACCCCAGGATTCCCCATCCTGATGAGGTCAAAGTAAATCTCAAGAACGGCGATACCGTCATCGATTCGATCACCCTGAGCGAGTCCAACGGCTGGAAGGGCTCCTTCAAGGGCCTGCCCAAGTACTCCGAGTCCGGCTCCGAGGTCCGCTACACCGTGGCCGAGGTGCCCGTCGAGGGCTACAGCTCTAAGGCCACCGGCGACGCCAAGGACGGCTTCACCGTGACCAACACCTCCACGGCCAAGGTCTCGGTGCCCGTCGAGAAGAAGTGGGTCGGCCCGGCGGCCAAGAAGGCCACCGTGCGCCTGCTCGCCGACGGCGAGGACGCCGGCCAGTCGATCGAGCTCAACGAGTCCAACGGCTGGAAGGGCTCCTTCAAGGGCCTGCCCAAGTACTCCGAGTCCGGCTCCGAGGTCCGCTACACCGTGGCCGAGGTGCCCGTCGAGGGCTACAGCTCTAAGGCCACCGGCGACGCCAAGGACGGCTTCACCGTGACCAACACTGTGAAGACGGGCGAGCTCGACGTCTCCAAGACCGTCGTGGCGCGCGAGGGCCTGGCGGTCGACGCGGACAAGATATTTAAGTTTGTGGTTGAGGCCACCGATGCCATGGGCCGCAAAGTGTCCGGCACCTACGGTGACGCGACGTTCGAGGACGGCAAGGCGACCCTCAAGCTCAAAGATGGCCAGACGGCGAGGATCACGGGGCTGCCCGCGGGAACTGCCTACACGGTGACCGAGCGCGCCGCCGCTGGCTACAAGGCTGCGGTGAACGGAGCCGAGGGCTCCAAGGCCGAGGGCTCCATCGCGGCAGACCAGGTCTCCTTCGCCGCCTTCACCAACACCTTCGACCCCGCCCCCGCCACGGCGTCCGTCTCCGAGCTCACCAAGGTGCTCGCGGGCGGCCGCAAGCCCGGCCTTCAGAAGGGGGAGTTCGTCTTTGAGCTCTCCCTCACCGACGGTGCGGGCAATGTTCTCGAGGGCTACCCAATCGAGGCGAAGAATGACAAGGACGGCAAGGTTTCCTTTGGCGAGCTCAGCTTCACCAATCTGGGCACCTACCACGCGACCGTGACCGAGAAAGCAAGCGGCGATGTCCTGATTGAGGACGATGCGCACGCCTACACCTTCGACATCACGGTGACTCAGACTGGCGCCGGCCTTAAGGCCGAGATCTCCAACGAGCGGGGCAAGAAGACTTTCACCAACACCTTCACGCCGCACGACAACACCAAGACCGTCACCAAGGCGGACGCCTCGGGCGCCAAGGTCGATGTGGATGGCAAACCGGTGGGCGTGGGCGATACCCTCACCTATACCATCGGCTGGGCCAATAACAGCGTCGACGACAGGGGCGCCGCGCAGGCGGCCGACGTGACGGTGACCGATGTCCTGCCCAAGGGCGTTAACTATGTTGAGGGTTCTGCCGACGGTGCCGCCTACGACGCCGCGACGCGCACCCTTACCTGGTCGCTCGGCGAGCAGGCTGCGGGCGCCACGGGCACGCTCAGCTTCGATGTGAAGGTCTCCGCCGAAGCCGCCGTGGTCGACGACATCGCCAACACCGCAACGGTCAAGGTGGGCGAGAACGAGTCGCAGACCAACACGACCCACAACAGCGTGCCCCGCGGGGGCAGCCTCACCGTCAAGAAGACGGTCGTCGGCGGCGACAGCCAGCGCGAGTTCGGCTTTACGGTCGCGCTGACCGACGGGGACGGCGAGCCCGTCTCTGGCACCTTCGGCAAGGGCGAGCACGCCGTGACGTTCGCGGGCGGCAAGGCGAACTTCACGCTTAAGGATGGCGGGGAGAAGATCATCTCCGGCCTACCCGTGGGCGCGCACTATACCGTGACCGAGGATGCCGCCGAGGGCTACGCGACCACGGCCGAGGGGGCCGAAGGCGCCGTGACCGAGGACGGCGCGACCGTCGCGTTCACCAACACGTACGGAACGGCCACCGAGGGCAGGGACGTCTCCACCGCGGGGCTCTTCACCAAGACGCTCGAGGGCCGCGACTGGGCGGAGGGCGACAGCTTCCAGTTCGCGCTCGCGGGCGAGGACGGCGCCCCCATGCCCGAGGGCTCTGCCGACGGCTCCAAGACCGTCAGTGTGACGGCCGCCGCCGGCACCAAGGCGGGCGATAGGGTCGCCTTTGACTTCGGCTCCATCCGCTACACGCTCAATGACATCAAAGATGCCGAGTTCGCCGAGGTCGGCGGCAAGCGCGTGCGCGCCAAGACCTTCACCTACACGGTGCGCGAGGTCAGGCCCGATGACGGCTCCGCCATCGCCGGCGTGGCCTACGACGGCCACGTTGCCACGATGACGGTGACCGTGACCGACGACGGTTCCGGCAACCTCACGGCCTCGACGCCCGCGATCGCGCAGGCGAGCGGCGGCGACTTCGTCAACACCTACACGACCGAGCTCGACTACTCGGCCCGCGCGGGCGTGCGCCTGTCCAAGACGCTCTCTGGCCGCGCCATGGAGGCGGGGCAGTTCGCCTTCACCGTGACCGCCGACGCCGAGACGGCCGCCAAGCTCGGCCTCAAGACCGACAAGGACGCCTACGCCGTAGCCGCGGCCGATGACGGTGCGGCCGACCTGGTCGACCTCATTGGCGGTGCCGCGGAGAGCGACGTGAAGTTCACCGACGCCGACGCGGGCAAGACCTACAGCTTCACCGTCACCGAGACCAAGCTCGGCGGCGAGGGATACACCAACGACACCGTGCCGCGCACGGTGACCATCGCGCCCGCCTACGATACCGCGACGGGCAGGCTCACGGTCACGACCACGGTTGCCAAGGACGGTGTCGAGGTCGCCCGCGGCGAGGTCTCCACGGCAGATGACGCCATGGCGGCGCCCGCGCCCGTGACGGCCGCGTTCCAGAACTCCTACGAGGCCACCGGAACGCTCGGCGGCGAGGGCAACGTGGCAATTAACGCCACCAAGACGCTGACGGGCCGCGCCGCGGCGGCAGGCGAGTTCTCGTTCTCCGTCCGCGATGCCCAGGGCAACGTGGCCGCGACCGCGACCAACCGGGCCTCCGGCGACGGCGAAGCCGCGGGGCTCGCGTTCTCGCCCATTGCCTATACTACTGACGCGCTCGAGCGGATGGTGGGAGACGGCACCGCTACCAGGGCCGCCGACGGCTCCTGGGTCATTCCCTATACCGTTTCCGAGGACGGTACGGACCGGCTGCCTGCGGGCGTGACGGCGGCCACGTCGAGCTTCGGCATCACGGTCAAGGTGACCGATGACGGTAAGGGCGGGCTGGATGTGGCCGTGACCTACCCCGAGGGCTCCGACGGCACGCTGTCGTTTGTGAATGCCTATAGCGCCGTCGAGGCGACGGTCGACCTCGCGGGCACCAAGACGTTGGCGCTCGGCCAGGCCGGACTCGGCCTCACGCAGGCCGACATCGCGGGCAAGTACACCTTTAAGATTGAGCCGCTGGACGGCGCGCCCGCACCGGTCGACGCTTCGGGCAAGACGGTGGCCGAGGCGACCAACGACGCCACCGGCAACGTCGCGCTGGGCCGCGTCACGTTCAAGCAGCCGAGCGACCTTGATGACGTCGAGATCGACGGCGACGGCCTGCGCACCAAGACGTTCGCCTACCGGGTGAGCGAGTCCGGCTCGGTCGACGGCGTGGCCAACGACGCGACGGCGACCAGGACCTTCACGGTCAGGGTGGTCGAGGACACCGCCGCGGGCACGCTTGTCGCGAAGGTCCTGCCCGCAGAGGGCACGCCCGAGGGCAAGGGCGCGTTCGAGTTCACCAACACCTACGTCGTGAGCCCGACGCCGAGCTCCGTCACCGACCAGATCAAGGTGAGCAAGAAGCTCGAGGGCCGTGGCCTGGCCGCGGGCGAGTTCGAGTTCCAGCTGGTCGAGATTGCCGCCGACGGCGGCGAGAGCGTCGCGGCGACGGGCAGGAACGCCGCCGACGGCGCGGTCGCGCTCGGCCCCGTCACCTACACCGCGCCCGGCACGCACGGCTACGAGCTGCGCGAGGTCGCCGGCACGGCGGGCGGCGTGACGTACGACAGGGCGACGTACCGCGTGCGCACGACGGTCACCGATGCCGGCAACGGCACGCTCGCCGTCAAGCACGAGCTGGCGGATGCCGAGGGCAATCCCACGGGCGACGACTCGGTGACGTTCACCAACGGCTACGAGGCCGCACCCGTCACCCTCAAGCTGGGCACCGCCAAGGTGCTCAAGGGCGCCGAGCTCAAGGCGGGCCAGTTTAGCTTTGAGCTCAAGGGCCGGGACGGCAAGGTCATGTCGACCGCCAAGAACGCCGCGGACGGCAGCGTCACGTTCGATGCGCTGACCTTCAAGCAGGCCGGCACCTACACCTTCACGGTGAGCGAGCTCGACGACGGCCAGGCGCACGTGACCTACGACAGGGCGGTGCGCAGGATCGTCGTCGCGGTGGGCGACGAGGCGGCAGACGGCACCAAGACGGGCTATCTGTCGGCGAAGGTCTCCTACGAGGGCGACGCCAACATGCCGCCGGTCTTCACCAACAGCTACGCCGAGGAGCCCGGCACCCCCGAGAACCCCGGCACGCCGGGCGGCGGCTCGGGCGGCGGTTCAGATAACGGCTCCGGCAGCGGCTCTAGCGGCGACGGCTCCAAGGGCGGTATGCCCGACACCGGCGACCGCAGCCTGCCGGCGGCAGCGCTCGCGGTCATGGCCGGTATCGGCGCGCTGGCCGTCGCGGGCGGCGCGGTCCTGTACCGCAGGCGCCGCTAGCGATATGGACGAGTGGGGCGAATCCATCCGATGGGTTCGCCCCACTTGCCGTGGCGGGCGGGAGCAGGTAAGATATACCGAGCGCCTAGCGCGTTCGATGGGTTCGGATGACGATATGTTCCGAATCTGGTCAGGTCCGGAAGGAAGCAGCCATAAGGAGCCTCTGTCGGGCATCCGAATCCATCGAGTGCGCAGGCGTTTTTTGGTGCCGCGGCTACCCGCGAGTGCCGGCAGGGCGCTTGGTGTCTCGCTGGTCCTCGGCTTTGCCTGCGGGATCGCTCGACTACCAAACAGCCCGCCGGCACCGGGACCACTTCGTCCAAAAATCACCCGTAAAGGCGCGTTAGTCTAATTAAATCTATCCCTTAAGGAACGCGGCTTGCTAGTGTTGTCTGGGCATTGATGGCTGCGTGGTTCAAGAGACGGCGGCATTATCATCTGTTTTTACAAGTAAAGAGGCCCGTTTTCCTGGGTTGGGGAAACGGACCTCTTTTTGTCTCTTGGCTTGTGGATTGGCGAAGACAATAACCGCTGGCAGCTACCTTGAGTTCCTGATGCGGCGTGTGGCTGTGGCGGTTATTCCGAGTCCCATGGCGGCGATTCCTGCGAGTGTGATTGCGCTCGGCGCTGTGTCTCCCGTGCTCGCGAGCTTGCCGGCGGTCGTATCTGCTTGCTTGCCGCTGCTCGAGTTCGCTTGCTTGGTGGAGCTTGGCGAGGTGTCTTTGCTGGTCGCGGACGAGCCGGTGGGCTGTGTCGCCTCGGTCGGCTGCGCCGAGCCGGAGGGAGGCACTGTCTCGGTCGGTTTTGCTATCTCGGGCGAGGTGGCCTTGTCTGCCGCGGCCTTTGCCTCTTCGTATGCCTTGCAGGCATCGTCATAGGCCGTTTGCGCTTTTTTCAAATTGTCGAGGAGCGCATCTCGCCAGGCTATGAACTGGTCGGTATGGGCTTTATATTTCTCTGCAGAACGTTCACAGTCATTAACTTGTCTTTCCTGCCTTTCGAGGCGGCTCTTGACCTCGCGGAGCTCCATTTCGCAAAAGTCAACTCGCGCTTTTGCCGTTACGATCTCTTGGCGCAACGACTTTATTTGCTGTTTAATAGTTTCGGCAAGCTCCTCGTCGCCGAGTGCTTCGACTGCCTTAAGCTCCTCAAGCTTCATGTCTAATTTTTCCTGGAGCTTGCTTACCCGGTTGATGGCCTCGTCGTTTTTGGCTTGGGCTGCATCGATGTCCGCTTGCATGGTGGGGAGGGATTCCCTCAATTCGGCGGCTTGCGCCGCCATCTTGTCGCGGAGCTCTTGAAAACGGGCAATGTCATCATTGAGTCTCGCAGTTTTCTCGGGACTTGCGGCGTCTTTTGCGGCCTCGAGGTTTTTGAGCGCTTCCTGCATGGCTGCATACGCTTTTTCCTTTGCGGCGGCCGCGTCTTCCGTCTGCAAGGCAACTGCACCGGTGGGGGAGCTGGTTTCTGCCGCGATCGCCGTTGCGGGGGCGATTCCCGCGACAAGTGCCGCGGAAAGGGCGATGCCCACAGTTGCTCGTCTTGCTCTTCTTGCGAGAATGTCGTTCATCTCGGCACCTCATTTCAAGGGTCGGCGACTAACTTGGTAGCACTAATGTAAGTATATCAGGCAGTTTGCCCGCCATTGATCGGGTGTGCGCGTATACCCCTCTGAAAACTGAATCCTTGATTCTCATTTTCATTGCAACAGCCTCAGGACTCAGCGCAACGCGTTGC
>DXZU01000005.1 GCA_019419525.1 Collinsella sp.
TCCGGTCGAAGTTAAACTCAGCTCCGCTCAAATCGAAGAGGCGTCTGACAGCCTTATTGCTGTCGAGAAGCGTATGGTTGCCGCCGGAAACAACCCGCCGGTTTCGAAAGTCGTAATCATTGGATTTGGTTCACAAGCCTATGTCACTGACCGCGGCGTCCAAGTTGTTCCGCTGGATGTGCTCGCGCCGTAGTGCAATTGCAAGTTTTTACTTCTTTTAACAAGGCACCCGACGGGCATAGGCTGCTCGCCGGGCGCCTTGGTTAGGATGCTATTGCTGTTGAGAACGCCTAGGCCAAATCTTCGCCGTTGGTGGCGATAACCTTCTTGTACCAGTCAAAGCTCTTCTTCTTGGAACGCTTGAGGGTGCCGTTGCCGGCGTCGTCGCGGTCCACATAGATAAAGCCGTAGCGCTTGGACATCTCGCCCGTACCGGCCGAGACCAGGTCGATCGGGCCCCAGGTGGTGTAGCCCAGCAGGTCAACGCCGTCCTCGGTCACCGCATCGCGCATCGCGGCAATATGCTGACGCAGGAAGTCGATACGGTAGTCGTCGTTGATAGAACCATCCTCCTCGACAACATCCCTGGCACCCAGACCGTTCTCAACCACAAACAGCGGCTTCTGATAACGGTCGTACAGGTCATTAAGGGTGATGCGGAAGCCCAGCGGATCGATGGCCCAGCCCCACTGGCTCTCCTGCAGGTAGGGGTTCTTGGCGCCGGCGAAGGCGTTGCCCTGGGTGCGCTTGACATCGGGGTTGTCGGCACCGGCAGAGCAACGGGTGCTGTAGTAACTAAAGCTGATGAAGTCGACGGTGTTGGCAGCCAGGACCTCGCGGTCCTCGTCGGTCATGCCCACATCGATGCCCAGGCGCTCGAGTTTCTTGACGGCATAGGCCGGGTAGTAACCGCGGCTCTGGACGTCGACGAAGAAGTAATTGTCCTGGTTGTCAAGCTGAGCCTGGCGTACATCGCCCGGACGGCAGCTGTAGGGATAGTAGGTGCCCGCAGCGAGCATGCAGCCGATCTTGACCTCGGGGTCGATCTCGTGGGCGATCTTGGTTGCCCAAGCGCTGGCGACGAGCTCGTTGTGGGCGGCCAGGTACTCGACGGCTTCCTTGTTCTCGCCCTCCTCAAAGACCAGGCCGGCACCCATAAACGGCAGGTGAAGGATCATGTTGATCTCGTTGAAGGTGAGCCAGTACTTCACCAGGCCCCTGTAGCGGGTGAAGATCGTGGTCGCGAGGTTCTTGTAGAAGTCGATGAGCTTGCGGTTGCGCCAGCCGCCGTACTCCTTGATGAGGTGGACGGGGCAGTCGAAGTGCGTGATGGTCACGAGCGGCTCGATGCCGTGCGCCTGGCACTCGCGGAACACGTCCTCGTAAAAGGCCAGGCCGGCCTCGTTGGGCTCGGCCTCGTCACCGTTGGGGAAGATACGGGTCCAGGCCAGGCTCATGCGGAAGGTCTTAAAGCCCATCTCGGCAAAGAGGGCAATGTCCTCCTTGTAGTGATGGTAGAAATCGATGCCGGTCTGCGCGGGATAGTAATAGCCGTCCTCGAAGTCGAGCATCTTGCGCTGGCCGGAGACCACCGCGTAACGCTCCGGGCCGTGCGGCGCCACATCCACGTTGGCCAGGCCGCGACCGTCAACGTTGTACGCGCCCTCGCACTGGTTGGCAGCCGTCGCGCCGCCCCACAGGAAGTCATTACGGAAAGCCATGCATCGATCCTTTCACACGCTGTTTGTCGTGGCTTCAGTATCCCCGTAAGCAGCGCGCCACTCAACGGCAACGGCGCAGGTCGGCACTTCTTTTCGCGCACAGACGCCCGGCAGCCGCCCCCGTCTGACACTTTTTGATACCTGCCCGCCCAAACCGCCAACCACCACAAAGGGGACAGGCACCTTTGCGGCGGATTGGGCCCGGTTTGTCTCGATCTGTAACAGTTAGGCAGCCAAAACCGGGCCTGGTGTTACAGATCGAGATTTTTCGGGCAGCCCCTTCAGTTTGTCTAAATCTGTAACAGGTAGAGACGATTTAGCCCGCTAGATGTTACAGATCGAGATGGAAGATTCTAGTCGCAGGCGATGTCGAGGTTCTTGCCGACGAGGCCTACGTAGCCGCCTTCGGCTGCTTTGGGGCTGTCGGCGTGGCAGAGGACCCACTTGTCGGCCTTCCAGTAGCAGTAGCTGTCGCCGGCCGCGGGCATGTCGGCCGCCGCCTCGGGGCGCGGGCCGTTGGTACCCGCCGGCAGCGCAACCATCACTTGGAAGCCGCCGTCGTCGACCATGCAGGGCGTGTAGTGAAGCGTGGTGTTGAAGACCTCGACGACCTTGCCCGCCGGCACGCGGAACGCCTTGACGCACGCGGTGTCGAGCTTGCCGTCCTCGATCTCCCAGCGATGCGCCACGAGCAGGATAAAGTCGCGGGCGCCCAGGTTAAACTCGCTGGCGCGGTGATACTCCAGGCAGTTGAGGCGTGTGTTGTGGCCGTTGCACCAGCCGAGCTGGAAGGGGCGGCCGCCAAACATGAGAAAGCCCAGTTTGTCGGCATCCTTGACGCCCTCGAGCTCCGGCGCACTTGCTACGTACTTACTGCCCTCGGGGATGGGCGTGGCAGAGAGCGCCTCGAGCACGGGCGACGTGAGCACGGACGGAACGTTATCCCAAACGTTGCCATAGGATTTGAACTCGGGATCGTTGACAGAGTAGATATGCATGTTCACTCCTGTTTGTAAATGTGACTATACGAACATTCTAGAACAAACATGAGCGATTTTGAACGCTCGTCCCGACCAATCAACAAAAAGGCGCCCCCGCATAAGCGAAGGCGCCCAATGCGCTCGTTTTGGGCGATAAAGCTCTTATGCCTGCTGATAGTGCAGGTGCTTCTCATCGATATCGGCCAGATCGCGGTCGAGGTAGCGGCGCGCGAGCCAGTTTGCCATGGGAAGGTTCTGGTCCAGGTAGTTACCGCACTCCTCGGGAGCGGCACCGGGGACATCGCCCTCAAAGCCGGCGACAAACTCGAACAGTTCGCGCACGAGCGGCAAGATTTCCTCGCTCGTCAGCTCACCAAAGACAACCAGGTAAAAGCCCGTACGGCAGCCCATGGGCCCAAAGTAGACAATGCGGCTCGACCACTCGGCATGATTGCGGAGGAACGTCGCGCCCAGGTGCTCGATGGTGTGGCACTCGGCCGTGTTCATGACCGGCTCTTTGTTGGGCGTGGTCAGGCGTAGGTCAAAGGTGGTGACGGCGGCGCCGGTCGCCGGATCGCGGTCGATGCGGCTCACGTACACGCCGGGCTCAAGCAGCAGATGGTCAACGGAAAAGCTCGCGATGCGCTCCATGGCAGATCCTCTCGATAGTCAAATTGGGACGGGGCTCTTTTAGCTGGTTCGAATGGTCGCACCAATCATACCAGTCAAAAAAGCCCCGTCCCAAAAAGACAACTTAGCCAAGGACACGGGCCATACGGGCCTTGAACTCGGACAGGAAGCGCGGGGTATCGACGGTCAGCGCCACGAGTGTGCTCTTGTCGGGATCTGCCACGCGGCGCTCATCGCAGATGGTGCGGCCGCGATACTCACCCAGCAAGTCAACACGCAGGTTACAGCCGAGCGCACCCACGAGCGTGGGATCAATCGCCACGGCAACCGCCAGCGGATCGTGCAGCGCGCAGCCGCCCAGGTAGGACGCGTTCATCTCGTACGAACCAATGTAGTGCTCGACCATGCTCGCAAATGCGCAGCCGGCCATGGTTCCCGAACCCGTCCAGCCGGCAATGTCGCGGCGCGTGAGCACCACGCGATGCGTCACGTCCAGGCCCACCATGGTGAGCTTACGGCCCGAGCGCAGCACCGCGTCGGCTGCCTCGGGGTCGCTCGCCATGTTGGCCTCGGCGCCCGCGCTCACGTTACCGGGCACGGTAAGGGCGCCGCCCATCACGACCACGCGGCCGATGGACATCATCGCCGCCGCATCGCGCTCCAGGGCGAGCGCTAGGTTGGAGAGCGGGCCAGTCGCTACGTAGACCAGATCGGGACCATAGGTGCGCGCGGCATCGATCAGATAATCGACCGCAGCGTTGCCGTCGGCCGAGGTCGCCCCCACCGGCTCGTAGGGCGACGCGGGCACGCTCGCGCCGCCGATGCCGTTCTTGCCGTGAATGAGCGCGGTGGACGCCGGCGGCGTATAGGGCTCAGTCGCTTGCAGAGGACGGTCGGCACCCAGGTACACCGGCACCTCGGGACGGCCCAACAGGTCGAGCACCGCCAGGCAGTTGTGCGCCGACTGCTCGACGCGCACGTTGCCAAAGCATGTGGTGATGCCCACGAGCTCCACCTCGGGGCTCGCGATGGCATAGGCAAGCGCCATCGCATCGTCCACACCCATATCCAGATCAAGGATCAGCTTCTTGGTTGCCATTGTTTTACTCCGCTTCTCCGTCTTGTACTAATCGTCTAAACCAAACATGCGCCCAACTTCGGCACGCGTGGGAATCGACTGCTGCGCGCCCAAACGCGACACCGTCACCGCCGAGGCACGGGCGCCGGCGGCCATGCATTCAAAGAGCGGCAGGCCCTCCAGGCGAGCCGCCGCAAGCGCACCAATAAACGTATCGCCCGCGGCCGTCGTATCGACCACCGCGCACGAAAGTGCCGGCATGCGCAGCAGCTCACCGTCATCGCCAAATGCAACTGAGCCGGCACCGCCTAGCGTGATGACCGCAGCCCCGGCGCCCTTGTCGAGCAGCGCATTGAGCGCGGCGACGCAACTCGCATCATCCGTGGGCAGAATGCCCGTCAGCACCTGGCACTCGGTCTCGTTGGGGCAGACCAGGTCGACCGCAGGCCAGACCTCCGCAGGCAGCTCGCAGGCGGGCGCTGGATTAAAGACCGTATAGAACCCCAGCTCGTGAGCGCAAACAAGCGCCTCGGCCGTCGCCACAAGGTCACATTCGCCCTGGGCGATAAAGACGCTTCCGGCAGCCGGGGCAATCTCGCTGGCGTCGCCGTCGAGCTCATGGGCCACCAGACGCCTCAACGCGCAGGCAACGTCCGCGCCCGCAAGCGCATGGTTGGCGCCCGGTGACAGTATGATGCGGTTGTCGCCCTCGCAGCGAATGATAGTCGCGGTGCCGGTCTCCACGTCATCGCGAAGCGCCACGAACTCAACACTCACGCCGGCATCCTGGAGCCCCGCCACAAGCGCATCGCCAAAGGTATCACGTCCAACAGCGCCGATCATGCATGTGCGCGCACCCATGCGCGCGGCGGCAACGGCCTGGTTAGCGCCCTTACCGCCGGCGTTGGTGATAAACCCGCTGCCGCCGACGGTCTCGCCCGCACGCGGCATGCGCTCGCACGCCACCGAAAGGTCCATGTTCATGCTGCCGAACACCGCAATGATGTCGCGATCTGCCATGGAAACCTCCTCATCTGCGGGCCTTATGCCCACCGTCGACCATCGATTGTGCGCCCTCGCACCCCCTATAACTTTAGTTCACTTTGATGTGGACGCACGCTTGAGCTTGCGCCAGCAGCAAGCATTCACAGGAGCAGGCAGCTACAATAAATACGTGCTGATTATTCTCGTCATTGGATGATGTTTTATGGAACAACTCTCGCAATCGGGCTCGCGCGGTCGACGCCGCACGGGCAACGAGCCGGCACCGCACGAACGCGTGAAGGGCGGACGCCGTGCCAACGAACCGCGACGCACCGCGAGCTCCCATCGCGCTTCTGCCAACAACGCGGGCCGCGCCAACACTCCCGCCGCGGAGCAGACGCCTGCTCGCCCCAAGTCCCGCTACATCCCTGCACTCGACGGTCTGCGTACGCTCGCCGTCGTCGCGGTGGTGCTCTATCACCTTAACCTCACGTGGGCTCAGGGCGGCCTGCTTGGCGTCACGATCTTCTTTGTGCTTTCGGGCTATCTGATCACGCGCTTGCTGCTCAACGAAGTCGCTAAGACCGGCCGCATCGACCTCAAGAGCTTCTGGATCCGCCGCATACGTCGCCTGGTCCCCGCCGTGGTGACCGTCGTGGTAGTGACCTGTGCGCTGTGTACCGTCTTTAACCACGTGATGCTCACCAAGATGCGTCCCGACATTCTGCCGTCGCTGCTGTTCTTCAACAACTGGTGGCAGATTGCCCAAAACGTCTCGTACTTCAATGCCCTGGGCGATCCCTCGCCGCTTACGCACTTTTGGTCGCTCGCCATCGAGGAACAGTTCTACCTGGTTTGGCCCCCGCTGCTGCTCGCTATGGTATCCATGCACATGAGCAAGCCCAACACGCGCCGCATGGTTCTGGGCCTGGCCGCTGTCTCCGCCATCGCCATGATGGTGCTCTATAACCCCGCCGCCGACCCCAGCCGCGTGTACTACGGCACCGACACCCGCGTGTTCTCGCTGCTGCTGGGCGCCTGGATGGCCTTTATCCCCGATCGCGACCTGGCGCCGGTGCGTCTCGCTCATCGTTTGGGGCTCAATCGCCTGGCTGACGCCGCCAAGCACGGCAAGAACGCCGAGAGCAAGCATGACGCTACGACCGACGGCGCAGCCGAGACCGTCCCGGCACAGCCGAGCGCCCTCGTGCGTTTTTGGTCCTCGCCCGCATCCATCGATGTATTGGGCGTCGTGGGTCTGGTTGGCCTTGCCGCCATGGTCGCGCTCACCAACGGCTACACCGCGTTCCAGTATCGCGGCGGCACGCTGCTATGCTCCATCCTCACGCTCATGGTCATCGCGGCCTGCGTGCAGCCCCAGGGAATGGTTGCCCGCGCGCTGTCCGCCGAGCCGCTCGTGTGGGTTGGCAAGCGCTCATACAGCATCTACCTGTGGCACTATCCGCTGCTGTTGCTTATGAACCCGGTCGCCAACATCAACGATACACCGTGGTGGCAGTACATTTTGCAGGTGCTGTTGGTGGTCACCGTGGCCGAATGCTCATATCGCTTTATCGAGACGCCGTTTAGAAAGGGCGCCTTTGGGCGCACCGTATCCGAGTTCCGCGACGGCACCACCACGCCCGCCAACTGGGTACGCGCGCACGTCCCTGCCTGTGCAGCCTGCGCTGTCGTGTTGGTCGTCGCACTGGGCGGCCTGATCTTTGTGCCCGAGACGTCTGCGCTGAGCGGCGAGGGCGCCGAAGTTCTGAACAAGGAAGCCAAGAACACCGCGCCCACCGACCAGCAGGCGGCCGACGACACCGACAAGGACAACGACGGCTTCCCCGATGGCTCCTACGATCTGCTTATGATCGGCGACTCCGTGTCGCTGCGTGCCGTGGACACCTTTGACGGCGTGTTCCCGCACAGCCATATCGATGCCGAAAAGGGCCGCCAGTTTGATGCGGGCCGTGCGACATTTGAGGGCTATCTCCAACAGAACCTTGCTGGCAAGATCGTGGTCTTTGCACTGGGCACCAACGGCTTGGTAACCGACGACCAGATTGACGCCATCATGGCCGATGCAGGAGATAAGCGTATTGTGGTGTTTGTGAACACGCGCAGCCCGCAGCCGTGGGTTGGCTCTACCAACCAGGCCATCGCCAACGCCGCTACGCGCTACAAGAACGTGCGCGTTATCGACTGGTACGGATACAGTGCCAATCGCAACGACTTGTTCGATGGCGATGGCACGCACCTGTCGACCACTGGCGTAACTGAGTACCTCAACTTGATCCACGATGCAGTCAAGAAGGACCTGCCCGTGCATCCCGAGGATCACGTCAACGATCCGCAGCCGGCGGCCGTCAAGTCTGCCACCGACGCGCTCGTCAATGCGCTCGCTCTCAAGCCGCACAAGCTGGGCACCGACAAGTAACCTGCAGCGCAAACTTCCCACATCCGGAGGGGTGCCCGCCACGGCAGGCACCCCCTCCGACAGTTAGGGACGTTCCTTATATGCCGGCACCCAGGGACACTCCTGACACAGCCGAGGAACGCCCTCCTTGCGACCAAATTCTGGGCGCCTCGCCACCCCGAACGTTGTTTCCAAGCCCACACCCGCAGCAAACAACCCAAAATCACTCTTTTCGAGCCGACTCCAGGTGGCGCGCGCAGACGTGGTGTAAGAGCGTCCCGAGGTCCGTCGCTGCAAGTC
>DXZU01000006.1 GCA_019419525.1 Collinsella sp.
TATCGGTCGATGATTTCAATCCTGCGGCTAGCCGATGTTCTTCGCAAATAAATGAGGCTTCCCTATTCAAAACAGAAACCCCGCCAAACGTGATTTCCCTAGGGAAAACCCGTTTGGCGGGGTCCTAGCGTGATTTCCCTAGGGGAATCACGCCATCAGACGAACAGCTCAGCCGAGCAGCTCGCTACTCCTCCCAGTAGGCGTCGGCAAGCAACTTAAAGCAGATCTTCTTGACCGGCTGTGCGCCATCGCCCGGGAACTCGAGCGTGGGCATGTGGGGCTCGCCGACAACGAACAGCGCGAATTTGTCGTCGGCAAGATCGCCGGCGATCGAGGCGTCGGAATCGACCAGATCATAGTCGTCCTTCTCGTCAAACTCCTGGACCAGCGTCAGGCCGCCCGTAGCGACCTTGAAGGCCTCGCGACCCTCGACGTCGATCTGCAGGTCGTGATAGCGCTGATGCGTCTCATAGTGAGCCTCAGCCTCGGGACGCGTCGTGGGAGACATGACGTTCGCAAAGACCTTCTCACCCAAAATCGGATGGCTGCCGACCTCGAGCTGTGCCGGGTCGTTCTCCTCGAGCCAGTCGATCAGCACGTCGAGGCCCTTGAGCATTCCGCGGTATTCCTCGATATCGCCCAATGCACCGTAAATCATCTAAATCCCCTCTCGGATCGTTTATTTGGCAGCTACTCGGTAAATGCATTACCGACGCTGTTGCCACCCACATACGTCTCGACCAGGGTAAGGTCGGGATTGAACACGACAGCATCGGCGTCGCGCCCCGGCATAATGCTACCGCACTTGCCGTCAACTCTAACCACAAGCAAGCAACCGATGCCGGGGGCGGCGCACAAGCTCCTACAGCTCGGTCACGACAACGCCGTTGTAAACCTCGTCCCAACGATCCATAACCAAGTGGCCAGTCATGGGATCCATGGCATTGAGCTTGCCGCAGGTGTTGGCGGTACGCAGCACCGTCTCGTCATCCGCGCCAGCAGCAATCGCATGCGCGAAGCCGGCAATGGTCGAATCGCCAGAGCCCGTAGCGTTAACGGCGGGGATATCGGGGGTCTTGGCGCGGAATGCACGGCCATTATGGAAGCCCACGGAGCCGGCAGCGCCCATGGACACGACGACCCAGGGGATATCGGAGAAGCGGGCATCAGAGGCGAGCGCGGCGCGGAGCTCGTCCACATCGTCGGTGGTAAAGCTCGTGCCCAGAAGGCCGTTAATCTCGGTCAGGTTAGGCTTGACCAGCTCGGGCTTAATTTCGGACTTAAGGGCGGCCTCGAGCGAAGCACCCGAGGTATCGAGCAGCACCTTGGCGCCGGCGTTCTCGGCAATACCCGTGATCTTGGCGTAGTAGCCTGCCTCGACACCACGGGGCAGCGAACCCGAGATGGTAACGACAGCGGCCTTGCTCGCAAGCTCGGCGAACTTGGCGGTAAAGGCATCGAGCTCCTCGGGGGCAATCGTCGGGCCGCTCTCGAGTAGCTCGGTCTGGTTGCCGGCGTGGAGGATGTTAAGGCAAATGCGAGTCTCGCCCTTGATGGGTACAAAATCATTCTTAATGCCGTTGGCGTCCATGAGCTCGGCCATGTAGGCGCCCATGTGGCCGCCGAGTAGACCGGTTGCCACAACGTCGTCGCCCAGCTGACCCAGTACACGGGCCACGTTGAGACCCTTGCCGCCGGCGGTCTTTTCGGGCGTCACACGGTTAACGTCGTCGATAATGAGCTCATCGAGCTGATAGCGTGTATCGACGGACGGGTTCATCGTAACGGTGAGGATCATTTTTAGCTCCTTATCTCGCAGGCTCCTTGTGCCTCGCGATACGAGTCGACAAAACGGAATTACAGAATCTCAATCGTGAACGAGCGAACGACGGTCTCCTTGGGCTTGGCGACAAGGCAGCCACGCTTATGCTCAAGCACGTCGTCCTCATCGGAGCAGGTCGAAAGGCCGCCCCAAGGCTCAACTGCCACAAAATCACCCTCGGGCTTGCTCCACACAATGAGATATGGGAAGCCCTCAAAGCTCAGGCGGACGCCCTTGTCCTCGCCCTTTTTGGAAAGCGTGACCTGGCGGCTCTCGAGCACGTCAAAGATGGTCTCCGCAAAATCGAAGAGCTCGTGCGACAGGGGCAGCGTCTTTCCCACCATGGGGTTCTTGGAGCGCTTGTCCACGTCAATCAAGCCAGTCGAAGGGACAGCGGTGCAAAGCTCTGCAGCCTCTTCTTTCTCAAAGCGCAACTCGTAGTCCGTATAGGCCTCGCCCTCATCGAGCGGGCACCTAAAGCCGGGATGCCCACCGATAAAGAACGGCATGTCCTCGGTGCCCTCGTTGGTAACCTCATAGGAGACACGCACGGCGGCGTCCTCGAGCGTATAGCGGGCGACGAGCCTAAACGGATACGGATAATCGCTCAGCAGCGCGGCGTTATCCTCCGAAGCCAGGCACATAGCCAACTCGTTCTCGCCTTGGCTCAGCAGCTTCCACTCCTGCTTGCGCGCAAAGCCGTGGCGACCGAGCTTTACATGATGCCCGGCAAACGTCATGGCGCTGTTGTCGCGCATGCCTCCGCAAATCGGGAAGCAAATCGGCGCCTGGCCGGACCACACGGTGGGATCACCCTGCCACAAGTACTCGCGACCTCCGGCCTCAATCGAGGTAAACGAGCCACCAGCCGTGGAAACCTTAATAGAAATCGAATCGTTGGAGAGAGCGTATTCCATTACCCATCCTTTCGAACAACTGCTTTATTTCACGCAAGCGCCCGTTTCAATCCTAACCATAGAACAAACCCGCACGCTCATCGATGCGTCCGGTATCCCGGCCATGTAACGGGGTACCATACAGACATTGATGCAATTACAGCTGAAAGGCCTTCTTATGCGAACCATCATTCTTTATGCCTCACGCCACCACGGCAATACGAAAAAGCTCGTGGACGCCATCGTCGAGGCGCACCCCGAAATCGATACCCTCGACGTGAAAACACTCGGCAAAAACGAGTATCCCAACCTGCACGAATACCATCTGATTGGTGTCGCCACGGGCATCTATTACTCCGAGATCGACAAGGACATGGCACGCGTGCTCACTAACGTGTTGCAGCCGCAGGACAAGGTGTTTGGCCTTATGACCTACGGTGGCAAAAACAAGTGGTACGGCAAGGATATCGATGGCATCTGCCGCATGAGGCAGGCCATCTTTATGGGTGTCTACGGCTGCCCCGGCTTTGATACGTGGGGGCCGTTCAAACTCACCGGCGGTGTCCAAAAGGGGCACCCGACCGCTGAGGAAATTAAGGGTGCCGTCGACTTCTTCGACAAGATCGAAGACGAGTATGGAGACATCATCGTCGAAGAGTACGCCAAGCGCGAGAAGCGCCTAGCCTACGAGAAGGAGCATCCTGCAGGAGGCCTGGTGGCCGGCGTTAAGCGCACGGCAAAGAAGATCGCTAACAAGCTGTAACTGTGAAGGTGCTTTTGAGCGTTTAACCCATACGGCGGGTCCGAGCAGATTCGGGCCCGCCGTCTTTTTCTATCGTTACTCGGTAAAGGCGTTGCCGACGCTCTGGCCGCCAACATACGTCTCGACGAGGGTGAGCTCATGGTCGAACACGACAAAGTCGGCGTCGCGACCCGGCATGATGCTGCCGCACTTATCCTCGATGTGCGCGGAGCGTGCCGGCACCTCGGTTGCCATGCGAATGGCGATATCGGCGCTGGCGATGCCCCAGTCGACAATGTTCTTGACGCCCTGGGCAAGCGTGAGCACCGAGCCGGCAATGCTCTTGCCGTCGGCGAGCCAGCACAGGTTGTCCTTCATGATGACGTCCATGCCACCACTGGTGTAGCTGCCCTCGGGCATGCCGCCGCAACCCAGGCAGTCGGTGATGAGCACCGTGTGCTGCCAGCCCTTTGCCTGCAGCAGCGCCTTGATGGCGGCAGGGTTTACGTGCTTGCCGTCACAGATGATCTCGGCGTAGGTCTCGGGCGTGGACATGGCAGCACCCACGACACCGGGCTCACGGTGATGCAGACCGCGCTGGCCGTTATAGGTATGCGTAAAGCAGCTGGCACCGGCATTGATAGCGGCGATGCACTCATCGTAGGTGGCGTCGGAGTGACCGATGCTGGTCACCACGCCCTTGGCGTTCAGAGCAGCCGCATAAGCAGCGGCACCGTCGCGCTCGGCGGCCATGGCGCTCTTAACGATGCGACCGCCCGCAGCCTCCTGCCACTGGTCGAAAACCTCCTCGGAGGGGTCAATCAGGTAAGCGGGGTTCTGCGCGCCCACGTGCTTCATGGTAAAGAAGGGGCCCTCCAGGTAGATGCCCTGAATGCGGGCACCGCAGAAGTCGGGGCCGCGGCCCTCGTCCGCCTTGGCGATAGCAGCGCAGGCGTCCTTGATCTGTTCGACGCCATCGGTGAACGTCGTGGGCAGCCAGCTGGTGGTACCGCGACGGGCGAGCTCGGTTGAGCTGATATCGATGCCCTCGGGATCGTTATCGGTAGTTGAGTGGTTGTAGAAGCCATGGATGTGAGTATCGACCATACCCGGTGCGATCCACGATCCCGTGTAGTCCTTAATCTCGCAAGAGGGCTCGTCGGCCTGCCAGGCGCCAAAAACGCCATCCTCGACCATAAGATAGCCGCCCAGTTGCGGGCCTGCCGGCAAGAAGAACTTGTCAGCCTTAATTGCGTACGTGCTCATATGCACTCCTCGCTTCTAAAGCAGTTGACTGTGGTAATGCTTATACCCAGCTCACGTAAAACAAAAAGCGCCCGCCCGCCGTTATGAGCGGACGGGCGCCCTTACAGGGGGACGCGATTAAGCGGTGAAGGGGTGAATCGTCACGCCCTTAACCACGCGGTTGACCGTGCCGGTGGGGCTCGGCGTATCGGGCGTGTTGCCCACGCGGACGGAGTTGAGCAGGCTGATAGCCTGGGCAAACATCACGAACGGCAGAGCAAGGTAACCCTCGGGAAGTGCCTCGTAGCCCTTAAAGGTGAAGGACTCACCCTCATAGACGGTGGCACCTTCCTGCTGAACGGCGATGGTGTGCTGAGCGATCTCGTCGCCACCGATCTCGTTGAGGATGTCGATGTCGTACTGACGGGTGTAGGCGTCGTTGTTGACGAACACGAAGACGAGCGTCTTATCGTCGACGAAGGACTTAGGTCCGTGACGATAGCCCATGGAGGTGTCGTAGGAAGTAGCGACCAGACCGTGAGCGAGCTCGAGGATCTTGAGCTGGCTCTCCTGAGCAAGGCCACCGAAGGAGCCAGAACCCAAGTAGGTCACGCGGTTGAAATCGCCAGCCAGGTAATCGGCGATCTCGGGCTCACGGGAGATGACCTCCTCGCCCATCTTGGCAATCGTCTCGACCCACTCGGCCTTCTGCTCGTCAGAGGCAGTGTCGAAAATAAGGGTGGAGAGCAGGGTCATGCAGGAATAAGAACCGGTCATGGCGAAGCCCTTGTCGTTGGCGCGCGGAATGAGCAGCGTCAGCGCATTGGGATCATCGGCAGACTCGACGGCAAGCTTGCCCTCGGGAGCGCAGGTGATGTTGAGGAACTTGACGTTGTGGACGAGCTCCTTGGCAACGGCAACGGCGGCAAGGCTCTCGGGGCTGTTGCCAGAGCGGGCAAAGGAAACCACGAGCGTGGGATCCTCGGCGCGCAGGAAGTCGCGCGGGGCGCTCACGATGTCGGTCGTGGCGATGGGCTTAAAGTCGTAGAGATCAGTGTTGCCAGCGTGACGCAGGTACGGGGCGCAGGTATCGCCAACGTAGTCGGACGTACCGGCACCGGTGAAGACAACGGACAGACGACCCTCGCCCATAGCGCGAGCCTCGGCCAGGAAGGCCTCGATGGCCTCCTTGTTCTCGCGATAGATGTTGAGCGTATCACGCCAAAGCTCGGGCTGCTGAGCAATCTCGGCCGTGGTGATCTGGGCGCCGAGCTCGGTGAGCTCCTCGACACTCTTCTCGAACATTTCTAATACCTCTCTCTAGAAGTAATCCTCTGACGTGCAATTATACACTTCGGTTGGTTATCTGGTAGTAACCAGTTAAATGCAAAGAATCACCATATGGAAACGATGCGAGCACTAGTTACTGCGCTGGTGGTAAACCTTGTATTTAAACTGATCGGCACGAGCAACCGAGAGTGTGTACTCCACTACCTCGTTTGACTCGTTATACGTAGTCCTGACCAAATCGAGCACAGGCGAGCCCTCGACAATTCCCAAAAGGTGGGCATCGGTGGGACGGGCTATGCTCGCATAGAACTCCTCTTCGGCCACGCGAATCTTTTGCTGAAAGTCCTGCTCAATCACATCGTAAAGCGGCTTACGCTCCAGCAGCGGTCGCTTTAGGGACAGAAATTGACGAACCGGTAGATAGCTGCGTTCGACCATCATGGGCATGTTGTCGGCAGAGCGAAGACGCTTGAGCTTAAAAATGCGATCACCGATGCGCAATCCCATATGCTCGGCCAGATTCTTATCGGCCTCCATCTCGCAAAACTCGAGAATCGTGGTCTCGGGTTCTCGACCCATCGCGCGCATCTGCTCGGTAAAGCTGTAGGACTGCATAAGATTGGTTGCTTTTGCCGAACGGTCGGTCACAAAGGTACCGCGACCGTGCTGCCGAACCACCAGTCCTAAACGCTCCAGTTCCTGCAGAGCCAGGCGTACCGTAGTGCGCGAGAGACCATAGCGCTCCGAAAGTTCGCGCTCGGAAGGAATCATGTCACCGGCGCGATATTCATGGTCAATCTTTTCGGTCAGAATATCGACCAGCTGATCGTACAGCGGTTGCTTACGCGCTCCGATCGCCATCCTATCCTCCCTTTTGCTCGAATTCGGCTAACTACCTAGGGTGTTATGCATTATCTGTCTGCCACACCCGAATCATTAAGAAAACAAAAGCCGCGCGCTCTTTCGAGCACGCGGCTTTTAACATACACATGGCTTAAGGGGTCGGGGTGTGAGCCGCGTAGGGACACACCCCTCAAGCTAGAGCCTTACCAGATGCTCGGCCAGAGACCAAGCGGGCCAGCGCCCAGGATGCCAAGGACGAAGAGCAGGAGAATGCCCTTGGTCGGGGTCCAGCTGTGCTTAGCGAACATGTAGTAAAGCAGCAGCGTAAGCATAAGCGGGACGAGCTTCGGGACGATGGTGTTGAGGGTGTCGGCAACAGAGAAGTTGACCGGATCCTCGGTAACGGTGCCGTAGGTCACGGACTCCATGCCGTTACCCAGATCGGTGACGCCGCACTCGACAGCGTTGCCGTCGGCATCGGAAGCGGTAAGGGCGTTGCCGTCCTTATCGGTCATGGCGATGGTACCGGCCTCAGCGGTCTCGGTATCGATGCCCTCCATACCGGTGAAGTTCTCGGCCTCCTTCTCGGAGACGATCACGGTAGTAGCGGAGAGGCCACGGGTGGTGCCGTTGGGGATCTGGAGGTTGATCTGGGTGCCACCCATGGTGACGACCAGGCAACCGACGACGAAGACGCCCATGATGGAAGCGGCACGCGTGAAGGCCTGCATGTTGGCGGTCAGAGCGTCAATAGCGCTGGTGCCAAGCTTGTAGGACCAGTTCATGAGCCAGAAGCGCAGAGCGAACTGGACGACGTTGAAGATCACCAGGAAGATGATCGGTGCAGCGGCGTTGCCGTTGATGGCCATGTTGGAGGTGATGCCGGCCGTGATAGGCACGAGCGTCAGCCAGAACAGGGCGTCACCGATACCACCGAGCGGGCCCATTGCGGCGACGCGGACGGCGCGGATCGTGGGGATGTCAACCTTGTTCTGCTCGAGCGAAAGCACGATGCCCATAACAAAGGTGACGAGGAACGGGTGGGTGTTGAAGAACTCCAGGTTGTGGCTCATGGAAGCCGCGAGGTCGTTCTTGTTGGTGTGGATCTTCTCCAGACCGGGGATGATGGAGTAAAGCCAGCCAGCGGCCTGCATGCGCTCGTAGTTGAACGATGCCTGCAGGAAGCAGGAGCGCCAAGCCATCTTGTTGAGGGTCTTCTGGTCGAGCTGCGGAGCAGGAGTGAGATCCTCGTAGTGCTCCGGGATCACATACTCATTAGATGCCATCTTCGAAGTCACCTCCGTCAGAAACAGCTGCACCCTTCAGCTCGGTCTGCTGCTGGAAGTCCCAGAAAGCGATGCCGAAGCCGATGAGAGCGAGGATGAGCAGAGCAGGGGTTGCCAGCGAATCGTTGGCAACGGTGATGAGCGCGAGGCCAAAGCCCATGAGGAAGAAGCCCCACATATCGCGGTTCATCATAACCTTGAGCAGGACGGCGAAGCCGACAAAGCGCATCATGCCGCCTGCAGCGGAGAGACCGGTCTGCAGCCAAGTCGGGATGGCAGAAGCGATGGTCTGACCGATGGTAGCGCCAGCGATGAAGAACAGGGTGACGACGACAGCGAAGATCAGGCCGAGCAGAGCCATGGCGAAGTAGTTCAGGCGCTCGATGCCCTTGGTGTCCGCGTTGTGAGCCATGTTATCGGCCGTGGACATAAGCGGGGACATAAGCGTGAAGACCAGGGTAACGCCAAGCTGGCCAAGCAGAGCGAACGGAATGGCGAGGCCGACTGCCGCGTTGGGCTCGAGGCCCGTGGCGATAGCGAGAATGGCTGCCATGATGCCGCCGATGACGGCGTTAGGCGGCTGAGCGCCTCCGATCGGCATGTTGCCGATCGTCATGAGCTGATAGGTACCACCCACGAGAAGACCGGTGTTGAGGTCGCCAAGGATAAGACCGATGACGGCGCCGGTGACGATGGGCTGATAGAGAGACTCGAGGAAGTCAAACTGGTCGATTGCCGCGATGAACGTGACGACGAAGACCAGAGCGATCTGGATGATCGAGTATTCCATCTTGCTCCTCCTTTCAAAATGTATGTACGCACTTTGGATTTCACGTACAGAACGTCAGGGTTTCACTCCTGACAACGTGGATCACGAGGATTACGAGAAGAGCTTGCTCGTGTCCTCAACAGGCGTGCTCGGAACGCGCCTGATCTCCAACTCCACCCCCAATTCCTGCAGCTCTTTAAACGCAGCGACATCCTCGTCGTTAACTGCGACGGAGGTGGCGACTTGGCGCTTTCCTTCCGACATGTGCATGTTGCCGATGTTTACCTTCTTTATAGGCACACCGCCCTTGACGAGCGTAAGCACGTCTTCCGGTGTTTCGGCCACGATGAAGATCTTCTGGCGCGGGCTCGCCTTGCCAATGACGTCGATGGTCTTCTGCAGGGAGAAGAAACGCGTAGCGACGCCGGCGGGAGCGGCCATCTTCATGAGGTTCTGGCGCATGGTGTTGGACGCCACGTCGTCGTTGGCGACGAGGATGAGGTTGGAGCCCAGGGTGGAGTTCCACTGGGTTGCAACCTGACCATGAACCAGTCGGTTATCGATGCGGGTAAGAAGAATGTTGGGTTCTGCCATGTTGATCAGCTTCCTTTCGATATTTGCTGACGACAGTTACTTGACCTCCTGAATCGCGTAACGCGAAACATCTACGACGGCTCCGGATCGGACTTTGATCTGGACCTTCTCGCCTTCGATGCCTTTGACGGTTCCGTAGATACCGCCGGCGAAAAGAACCTCCTGACCCGGCTTGAGCTCGGTGTGCAGCTCCTTGAAGTACTTCTGCTTCTTCTTCATGTTGATTTGCGACCAGATGGTGTAAATCAAGCCCATGATGACAAGCAGGCCTAAAAGGGCGACCGAGGAGCTCAGGACGTTGGCTCCGAAATCGGCCATTAGATGCCGTCCTCGTCGCCGAAGATATCCTCTTCCTCGGAGCCGGCAACGGATGCGACCGTCTGGGCGGTGATGCCCGTCTGGCCAACGGTCACGGCCTGCTCGCCAAGCTCGGCGAGCGTGGCATTGCCGCGGAGGAACAGAAGCTCAATAACCATGGGAAGGTTGGTGCCAGTCAGAACCTCGACGTTGTCGACATCCTGGGCAATCATCATCGACTGGTTGAACGGGGTGCCGCCAAGCAGGTCGGTAAAGACAAGCACGCCATCGCACTCCTCGCGCATGGCGGTAATAGCGGCGCGGAGATCCTCACCGTAGGATGCGGCCTGGTCGCCCTCAAAAGGAACGACGGTAAAAGCAGGCTGGTCGCCGGCAACCATAGCGATAGCGCTTGCAAGGCCGGGTGCGAACTGTCCATGACCGGTAAGAATAAAGCCAACCATTCAAATTTCCCTTCCGAAGGTGTGTACAATCTGAGTCCGATGATTTTCGGAAGCCAGCGGGCACTCGCCCTTAAAGCTTCTTAGAAAGCGTTCTTTGAAGACCAGTGGTTTCTAAACTGGTAGTAACCACGTGACGTGTTGTTGTCACTATATCACCCCAGAAGAGGTCGCTTTCGTTGATTCATACGGTAAAACGTTTTTGCACCGCTCACGGTGATAAATCGACCGTTTACCGGTCGTTAACACTTCTACCTGCGGTTTTGAAACCGTTTCGAAATGCTTTGGCAAAAAATCGGATCTTTTCCTGTGTCTAAACAACGCAGGGCGGCTAAAAATAGCGTGTAGAAAAATTGCAGGTCATTGTGAAGATATGTGAATTGGTCTTTTTGACTTAATACCAGTTAGAACCAGTTTTGAGATTATCGGTGAACGGTAGTTTTCGACCGCTCACCGGTTACTTGCAATCGTTTGCAGTTGTTTTCCCAGATGAATTAGGGAAGCGCGATGGAGCGCTTGCGCGGGCGCGAGGCCTACCCCAGTGGTTTCGGCAGCAAAAAGCCCGCTAGAACGTTGTCCGTTCTAGCGGGCTAAATCAGGCAGATCGGCTAGCGCGCAGTAGTGCAGGCAAACCTTACGCAAACAGGCCCGTAGATGCTGATGTTGGCCTTGGCGTAGAGGCCGTTAGCATACTCGGTCCACTTGGAGCTGGCGCTCGAAGCCTGCGAGGAATACTGCTGGTAGGCGGTGTAATAGGCGGTCATGGCCTGCTTATAGGTAGCGCTATCGGCCGTAAAGGCATCGTCGGCAAAGGCCTTAGCGTAGGTGCTGCTCTCGTCCTTCCAAGTGCCCTTTGAGCTATCCCACTCATCGCCGGCAAGGTTGATGATGTAGTCGGCGTAATCCTTGCTCGCGGTCTCCTCGTTGCCGTCAGAAGGCTCGGTCGGGGCGGTCGGCATGCTTGCGGAGCTATCGCCCACCTTCTTCTTGTAGAGCTTCTGCAGCGTCGCGGACTGGCGGACGATCTGCTTGGCCTGGTCCTTGGACACGCCATACTGCGTGGCCATGGTCTTGTAGTCAGAAGTGCCGATGGAATCCTCGGCGTACTGCTTCATCTCCTTGGAAGAGACGGTAATGCCCTCGTCCTCGGCAGCATCGAGCAGGATCTTGTTGCGCACGTAGGACAGGATGACGTCGGCAGAAGGAGCGGTGTAGTTGCCATCACTATCCTTGACGGTATCGAGGCTGTACTGGCTCTCGATGGCCTCGCGCGCAGTGATGTCGCTCTTCTTGCCGTTGTAGCTATAGCTTGCCACGGTCGAATCGAGCTGATCCTCGGTGAGGGTCGCCGAGCCGACACCCTTGCCGCCAAAGCCGCCATTGCCAATAAAGAAGCCGACCACCGCAGCAATCACGACTGCAACCACAAAGGCGGCGATCATCGTCTTCTTGTGCTTGGATGCATGGTCGTCTTCGTCGGAACCCAGGATATCGTCGTCCTCATCCTGGGCCTCGGGCATCAGATTCTCATCAGCGGCGTCCGCAGCAATCTGTGCCTCCAGACGGGCGTCTTCCTCCTCGGCCGTCGTACCGGCAGCAATGTGCTCGGCAGACGTACCGGTGACCAGATCGATCTTCTCATCCTCGTCACCGTCGGGGCCTTCGCCGCGCTCGATGATCTGGATGCCGTCGATCTCGTCCTTCTCGTCCTTCTTTTGAATCAGACCCATATCGGTTACTCCTTGTTAGGAAACATAGTCCTCAATAGAATACGCCCGACAGAGCGCCGGGCGTATTGATTCTCAGGTTATACGCAAACACTTAAGTACTATTTAGGCGTTTGCAGCACGCATGCCTTAGGCCAGGTGCGCGATAACGGCATCGGCAAAGGCCTGCGTGCCCACGGCCCCCTCGACGGAGCCGGTCTGGGCACGACGCACGTCACCGGTAACCTGCTCGCCCTCGTCGAGCGTGGCAGATACGGCGGCGCGAATGCGATTGGCAGCGTCGTTCTCGCCCAGGTGATCGAGCATCATCGCAGCAGAGAGAATCTCGGCCGTGGGGTTGGCGATATCCTGGCCAGCGATATCGGGCGCGGAGCCGTGCGTTGCCTCGAAGATGGCGCAGTCGGCACCGATGTTGGAGCCGGGGGCCATGCCTAAGCCGCCCACCAGGCCAGCGCACAGGTCGCTCACGATGTCACCGTACAGGTTGGGCAGCACCAGGACATCGAAGTCGTTGGGGTTTTGGACCAGGCCCATGCAGGTGGCGTCGACGATCTTGTCGTTGAACTCGATATCGGGATAGTTGGCGGCCACCTCGCGCGCAACGCGCAGGAACAGGCCGTCAGTCGCTTTCATGATGTTTGCCTTGTGTACAGCCGTCACCTTTTTGCGGCCGCAACGGCGGGCGTACTCAAAGGCATACTCCACAATGCGGCGGCTCTTGGCGATGGAGATCGGCTTGATCGAGATGGCGGAATCGGCGGCGAAGGTCTTCTGGCCCGAGCGCTCAACGAGCTGCGAGAGCTCCTCGACCTCGGCAGCGCCCTCATCGAACTCGATGCCGGCGTAGAGGTCCTCGGTATTCTCGCGCACGATGACCAGGTCGACGTCGCGAAAGCGCGATCCGTCGCCCGGCTGCGACAGGCAGGGGCGCACGCAGGCGTACAGGTCAAAGTACTTGCGCAGGGCCACGTTGACGCTGCGGAAACCCGTGCCGACCGGCGTGGTGATGGGCCCCTTGATGGCAACCTTGGTCTCGGCGACCGCATCGAGCACGTGCTGGGGCAGTGGCGTGCCAAACTCGTCCATGACGCCGGCACCGGCCTCCTGGACATTCCAATTGATCTGGACACCGGTGGCCTCGACCACGCGGCGCATGGCCTGCGTAATCTCGGGACCGATACCGTCACCGGGAATCAGGACTACATCGTGCGCCATAATCTGTTACTCCTCGTTTTCGGCGTCGTCAGATTTTTTAACGCTAGCACGCTTCTTCTTTTTGGAGAGATCAAGGTCAAAGCGTTTAACAAGCATTTCGCAAATCTCGCTCGAACGGGCTTTGAGATAGCTGCCCTTGCCGTTCTCGGCATCGAACTTAAGGCGCAGCGCGAGCTTCTCGGCGACCTCGGCGTCGATCTCGCCCTGGCCAAACTCGTACAGGCAACCGAGCATGTCGCGATACTCGAGATCACCGTGGTAGCACTGGATGGCCTCGTCCAGGATGGGCCAAGCCTCGCGCGAACGCTCGACACTCGTGGCGCCCCACACGCACAGCAGGCGGAAGGCGGCATAGCGCAGCGTGGAGGAAATCTCGTCGAACAGCGCGGTCTCGGCGCCCTCAAAGGCATCGCCCAGCTGCTCGGGGCAGGTGGTGGCGAGCGCCGTCAGGGCATCGAGGGCCTCCCAGCGGGTCTGAGCCTCGGGGCGGTCGAGCGCCTCGATCAGTGCGGGCACGCAGGGCACGACGCGCTGCGGATCGCGCTCGGCAAGCAGGTGCAGCACGCGAGCGGCAAACTGGCGGATACGGCGCGTGGGGCAGCCGAGCTCCTGGACCAGGCGGTCGACGGCGTTCTCATTCTCCTCTGCCAGCTGGAGCTGTGCCAGCTCCTCGTCGGTGAGCTGTTCGTCTTTATTTTCTGCCATAGTTACCTCTTCTTACTATTTCTTAGCGTGCTTGCCAGCACCCTTGCTGTCATCGGTGACCGAGATGAGCTGTCGGTCGGCAGCGCCATTACGACGCGCACGGCGGCGTTCCTCGGCATCGCCCGCGTCGGCGGCGGCGCGGTGTGCCTTGTTGACGTTAAAGACCTCGTCGTGCTTGCGCCACGGACCGACGGACTCGCCAAAGCTCATCTTAAGGCCGGCGATAAAGCCGCCGAGCCAGCCGATCGGCGCAAACTGCACCAGCGGGAACAGCGAAAACACCCAGGTTAGCAGGACGACTGCCGCCGCACCTGCAAAATTGGCGATCCAGTAGTCGCGCTTGGTGATGACGCGCTTTTCGCACGCCCACTGGCCGCACAAAAAGCCGATGTAAATCGCAAAGAGAAAGAGCGCCAGCGCGAGCACCACGAACGTCCAGCTCATGGGCGCTACTCCTCGTGATGATGGCCGCAGCAGCACTCGTGGCCGTCGTCATGGCCGTGGCCGCCGCAGCACTCGTGGTCCTCGCCATGGTGGTGGCCGCAACCGCACTCGTGGTCGTCGCCGTGCTCGCCGCAACCGCAGCCTTCCTCGTGGGCACCATGCTCCTCGGGACGATACTGCGACCAGTCCAGACCGGCGGCGATGGCGTCGGCCTCCTCCTTATAGAGGACCGTGATGGCCTGGGTGCCCAGCTTGGCGCCACCGATGGCGTCGAGCATGTCGTAGAGCGTAAAGGCCACGTCGGCCCCGGGCAGCGCGAGCTCGCGATCGTCGGCGTAAGCGAGCGCCAGGCGCAGGTCCTTGATGAAGTGTTCAACCATAAAGCCGGGCTTGTAGTCGCCGTCGAGCGCCTTGGGCGCCAGGCTCTCCATGGCGCCGGACTTGCCGGTACCGCCCAGGATCATCTGGCGGGTCTTCTCCAGGTCAAGGCCGCTCAGCTCGGCAAATGCCATGGCGTCTGCCATGCCGACCATGCAGGCGCCCAGCGACACCTGGTTGGCGAGCTTGGCAGCCTGGCCCTTGCCGGCGCCGTCGAAGCAGCAGATGTTGGCCGCAAAGGTGGCAAGGATGTCGCGGACCGGCGCGATGTCGTTCTCGGTAGCGCCCACGATAGCCGTGAGCGTACCGGCGATAGCGCCCGACTCGCCGCCGGTGACGGGGCAGTCAAACGCCATGCGACCAGAAACCTGGGCGGCCTCGGCAATGTCACGGGCAAGCTCGGGCGAGCTCGTGGTGAGGTCGATCAAGACCGCACCCGGCTTGGTGCACGCGAGCAGGCCGTCGCCCGCCAGGTAGAGTTCCTCGACCTCGGAGGGATAGCCCACCATGGTAAAGACGACATCGGCGTTCGCCGCGGCATCGGCCGGCGTATCTGCCCAGACGGCGCCGCGCTCGATAAGCGCCGCCGCCTTGGACTTGGTGCGGTTGTTGACCGTGACGGGATAGCCGGCGTCCAGAATGTGGCCGGCGATGGGGGCACCCATGATTCCGGTGCCGATAAATGCGACGGAGAGCTTGTTTGCCATGAAACCTTTCCTTTTGGGTTGGGTGTTGTTACCAGGTTGAATACTCGGTGCCAGCGTTTGGGCTGTGAGTCGAGGGCGATTACGGACGCAGCGCTTGCCTACTGACCGCGCACGCGGCGGGCGATACGGTCGGAAAGCGACGCCTTGTCGGCGCGGTTCTTACCCCAAAACGCGCAGCCCACCATGCCGGGGCCCACGTGCGAGCCGATGGTGGGACCCACGGAGCCGCGAATGATCGTGACGTCGGCGCAACCCTCCTCCTTGCGGATGGCGGCTTCGAGCCAGTCGCCATCCTTTTCGGCATCGGCCGTCATGATGGCGATGGGCATGGTGCGATCGGGCACGTAGTTCTCGCGGAACGACTTGAGGATGGACTTGAGCGCCTTCTTGCGGCCGCGGTTGACGCCGATCAGCGACAGCGAGCCGGCCAGGTCGTAGGAGAGCTCGGGCTTGACGTCGAGCTTTGCCGTGAGCTGCGCCGCCGCGGGAGGAATGCGGCCACCGGCAGCCAGTGCGTCGAAGCTCTCGAGCGTAAAGTAGCCGTGCACGTAGGTCTTTGCCTCGTTTGCCCAATCGACCAGCTGCTTGGCGGTCAGTCCCGCCGAACGCTGGCGCACGGCCTCGAGCGCCAAGAGCGCACCGGCCGCGCAGGGCAGAGCGTTGTCGACCACGTAGAGCTCAAAGTTGGGATACTCGGCGCGCACGACATCTGCCGCCTGGCACGCGGAGTTGTAGCTCGACGACAGCGCCGAGGTAAAGCACAGGTAGACCGTGGGCGTGCCCTCTTTGGCGCACTCGGTAAAAAACTCGATATAGCGACCGAGCGACACAGCCGAGGTGGACACGCGGGCACCGGCGCGCATGCGGTCGTAGAACTCCTTAGGGCTCATGCTCGACCAGATGTCGTCTGTGCGCTCCTCGCCATCGATAATGAAAGGGAAACCCAGGATATCGACATCGAGGTTCGCGGCGACCTCGGGGCTAAAGTCGCAGCAGGTATCGACGACGATGCGGCAACGGTTCGAATGACCGGCGGATGCGGCCTTGTCCATCAAAGCGACTCCTTACGTAAAAAGGCGGCCACCCGCATGGGATGGCCGCCAACCGTTAACTCATGCAAGTTAACGTATTTTACTCGTCAAGTGTTTCGATGCGGGGCTTGATGATGCCATATCCACCATTCTTACGGTGATACACCACATTGATGAGACCGGTCGTCGCGTTCTCGAACACGTAGAAGTCGTGGCCCAGCAAATCGGTCTGCACCAGCGCCTGCTCCTCGGTCATCGGGGTGACATCGATGACCTTCTCGCGGACGAGCAGGTCGTCGTCCTCCTCGGGCAGCAGCAGGTCGGCCAGATCCTCAACGCGCTCGACCGGCGCGACATCCGCGGCACTGGCACCACCCTGGCGGTTGTCCACGACCTTGGTCTTGAACTTGCGCAGCTGGCGGGTGACCTTATCGGCGGAGAGGTCGATGGCGGCGTACATATCTGCACCGTGCTCGGCAACGCGAATCACCGAACCGCGGGCACGAACCGTGACCTCGACGATTGCCGGGTTGGGGTTCGAGGGGTTCTTCTCATAACGAAGCACAACGTCGACCGTCATGGGCTCGATATCGAAAACCTTGAGCGCCTCGCCGATCTTCTCATCCACATGCGCACGCAGAGCATCGGTTACCGTCGTCTTGCGTCCAGAAACCTTGATATCCATACGTGGCTCCAATCTGCCTCGGGGACTTACTGTACTGGCTATGTACCCATTGCCGTGCATTTAATCACGCGATTTCCCAAAGACCCGAATAACGACTGCTTGATACCGCATACCGAAGTCTCGCACTTTTCCGTGGCAAAGTGCGCTATAGGAGGGAGCCGGCGACTTTGTATTTGGTCCCGAAAATTGGCTTTGAACTGCTGGTTTTATAGAGATGAAAAAGCCGGGCTCCCCTATTGGGGAAGTCCGGCAGTGCGTGTTGAAACCGTGAAGAGGTGTCCTTTCCAACGTATAGAAGACACCACCCCTAGCAATAACTAGCTATTAAGCTTGTTAATGTCGTCGTCGGTGATGGTGCCTTCCTGGCTGGACGATTTGTCCTCGGAGGATGCGGTCTCATTGTTGGAATCGGAGGACTCGCTGCCGGAAGACGTGGTCTCACTGGACTCAGAGTCGCCCGGCTGCACGTTAGCGCCCGAAACCGTCTTAGTGGTGAGGTCGTAGGGCATCGTGCCGTACCAGACGCAGTGGACCGCCTCGAGCGTGCCGTCGGCCGTAATACCGTCGAGGGCATCGCTCACGGCACGACACAGTTCGTCATTGGACGAAAGGCCTGCAACACCAAGCGTCGAGGGCGCCTCGAGCGCACCGACATAGGAGATCTCGCTCATCAGGCGCGCAAGGTAACCGCCAGCCGTGGAGTCGCAGATCACATAGTCGACCTCGCCGGACTCGAGCGCCTCAAAGCACTCGTTGATGTTGGAGTAAGTCTTTTGGTTGGCGGTGATGCTCTGCTTAGCAAGCGCCTCCTGCGAGGCCGAGGACATCTGGATACCCAGAGTAGACGTGTTAAGGGTATCGGTGGAAACGCTCAGCGACCCACCATCGCTGGTTTTACCGAACACGGAAGCGGCATCGTACAGGCAGGTGCCGAGCGAGCTAACGTCCCCGTCCGTGGAGTTGATCTCGCCGATAAAGATATCAGCCTTTTTGTCGCCGAGCGCGGAACCTGCCGAGGACGCATCGACAAAGGCGACCTTAAGGCCCATGCGGCTTGCGAGGGCGCGGGCAGCGTCGACTGCATACCCCGTGAGCTCGCCGTCAGCGCCCTGCATGGCCTGCGGCGCATCGGAGGTATCGAGGGCAACCGTCAGGGTACCGGGGGTGACCAGGGCATCATCCGACACCGCGGGCGTGACGGTCTCGTACTCGATCTGGTCGATCGTGGGAGTCGTGAACGTAGACAGCGGGTTGAACGCGCATCCGCTCAGGCCCAAAACGGCAATGACCGCCGCGGCCCCAGCACCTAACCGAGCCGCATGCATCAAGCTGCCCCTCACCATGTCCACTACCCTGCCTTCTGTGTCGCATACAATCCGTGCGTTGCGCGGAATAACTGGTTGTTCCCACCAGCTGACCTGGTATTTGACCCCACACTTGCGCACCGGGGTGTTTGCTCGGGAGGCCGCAGCCACCTTCACGACTGGCCCGCTCGCCCGCGAGGCGGTATTGCCCCAAAGAAAGTAGAACGGACGGTGCGGCTTACATCTAGGACGCGCCATGATCGCGCCGCGCGCACGCGGTCGCTTACGTGGATCCCTTTGACCGCGTCTGTCTTGGACTAGGATGGACATTTCGTCCGTCCGCAACCACAGCCTGGCAGGAACGTAGCGCATTATAGCTAAGTTCAAGCTAAAGTTTAAGGTTAGGGACGTCATTCGCATCGCGAGTACAGATTTCGCAGGTCAGGACGGGCCGCACGCGCCATCTTCACTGCCACAAAACCACCCCTACCAAACACGTGCGATAGCAAGGCCATCGACTGCCGCAGCGCCGGCACGCTTGAGCTCCGCCGAGGCTGCTGCCATGGTCGCGCCCGTGGTGATAACGTCATCGATAAGCAGTAAGCGGCGGCCGTGCACGTCCTCAACCGTCTCGTACATGCCTTGGGCACGCTCGCGACGCTCCTCACGACCGAGTTCGCGCTGGTCGCCATGCCCGTACTTGACGAGGGCATCGAGCAGGGGAACACCCGACAGCTCGCAAAATGGGCGCGCAATGGCCTCCATATGATCAAAGCCACGCCGCCGAAACGCTGCCGCCGTCGCAGGCACAAACACCACCGCATCCGCACCGGACAGCACACCTCCTAAGCGTTCGGGCGCTACGACCTGGGCATGCAGGGCGGTGTCGTAGAGCAGCTCCGCCAGATACGGCGCCAGGCGTCGCTCGCCCGCGTCCTTGTACGCTTTAATGATGCGCGGCAGCGGATGCGCATAGACGGAGCACGCCAGGCAGCGGTCGAGCGCCTCCGCCATTGCCGAGGACGTGCCCTCGACCGAACACTCAGTGCACAGCAAATCCCCAAACGGGGCGCCGCATCGGGTACAGCTATGACGTGGGTCGATGAGCGTGAGCGCAGCCAGGCAGTCTTGGCAAATAAGCGTACCGGCGCGCTCGCAGCCGGCACATCGTGTTGGCGACAACGCCTCAAGCGCCTCGTGCGCCGCCTGCTCGGCAAACGATAGCGATTCGTCCGCAAACGGTAGGATGCCGGCACCTTGCAGACGGCTCAATATGTTCAGATGGCTCTTCAAGACACAACCCTCCCTACGTTCGGTCGCAGGGAGGGTTGTTGATTCAGCGCTATGATACCCCGATGCGCTCGGGGCAAGGCGAGCAAAATCCGCTCGCGGGCGTTATTCGCCGGCGGGCGGTTGTGGTGCAGACGAAGACGGGGTCGAGCCCTCGCCACCATCCTGGCGCGGCTTGCGGGAACGGCGACGGCGACGGCGCTTTTGGCCCTGGTCGGCCGAGCCCTCGCCACCGCGATCCTCGCGCGGCTCGCGCTCGTCGCGAGCGGCGCCACGCGAAGCCTTAGCAGCCGCTCCCCCGCCATCTCCGGGACGACGGCGCGTGACCTTGACCTCGCCATCCGAGACCTGATCGGCCACGGAGGGCACTGAAGGCTTCTGCTGCGCGCCCGAGGAATGGCGACGGCGCGGACGCGGCGCGCGCTCATCCTCGCCACGTGACTTGCCGCCCTTGTCGGCAGACGCATCGGAGGCCGAGGCGCCCTTGGAAGCGGCACCAGCCTCGCGAGCAGCTGCGGCGCGGAAGGCGTCCTCGCGCTCCTCGCTCGACAGATGACGGCGGCGGCGACGTGTGGGGTTCATGCCACCGCCGCGATTCTGCTGCTGGGGTTGCTGAACCTCGCGCTCGCGAGAGGCGTTCTTGCCCGCGGCTGCAGCCTCGGCAGCATCGCCCGAGCCCGCGCGCTTGCGACGACGACGGCCACCGGCGGCCTCCTCGGCCTCAGGCGTTGCGGCATTGCCACGGCCCTTTCCGCGGCCACGGCCCTCGCCCTGCCCCTGACCGGCGCGAGCATCGGAATCGGCATCGCGACGACGGCGCTTGGGCATCGACGTACCGGCCAGACGGTCGGCGCTCGACAGGCCATCGCCCACGTCGACGCCGTTCTCGCGGTCGAGCTCCATGAGCGCCAGGCGCATCTCGGGCGACTCGATGCGCTCGAGCACGTCGCGCGTCACGCAGTCGGGGCGGCAGTTGCAGCCCTGCTCGGCGGCCTTCTTTTTGCAGCCCTCCGAGCAGGTCATATCGGCCAGGTTGACCTTAAAGACCTTGCCGTTCTCCAGGCGCAGCACCAGCTGCTCACGCGGCGTGTCATATTCCTGAATACGCGCCTTGCCGAGCGGCGTATCGATGAGCGTCTTCTTTTTGGGCGCACGGCTCTTAAAGTCCTTGTACGCTTCGAACTCATAGCGCAGGCAGCACATCAGGCGGCCGCAAACGCCGCTGATCTTGGAGGAATTGAGCGGCAGGTCCTGCTCTTTTGCCATGCGGATCGAGACGGGCTCAAACTGTCCGCCAAAGCGCGTGCAACAGAGCTCCTGGCCGCACTGGGCATAGCCGCCCACCAGGCGAGTCTCGTCGCGCACGCCGATCTGGCGCATGTCGACGCGAATGTGCAGCGTCGAGGACAGATCCTTGACGAGCTGGCGAAAATCGACGCGCTCCTCGGCGGCAAAGTAGAACACGGCCTTCTCGCCGCCAAACAGGTACTCGACGCCGACCGGCTTCATCTCGAGGTCGAGCTCTTTGACCAGACGGCGGAAATCGACCATGGCCTCGTCACCCTGGATGGCCAGGTCGTCGGCAAGCTGCAGGTCGATGTCGCTCGCCACACGCAGCACGGGCTTGAGCGGCTGACCGATCTCGTCTTGCGGTACCTCGAAGGGATCAGCCGTGACCAGGCCGATCTCGGTTCCGCGCTCGGTGGAGCAAATAGCGTAATCTGCCTCGAGGATATCCAGGTCCTGCGGGTCAAACCACAGGTCGCGCGAGGCGTAGGTAAACTTAACGGGTACGACTAACGGCATTTCAGTGCCTTCCTGATATCGAACAGCATGACCTCGATGGCCAGCTGGGGAGTAACGTTTCTGGCGATGTTGCGCTCGGCGGTCGCGACCGCCTCGAGCGCCTGGGTGGCACCCGCAACATTGGTCGCGGCGGCAAGCCGACCGATCGTGTCGCGCACGTCCTCGTTCACCACGTCGGCTGCCTCGTCCTGAAGTGTCAGCAGCACGTCGCGCATGAGCGTCCGCGCGCTCGCCAGCGCTTCCATGATACCCGAACGCTCGCGCGCGTTGAGTTCGCGCTTGTTGCGGTCCTCAAGCTGCTTCAATGCTCCACGCGACAGGTAGTCGGCGTTTTGCTCGAGTACCTTTTCCTGCGTGGACTTGACCTCGGCAAGCGGCGCCTTGACGGCGACGATGAGCGACTTGGCGCGACTGAGCACGTCGGCCTCGTCGGCGGCAATGAGTGAGTCGATGGCACGGACCATCTGACGGCGGGCGTCCTGGCGCTCGGCGCTCTTAAGAAACTCGATGCCGCGTGTGGGGCTTCCCGCCACGGCGACCGCCATGCGGCAACGCGCAGGGTCCTGACCGGTGGCGCGGCTCACGGCCTGCGCGGCGACGGCGGGCGATACCAGCCGAAACGGCACACACTGGCAACGACTCACGATAGTGGGCAGCATCACGTCGGCCGAGGTGCCCAGCAAGATAAACATAACGCCCTCGGGCGGCTCCTCGAGCGTTTTGAGCAGTGCGTTGGCGGTGTTGGCACGCAGTTGCTCGGCACGGTCGATGATGTAGACCTTGGCCTTGGCACGGATGGGCGCCAGTGGCACGTCATCGAGCAGCTCGCGGGTCTGGGCAATGAGGTAACCCGTGGCGCTCTCGGGCGTGTAATAGTGCACGTCGGGGTGCGTATGGCGGGCGACGCGCACGCAGCTATCGCATGAGCCGCAGCCATTCTGCTCGCACAGGAAGGCTTGGGCGAGCGCCCACGCGGCGTCGAGCTTGCCCGCGCCGGGAGCGCCCAAAAACAGGTAGGCGTGCGATGCGCGACCGCTAGCGACGGCATTGGTCAAAAAGTCACGCACGCGCTCTTGGGTGTCGAGCTTGGCCAGCAGGCTTGCCTGAGCGGGGGCCATGTTACTCGGCCTCCTTGGCAAGCGCGGCGGCGACGGCTTCCTGCGGAATGTCGAGACCGTACGCGCGAACCTGCTCGACCGTCTTCTCGAAGACTTCCTCGACGGTCGTAGTGGCGTCGATGAGCTTTACGCGGTCTGGCTCCTCGGCAGCAATTGCGCAAAACCCCTCGTAGACACGCTCCTGGAATGCCATGCCCTTAGCCTCCATGCGATCTGCCGCGCCACGGGCTGCCATGCGTAGCGCCGCCTGCTCGGGCGTGATGTGGTAGACGAGTGTGAGCGCCGGGTGCGTTCCCGCGACGGCCAGGTTGTTGGCGTCGCGCACCATCTGGCGATCGAGGCCGTCGGCAAATGCCTGGTAGCAGGTCGTGGAATCGTAGAAGCGATCGCACAGGACCACCTTGCCGGCCGCAAGGGCGGGGGCTATGACCTCGTGCACCAACTGGGCACGCGCAGCCTCGTAGAGCAACAGCTCGCAGGTATCGCCCATCGCCGTGTTGGCGGGGTCGAGCAGCAGGGCGCGAATCTTTTCGCTGATGGCAGTGCCACCCGGCTCGCGCAGAGTTACGACCTGATAGCCAGCGAGTTCGAGCGCGCGGGCAAGCAGGCGCGCCTGCGTGGACTTGCCGGCACCGTCGACGCCCTCGAGCGTGATAAAGCTATGTTGAGCAGGCTCAAAAGCCATGGGCGCAGCCCCTTCCTACAAGGCGCGTAAATGCAGATATATCAACCAAGCCATGATACCCCAGTGCTCGGCGCGTCCCCAATGGCTAAAGGCGCCTTTCCAAAGTTGCGGTGAAATAGGGACTGATTGAAGCTCTGAGACCGCCAAACAGTCCCTATTTCGCCGCAACTTATGATGGGGAATTTTGGATGCTGGGTATAATCGTCGTATTGCATTGAAATGTGGCGAAAGGAGTGGCAATGTCTCGGTATTGCGCCTCGTGCGGCAAGCTTCTTGCAGATGATGCCAAGTTCTGCACCTCATGCGGTGCACCCGTTGAGCAAACAGCCGCAAGCGATAGCCAGCCCGCTTTTGAGCAGACCGGCTCCCTTGATACGCCGCAAGCCAAGGCGGATGACTCCCTCGCCTATAGCCCCGACCCTGCCGCAAGGACCGAGGCCGTCGAGACCACGCAGCGCATACCCGTCGCGAGCGGCTCGCCCCAACAGCAGCCGGCTCCCGCATACGCGCCCGCTTCGCCACAGACCCCCGCTCCCAAAAAGAGCGGCACCGGGCCGCTTATCGCCGTTATTGTTGTGCTGGTGGCGATCATCATCGCCCTGGTCGTTTTCTTTGTGATCAAGCCTTTCGACAACGCCGCCACGCAGACGACTGCCGCGGTAGCTAAGCTGCACCATGACGTCGACGACGATGACCTAAAGCCTCTCGGCGATCCCAACAGCCTGTACGACGATGATGACGATGGCGACGAGGATGGCGGCGAAGCAACGCTCTCCGAGCAGAACCTCTACCGTCGCCTGAGCGAATACTACGACCTGCTCGAAGATCTCGACAGCCAGGTCCGTGGCTGCGCGCAGAACTTCAACGGCAACTATCTGGAAGAGGATCGAACCACCCGTCAAAATCTCGCCGACGTCGCCGAGCGCACGGAGGACACCATCGAGCAGTATTACGACATCGTCGAGGACCTGGACGTCCCGACGAGCTCCAAGAACTACAGCTCCTGGAAGGACATCATCGCCCTGTACGACGACCTGGATCACCGCATTGACGCAATCTGTGATGCCTGGGAGATCAGCCTGAAATACGCCAAGCCTGCGGACCACAAGAATGAGATCGTGGCGCCGCTGTCGCGCGACAACGTGGCGGGTACCAATGACAATAAGTACCGCCTAGACTTTGAGGAGCGCTATCCCGGCGCCAAACCCGTCGAGGTGAACTAGCGCTTTGTCGTTCCCGAGCCGGCAGTTAGAGACGTTCCTAAACTGCCGGCAGAAAAGGAACGTCCCTAACTGCCGGTCAAAAAAACGAGCGAGGATCGTGGGGTCCTCGCTCGTTTTTTAGGCAATGTTTCGACCGCGCCGTTACTTGTCGGAGGCTGCTTTCTTGGCAGTCGACTTCTTCGCGGTCGTCTTCTTGGCGGCAGTGGCTTTCTTAGCCGTCGTCTTCTTTGCCGTGCTCGCCTTGGTTGTGGTCTTGCGACCGCGGGCGGGCTTCTTCTCCTTGGTCGGGCAGTCCATGTTGACGCAGATACGCCACGGACCGCGCGCCGTGTTGACCACCACGATGGGGGCGCCGCACTCGGGGCAGGTCTCGCCCGTCGCCTCGAGCTTGCCGCGCGCCGGCAGCGGATAGCTCACGCCGCAGTCATCGTAGTTGGTGCAGCGGATAAAGCGCTTGCCGCTCTTCTCGCTCTTGTGCGCGATCAGGTCGCCGTGACGTCCGGCCTCGGCACACACCTTGCACTCGCCCACCTTAAGATCGGGCTCGTAGTTGGTGGGGCACGTGGGGTTCACGCAGATCTCGAAGGCCTTCTGGCGGAATGGCTGGCACTTGATGCGCGGCGCGCCGCACTCGGGGCACACGGCGGCCTCGCCCTCGAGCGGGCTCACCTTGACGCCACTCGGCACCGGATAGGTCACGTCGCAGTCGGGCCAACCCATGCAGCCGATAAAGCTGCCGCGGGTCTTGGCGCTCGTCTTCATAACCAGGTCCTTGCCGCACTTGGGGCAGGCGCCCACGCGCGCATCGGCCGTGACGGCGTCGCTGATGGCGTCGCCCAGCTCCTGCGTATGCTTGAGCAGCTCGTCGAGCACGCCGGCCAGCAGCGCGCGCGAGTGTGTCACGACATGCTCTTCGGTATCCTCGCCGCGCTCCACGCGGGTCATGTCGCCGTCGAGCTCGCTGGTCATATCGGGGCTCGTGATGCGCGGGGCAAACTGCGACAGCGCGTCGATGATGGCGATGCCCAGCTGGCTCGGCTCAACGGGATCATTTTTGAGATAGCGCACGGCATACAGGCGCTCGATGATGCTCGCGCGCGTGGACTTGGTGCCCAGGCCGCGCTTTTCCATCTCCTGCACGAGCTTGCCCTGGCTGTAGCGCGCGGGCGGCTCGGTCTGCTTGGCCTCGAGCTTAATGTCGAACACGTCGACCGTGTCGCCCTGCTCAAGCGGCGGCATCTGCTCGTCGCGCTTGAGGCCGTACGGATATGCCTCGCGGAAGCCCGGGGTCACGAGCACGTCGCCCGAAGCCACGAACGGCTCGCCGTTGACGTCGAGCTCGAGCTTGGTGTTCTCGATGGTCGCGGGCCCCATGAGCGTTGCCAGGAAGCGACGGGCGACGAGGTCATAGAGTTTGCGCTGGCCGCCGTCGAGCGTGGACGGATCGCCCTCGCCCGTGGGGTAGATAGGCGGGTGGTCGGTGGTCTCGACCTTGCCGCGCGTGGGCTTCATGGGGCCGGCGAGCACCTTTTTGCACACGGGCGCCAGCGCCGGGTTGATCTTTGCCAGGTCGCTCACCACGGCGCCCAGATCGAGCGTCGCGGGATACACGGTGTTATCGACACGCGGGTAGCTGATGAGACCGGCCATGTAGAGGGACTCGGCGATGCGCATCGTACGCGCAGGCGAGATGCCCTCGGCCGCGGCGGCAGCCTGCAGCGAGGTCGTCGCAAACGGCGTGGGCGGCTGCTGCTTACGCGAGCGCTTGGTCACCGCGGCGACGGTTGCCGTCGTAGCGCCGTCAACGTGACCGTACGCCGTCTCAGCAGCATCCTTGTCGGTAAAGCGCGCCGTCTTGTGCGCGATCTTAAAGCGATCGTCCTCGGCAGCGCCTTGCGCGGCGCCCATGCCGCGAATCTGCCAATAGTCCTCGGGCACAAACGCCATGCGCTCGCGCTCGCGCTCGACCACCAGGGCAAGCGTCGGCGTCTGCACGCGGCCGGCGGAACGCACGTTGCCAAAGCCGCCAAACTTGGCGAGCGTCAGGTAGCGCGTGAGCACCGCACCCCAAATGAGGTCGATGTGCTGACGGCTCTCGCCGGCGTCGGCCAGGTTCTGGTCGAGCGAGACAAGGTTATCGAAGGCCTGCGTGATCTCGGCCTTGGTAAACGAAGAATACTGGGCGCGGGCGACCGGCAAGTCGGGCGCCACCTCGCGCACCTTGTTGAGGGCGTCCGAACCGATCAGCTCGCCCTCGCGATCGAAGTCCGTGGCGATGATGACGCTGTCGGACTTTTTGGCGAGGTTCTTAAGCGAGCGGATGAGCTCTTTCTCGGCCGGAAGCTTAATGACGGGCGCCCAGGTGAGATAGGGCAGGCTCTCGAGCTTCCAGCCCTTGATGGAAATGCCATCGGCAAGGAACGGCTTGCGCTTGGTGTCGTACGGCGGGCGGGCCAGGCCATCGGGCATATCGGCCGGCAGCATTTCGCCGTCCTCCGTGACCGAATACCAGCCCAACTTTTTATCGAACAGCACACTGTCGCAAAAATCGGGTGCCAGGATGTGACCGGCAAGGCCGATCGTCACGCACTCCTCGCCCTTCCACTCAAAACGGTAGATGGCGGTGTTGTACACCTTGTCCTTTTTGGGCTTGCCCGTGGACAGACGCTCGGCGATCTGACGCGCGGCGTCGTTTTTCTCAGCGATGATGAGCTTCAAAAGAGGCTCCTATCTCGTGTGTCTGCGGCTGCGCCCGCCCTCTTGGCGGCCGACTTACGCCCTTGCTTGCTCAATCTGCCCGATGAGCCAATCGCACCAGGCATCCATGCCCTCGCCCTTGCGCGCGCTCACGGCAAACCGCGGCGCCTGCGGATTGAGGTCATCGAGTGTCTTAGTATACCTATCCATGTCAAAATCGAAAGCCGGGGCCACGTCGACCTTATTGAGCAGCTGCGCGCCGGCGTGCTGGAAGATGCCCGGGTACTTGATGGGCTTGTCGTCGCCCTCGGGCACCGAGAGGATCATGATGGACAGGTTCTCGCCCAGGTCAAAGTCGACCGGGCAGACCAGGTTACCCACATTTTCGATAAAGATGACGTCGATGTTCTCCAGACCGACGGCCTGGTCGAAGGCGTCGACGGCCTCCATGATCATGTTGCCCTCGAGGTGGCACAGGCCGCCCGTGTTGATCTGGATGGCGGGCATGCCGGCTTCCTTCATGGTGATGGCGTCGACATCCGAGGCGATATCGCCCTCGATGACGGCACAGCGTAGGCCGGCCTTGTCGCGCAGGCGCTCGTTGGTGCCCAGAATCGTGGTGGTCTTACCCGAGCCGGGGCTCGACAGCACATTGATCACGTAGGTGCCTGCCTCATTAAATCGCTGACGCAGCTGATCTGCCAGGCGCTCGTTGCGCGACAGGATCGGCGACGCGATATCAATCGTTTTCTCGGCCATACTTAGCGCTCCTTACTTTGGCTCCTTTATACCCCATCACCAGATGGCTAGCGGGCTAATCGTCGGGGGTTTCGATTTCGATACTTGCGATATCGAGCTCGCGGCCGTGCAGCAGGCGCACGTTGGCGCCGCCACACTGGGGGCAGCGACAATGGAAACGGTCGTGCTCAAAGACCTCGCCGCAGTCCAGGCACTCGCTTTGTGGATGGACCTCCTCCACGGCAAGCTCGCAGCCGCGCGTGAGCGGGTCCTCGTCGCGAAACGTCCCCCACGCAAAGTCGAGCGCCTCGCGCACGACCTCGGTCATATCCCCGATACGCAGCGTTACCAAAACGGCGCGCGAGGCCCCCGCCCCACGCGCCGCGCGAATCACTGTATCGAGTATGCCGTTGACAATGCCAACCTCGTGCATACCGTTTTACTCCTCGTCGTCCTCGTCGTCCGAGAACAGGTCCAGACGGCTCACGAACAGGCCCTCCTTGCCCTCGCGCGCGGTAATGACCACGCGGGCAATGGCGAGCGAGATCTCGTAGAGCGAAAGCAGGGCACCGTACATAAGGCCCAGCGTAACGGGCGAGCCGTCGGGCGTGATCACAGCCGAGCCCACGAGCAGGCCCACGTACACGTAGCGCCAGGCGCTGCGGAAGGCCGCATAGGACACGATGTGAAAGACGGACAGATAGAAGATGATGAGCGGCAGCTCAAACGCCACGCCAAAGCCGATCATAAAGAGCAGCTCCATGTTGACGTAGTTCTCCAGGTCGGGCAGCGCCGTAGCGACGGCCGAGGTCTCGCCGATGAGCCACTCAAAGCCCGCCGGGATGATGATGAAGTAGCAGAAGATGGCACCCAGGAAGAACAGAACCGTCGAGGCGAGCACCGTGGGCACAACCCACTTGCGCTCGTTGGGGCGCAGTGCCGGCAGGAAAAATGCCAGGATCTGCCAGATGATCATGGGCGTGCACATGACCACGGCCATCTTGATGGCCAGCGAGAAGCGCAGGCCAAAGCCGCCGAGCGTGGTGGTGATGTAGAACTTACCGTCCGGCACAAAGGAGCGGATGGGGTCTTCCAGGATATCGAGCACCACAGGCGTGGCGAAATACAGCACGATAGCGGCGGCAAACACCGATACGACCACGATAGTCAGGCGGCGACGAAGCTCTCCCAGGTGATCGAAGAGCGGCATGCGCGCAGGTCCGATCGGCATTACTCATCGCCTCCCTTCGGGGCGTCGGCGGCAGCAGCCTCGGCATCGTCCTCGACCTCGAGCTCGCGAGCGAGCTGGTCGACGACGGCCTTGCGTTTGCGGGGACGACGGGCGTAGAGGTCAGCCGTCGTGGGCTCTGCCGGCTCGGGCTCGGGCTCTGCAGCAGGCTCGGGCTCGACGGCAGCAGCAGGCTCTGTACCCTCGGCCTCATCAACAGCGCCTTCGCCCTCAGCAGCACCCTCGCTTGCGGCCTTCTCGGCAGCAAGACGGGCGCGACGCTCGGCAAAGGTCTCCTTCTTGGCGGGCGCTGCCGTCTCGGCGGCATCCTCGTCCGCATCGGAATCGTCGTCGGTCGCAGCGGCCTTCTTGGGCTTGACCGGGGCCGACGCGGCCTCGCTCACCGGATCGATAATCTCGGACTGAACAACGGCCGTCATCTTTTCCTGCGTCTCGCGGAACTGACGGATGGCACGGCCGATCGTGCGGCCCATCTGCGGGAGCTTATCCGGGCCAAACAGCAAAAAGCCGAAGACCACGATGATCGCGAGCTCACCCTCTCCAATACCAAACACACATACCTCCAAGGCTCGATGTGAGTCGAGCCCGCACCGCGCCATTCGGCCGGAACTCGTCTATTCATTCGGTCAAGTATAGCGCCCGGACGCCAAAACGTCCGAGCGCATCACAAACATATGCCAAACGGCACGCCCTTTTGGGGGCAAAGATTATGCAGCGGTGATCGAAATCTCCTGGTCGACGCCCAACAGCTGAACCACGCGCATCACCGGGGGCTGCACGTTGACGCAGCTAAAACGCTTACCATGATCAGCTGCGTGGTGTGCGGCGCCCACAAGCACGCCAATGCCCGTCGAATCGATGTAGCTCACCTGGGCAAAATCGAGCTCAACGGCCTCAGTGGGCTGCTCGAGCGCCAGGTCGATGGCATTGCGCAGGCTATCGGCGTTAGAGATATCGATCTCACCGGTCACCTTAATGGTGTAGAGCTCTGGCGTGGGGTTGGTGGAAATACCCAAATCCATGTATACGCTCCTTTACGTATCGAAAGTGCGGATAGTACTAGGCGCGGACTTGCGGGGCCCTACGCGTTAGGCGCGCTCGGCACGCGCAAGCTCGGCAGCGACGAGCTTGACAGCCAGCACCAGCACATCGAGCGCGGCCTCCAGGTCCTCGACCGTGGGATAGCTCGGCGCGATGCGGATGTTGGTGTCGCGCGGATCCTTGCCATAAGGCCAGGTGGCACCAGCCGGCGTGAGCCTGACGCCCAGGTCGGCACAAAGCGCGGCGACCTTCTGGGCCGAGCCCTCGGGGCCATCGAAACTCACAAAGTAGCCGCCATGGGGATGAGTCCAAGTGGCGCAACCCGTGTTGCCCAAGCCCTCGGTGAGTTTACGCTCAACGGCCTCAAAGCGCGGGCGCAGGAACTCGGCATGCTTTTTCATGTGCTCCTTGACCGCCTCGATGGTGGGAAGGAAACGCACGTGACGCAGCTGGTTGAGCTTGTCGGCGCTGATGAGGCCGGCCTTCAGGCGCTTGGAGAACTCGGCGATAACCGCGGGGCTCGCACCAATAAAGCCGATGCCGGCGCCCGGGAAGGTGATCTTGGACGTCGAGGCAAAGGCCACCACGCGATCCTCGGTGCCCGCCGCGCGAGCGAGGTCAAAGATATTTGCGAGCTCGTCGGTCTCGTCGTACAGGTCGTGCACGCAGTAAGCGTTGTCCCAAAAGATGCGGAAATCGGGCGCGGCCGTGGGCATCTCGACCAGGCGGCGCACAGTGTCCTCGCTAAAGGTGATGCCCGTGGGGTTGGAATACTTGGGCACGCACCAGATGCCCTTGATGGAATCGTCGGCGGCAACCAGGCGCTCAACCTCGTCCATGTCGGGGCCGTTGTCGGTCATCGCGACGGGGACGTTCTCGATGCCCAAGTCGGCGGTGATGCCAAAGTGGCGATCGTAGCCGGGAACGGGGCACAGGAACTTGACCTTCTTGCCGTCGTGCGCGGCCTCGTAGGCGTCCCAGGGCTCGCTGCCGCACGAGCCGCAACGCCAGAACATACCGGCGATGTCATGCTCAATCAGCAAACTCGACGAGCCCAGCACGAGCGTCTGCTCGGCAGGGCACCCCAGGAACTCCCCCGCTAGCTTGCGTGCCGAGGGAATGCCCTCAAAGCAGCCGTAGTTGGAGCAGTCGACGTTGCCGTCGTGCAGATCGGCATCGGCATTGAGGATATCGAGCATAGGTCGAGAGATGTCCACCTGGGAGGGCGACGGCTTGCCGCGGGCCATGTCGAGCGCCAGGCCCTTGGCCTTGACCTCGGCGACCTCGGCTTTGAGCGCCTCGATGGCGGCATCGAGTTCGGTGGTTTCCATCTTCTGGTAGATCGTCTGCATGGGTGCGACCTTTCGCGAAGCGGTACGTTGCAGTTCGTCTAAGTATAGACCGCCACCGCCACAACGGTATGAAGCCGTGATAGATTAAGTTCATCGCAATGAATTACGAATCGCCGCGCATGGCGGCGTGGGGCGCCCAAGGAGGCACTATGGAGTACGGATCGTTTAGGGCCGAGGAATTCGGCGACCTGCAGCGCCTGGTCGACGGGCTGTTTTACGACCGCCATGCCATCGACCGCCTGGACCTGATCGTACAGGCCGAAATCTTGGACCTGGCGCCCGATCTCATGGAAATCGTCAACCTGCTACCGCCCGGCTATTACGACCGCCAGTCACTCTGCGACCAGCTCAACTCCGCCTTGGCCGCCCACGGCTGGGGCGCCATCTACGGCACCGTGGAATAGAACCACTCATTGGGGACAGACTTAAATGAGTAGTCCCAACCTGCCGGCACTTGGGTAGTCATTTAAGTCTGTCCCCAATGACTAAAACGCCGCCTGTGATGGTGTTCACAGGCGGCGTTTTCAAACTTGTTTGTGCCCTTACTCGTCCTTGGACGCGGGGTGCTTGCAGACCACACTCATGTAGATCATGCCCAGCACCGCGGCGGTAACGGATCCGGCAAGAATGGCGGCCTTTGCGGCCAGGACCTCAAACTGGGCCGTCGGGAAGGCAAGGCCGCTGATGAGAATTGACATGGTAAAGCCGATGCCGCCCAGAATGCCCACACCGGCAATCATGTGCCAGTTAACGTTGCGCGGCAGCTCGGAGATCTTGAGCTTAACCAGGGCAAACGTCATACCAAAGATGCCGATCGGCTTGCCCAGCAGCATGCCAAAGTACACGCCGAGCGTCACCGGGTCGGTGAGTAGCGTGCTCATGTCCACGCCCACTAGGCGAACCTGTGCGTTCACGAACGCAAAGATCGGCAGGATCACAAAGTTGACCGGCGTGGAGATCAGACGCTCCATGCGAATGAGCGGCGGGGTCACGCGGTGCATGACGCGCTCGACCTTGGTGGTCGAGACGGTAAAGTCATGCTGGCCCAGGATGTGTGCCTCGTCATCGTAGCGGTCATCGAGCAGCGGCAGGCACTCGCCCAACCAATCGGTGAGGCTATCGAGCTTGACGCCGCACTTGGCCGGGATGGTAAAGGCCAAGATGACGCCGGCAAGCGTAGCGTGCACGCCGCTCTTGAACATGCAGAACCACAGCAGCAGGCCCAGCACCGAATACGGGGCAAGGCGGTAATGCTGCGTCTTGTTGAGCCACACGAGCGCGCAGGTCACAAGCGCGGCGGCGCCCAACCAAAACGGATTGGGGCTCTGACCGTAGAAGATGGCGATGGCGGCGATGGAGATGAGGTCGTCGGCGATGGCGAGCGTCGAGAAGAACACGCGCACGCCGTTGGGCACGCGATTGCCCAAAAGCGACAGCACGCCCAACGCAAAGGCAATATCGGTTGCCATGGGAATGGCCCAACCGTTGCGGGCGCCGGCATGGTTAAAGATCAGGTAGATGCAGGCGGGAACGACGACGCCGCCCACGGCCGCCAGCATGGGAAGCATGGCCTGGCGCGGGTTTTTGAGCTCGCCAACTGTCATCTCGTACTTAAGCTCAATGCCCACCAGCAAAAAGAAAATCGCCATGAGGAAGTCGTTGACGAAAAGCTCGACGGTGAGACCGGCCGTAAGGTTGCCCAGGCCCACATACAGCGGGGTCTCCAAAAAGTGATGGATGGCCTCGTAGGCATCGGTATTGGCGCAGATGACGGCGGCGATGGCGGCGAAGACCATGACGGCGGCGGAAATCGTGCCGTTCTCGGCGATGCGTTCCCAGATGTCGTGACGCTCAAAGCGCTTGCGCTCACGAACGTTGAACAGCTGCTCAGTTGCTGCCATGGGCGGCTCCTTTCACGGGAAAGCTCCCGTCTTAAAAAAGCACGGCCCGCCCAAGTGGCGGCGCCGCGCTCCAACGTATTACGCTTGCATCTAGCCTACCCTGCACGACAAGCACGCAGGCGTGGCCGAAAAGCGGAACCACAGGTTGAACATTATTTGCTCAACGACACGGGCGCGCCTGTCCAAGAGACGACGCGGCGCCGCGCACAAAAAACGACCGGAGCGCGGGGCGTCCGCGATCCGGTCGTAGCGTTTGGTCAACTAAACCTAGCAGGCGGCCATGATGGGGGCAGCGACCTGCTTCTTACGGGAGAGGACACCCGGCATCCAGACGCCGTCGTGCTCGTCGGCAATGCCCAGGCCCTTCTGAGCGGCCTCAGTCTCGCCCTCGAGCAGGACCTGCGAGCCCTCCTCCATGATGTCGGTGATGCACAGGACGATGCCGTCGGCACCCTTCTCGGCGGCGTAGGCGCGCATGGCCTCGCGGATCTCGTCGATCATGCCGAGTGCGCGGGTCTTGTCGACAGTCTCGTACTGGCCGATGAGCAGCTTCTTGCCAGCAGGCTCGAACATCTTGATGTCGTTGCCGACCATCTCGGCTGCGGTGAAGGAGCCGGACGGACGGGTGAGGAAGACCTCCATGCCAAACTTGACCGGGTCGACGCCCACCTGCTCGCCGAGCTTGGCGGCGACGGCGCGGTCGACATCGGTGGTGGTGGGGCTCTTGAGCATGAGCGTGTCGGTCATCATGGCCGAGAGCAGCAGCTTGGCCTGGACGTCGGAAAGCTCAACGCCGAGCACGCCGGCGAGCTTGGTGACGATGGTGCAGCTGGAGCCCCAGGGCAGGCAGATGTAATGCAGCGGGCCGGCGGTCTCGAAGTCGCCGATGCGGTGATGGTCGACAACGCCAAAGACCGTGGCGTCCTTAAGACCGGCGACGGACTGGGCAGACTCGTTGTGGTCGGTGAGAACGACGAGCTGACCGGCCTCGACGGACTCGATCACGCGGGGCTCGGCAATGCCGGCGTCGGCAAGCAGCTTGGCGGACTCGGCCGGAAGCTGACCAAGGGCGCAGGCCTCGTAGGTGTTGCCGGCATACTCAACCTGGTTGAGCAGCTGGGACAGGACGACGGCGCTCATGATGGCGTCGTTATCGGGGTTCTGGTGACCAAAGACAAGAACGTTTGCCATGGATATCCTCCACTTGATATGTGTACTTGGACGTAGCTATGGTAGCACGCCGATGCCGAGCCTTCGCAGACGGAAGGGCCACGGCATATTTTGGGGCGCAGGCACGGGGGCCAAGGCTGTCCCTTTTGCACCATGTTGGTGCAAAGTAACCTGTCCCCCTTGCACCAACTATTTGCCGGCGGCGCGCAGGGCTACGTAGGCGGCACCGATGATGCCGGCGTCGTTTTCGAGCGAAGCGACCTTAATGGGCGTCTCGCGCGAGGCGGAAAGCGCGTACTGCTTAAAGTGCTCGCGGACCTTGTCGAGGTAGACATCGGCCGAGGCGGAGGCGCCGCCGCCGATGAGGAACATCTCGGGATCAACCACGTTGGCGATAAGCGCCAGTGCGCGGCCGAGATAGTCGGCCATGGTATCGGCCGCGGCCAGCGCGAGCTTGTCGCCCTCGCGGCAGGCCTGGAACACGTCCTTGGAATCAGAAGGCCCAGTGAGCTCGATGGGCTCGACGCCGGCCTTTTTGCACTCGGCAAGGTAGTTGCTCACCACGCCGGTGGCGCTGGAATACTGCTCCAGGTGGCCATGTCCGCCGCAGCCGCAGGTGCGCTCCTCTTCGGGGTTCAGGCACATGTGGCCAATCTCGCCGCCGGCGCCCACAACGCCCGACACCACGTCGCCGTTGACGATAACGCCGCCACCCACGCCGGTACCAATGGTGACCATCACCACGTTCTGTACGCCCTTGGCAGAGCCGAGCCAGGCCTCGCCCATGGCAGCGGCGTTGGCATCGTTCTCGTATTTAACAACCACGTCGGGGCAGTGCTCCTGAATGGCGACTCTTAGCTCGGGCAGGTTAATGGCAATGTTGGCCTTGACCTTGGCATCGCCCGATGCCGGGATGGGGCACGGAACGGCCAGGCCAATACCCGCCACAAAGGCGCGCGGAATCTGGGCCTTGGCGACCACCTGGTCGATAGCCTCGGTCACCGCGGCAAAGCCCGCGGCGTCAACGATAGGCGGCGTGGGCACGCTGGCCTTGGCCAGCAGGTTACCATCCTCGTCGAACAGGCCCTCCTTAACCGAAGTGCCGCCGACGTCGATGCCGATGTAATACTGCTTAGGTTCCATGGGAGCCCGCCTTTCTCGTTTAAACATTGCCTGTATGGTACCGCTCCCAAGGCAAAAACCTGCCAAAAAGGGACAGGTTTGTTTTGGCAGGTTTTATCTGTGAAAACGCAGGGCATGGTATTTGGTTCGTTGGGCGGTAAAACGGCTCAACCCCATCCTCGAGTCGATCAATTTGCTCAATACCACATTATTCGAATGCATATTCATTTAGAGCGCTCTAGTTTTTAAAGAGAAGCGTTTTTTAATTAAACCTTTCTCGAACTTTTCAAAAACGCAATAGGGATGCTTAGGTGTTGACTATACTTTCTTCTGTACTCAATCAAGCCGGAAAGGAGGTTCCATGATTCCCAAATACGAGGCGATAGCTGCAGATATCCGTCGAAGCATCGAGGACGGCTCCCTTAAGCCGGGCGACAAGCTACCCACCGTCGTTGAGTTCTGCGAGCTCTATAGCGTTTCCAAAATCACCGTCAAACGAGCTATCGAGCAGATCACCGAGGAGGGCCTTGTCACCAGCCGGCGCGGGTCGGGCACCTACGTTAAGGACACGGCGGGTCTCCCCGATCAGGCATTTTTCCAGGGCAAAAATGACCGCGCCCAGGGTTTTTCGTATGAGCACCGCGGGGAGAAGGTGACCTCGGTGGTCTACGATTTCTCGATTGTCAATCCACCGGCGGACGTCGCTACTCAGCTGGGAATTGCCGAGGACGACTTTGCCTATCACATCGTGCGCGTGCGCCAGGTCAACGAGAAGCCCATCGTCATCGAGTACACCTACATGCCTCTCGAGCTGATACCGGGCCTTAAAAAGAAAGACCTGTATGGATCGGTCTACAGCTTCATCCGCGAGCAATGCGGGCTGAAGATTTCGAGCTTCCACCGCACCATCCGCGCCGTAGCGGCAACCGAGGAAGAGGCTGAGCGCCTGGACACCAAACCCGGCTCTCCCCTGCTCGAGCTCAACCAGATTGGCTTCTTGGATAGCGGCACCGCGTTTGAATATTCTATCTCGCACAACGTAGGCGACCGCTTTGAGCTGCACAACGTAACGCTGGCCTAGTTTCGTAATCCGGTGGGTGCTCGTTTTGAGCTGTCTTACGCGGCACCCGCACAACCTTATGGGAGTATGCACATGTCCGATTTGATTAAACTCACGCCGATCTTCCACGAGAAGATCTGGGGCGGCCGCCAGCTGGAGACCGTGTTTGGCTACGACATTCCCGAGGGTCCCATCGGTGAGTGCTGGGCCATCTCTGCCCATCCCAACGGCGACTGCCAGATCGCGGAGGGCCCGTATGCCGGCCACACGCTGTCGTGGCTGTGGGCCGAGCACCGTGAGCTCTTTGGCGACTGCGAGGGCAAGGAGTTCCCGCTGCTCATTAAGATTCTGGACGCCAAGGACGACCTTTCGATCCAGATTCATCCCAACGACGAGTACGCCGCCGAGCACGAGAACGGCAGCCTGGGCAAAACCGAGTGCTGGTATGTACTGGACTGCGAGCCCGGTGCCACGATCATCGTCGGCCAGCGCGCCAAGGACCGCGCCGAAGCCGCACAGATGATCAAGGACGGCCGCTGGGACGACATGCTCAACGTGCTGCCGATCCACAAGGGCGACTTTTTCCAGATTGATTCCGGTACCGTGCACGCCATCAAGACCGGCACGCTCATTTTGGAGACGCAGCAGTCGAGCGACGTGACCTATCGCCTGTACGACTACGACCGCCCCGGCACCGACGGCAAGCTTCGCCCTCTGCACATTGAGCAGAGCCTCGACTGCATCGATTTTGATGTCCAGGCTCCGACCGACGGCACCGTGACCGCACCCGAGATCGACGGCGTGACCGAGCTCGAGTCCAACCCCTGCTACACCGTCGATCGCGTGCGCGTCGACGGCAGCAAGACCCTCGACCAGCACTGGCCCTTCATGTGCCTGTCGGTCATCGACGGCGAAGGCACCATCTGCGGCGACCCCGTCCACAAGGGAAGCCATCTACTAGCCCCCAGCACCGTCACCTCCATCGACCTCGAAGGCAAGATGGAACTGATCATCAGCCACCTCTAGGTCACAACAACAACCCAAACGCAACAAGGGGCTCTCCCGTCCACATACGGGAGAGCCCCTTGTCCATATATATCAGCCCACCCGGCTCTCCAGACCAAAAAGCGAACGAGCAAAGCGACGTTCGCAAGCAGCGTTACCCAAGGACCTGGGCGGGCGTATGGGGCAACATCGATCGCGAGTTCCGCACGCAAAGGAGAGCACTTAATGTGCTCTCCGTCTTGCGCAGGACTGCCCGAGCAGGCGATGTTGCCCCATACGCCCGCCCGGGTCCGCCGAGACTACGACAGCTTGACGATCGGTGCAAAACCTTTCATTAGCTTTTTGGTCTGGCCGGTCTTTTCGAATTGAACCTCGATCATGTCTCCGACAACCGAGATCACGGTACCTGTGCCAAAGGTCTTGTGGCTCACGGTATCGCCTGCGGCAAAGTCCTGCGATGCGCTAGCGCGATCGACCTTGCGCTCCACCGTCGGCGACACCTTGGACGACGGCTTTTTGGCTCGCGGTGCGCCCGAGCCAAAGGTCGAGGCAACACGGCCGGCGTCGGGCGAGACCCCACGATGGCGCTCGGTCCCGTAGCTGCTGCCGCCAAAGAAATCGTCGAAGCTCGATCCGCCGCGCGAACCGGAACCGCCGGTCGAGCGCGTATGCGAGCCAAACACCTTGCCGCCATACATATCCGAGCCCATGCCCGAGCCAAAGGTGCCGTGACGGTCGCCGCGCTTCTCCCAGCCCGTGCCCTCAAAACCGGCGGAACCGATGCCGCTAAACTCGATATCCTCAAACGGAATCTCGTTGAGGAAGCGAGAGCGCGGGTTGGCAGAGGTCGAGCCGTAGGTGCGACGCGTGGCCGCATAGGTCAGGAACAGGCGCTTGCGAGCACGCGTGATGGCGACGTAGGCCAAGCGACGCTCCTCCTCGAGCTTGCCCGGATCGTCACTACCGCCAAAGTCGTGCACGTGCGGGAAGATGCCTTCCTCCATGCCGGCCACGAACACCGCGGGGAACTCCAGGCCCTTGGCGGAGTGAATGGTCATCATGGTGATGGCATGCGTCTCGCCTGCCAGGGAATCCAAGTCAGAACGCAGGGCCAACCACTCCATGAGAGCGGGCAGCGCCTTGCAGGTGAGCGGGCCGTAGGTGCGCTCAATCTCGTCAGCATGCACGGCACCGGCGGGCAGCTCTGTCGGCGCGGCATACGCGTTGCCCGCGATGGCGGCGGCCAGGGCATCCTGCGGAGACAGCGCCGGAGCGGCCAAGCTATCGAGCGGATTGGAGCCCGCGGCGTCACGAGCGCCGACAAGTGCCTCAAACGAGGATGCCGGAGCGGACGGCCCCGGCTCAGGCGCAGGCGCACTCACCACGACGGGCTCGGACTCGGCGCCGGCCGGCACATCGGCAACGCCAGCCGCGCGCAGCTCTTCCAAGCTCTCGAGCGTACCCTCGATATCCTCGTGCGTCTCCTCAAATTCGGCAGCGACGCCCAGGAATTCCTGGATGTTCTCGGCGCGACTCTCGGACTCCATGGTGCCCTCGGCGCGGAAGGCCTGCAGCAGGCCTGTCTTGTCGACAATCATCTCGACGACGTCCTTGAGCTCGCCGTCCATGCGCCGGCCCTCGCGCACCAGCGACACAAAGCTCGACAGGCCGTTGCGCACCTTGGCGCTAAACATGCCCGTCTCGGCGCACGCGATCTCACAGGCTTGGAAGAACGAGCAGCGGTTGTCGCGTGCCAGCTGCTCAATCTTTTGAATCGAGGTGGAGCCGATGCCGCGGCGCGGCGTGTTGATGACACGCTTGACGCTCATCTCGTCGGCCGGGTTCACGATCATCTTGAGGTAGGCCATGACGTCGCGGATCTCGGCGCGGTCGAAGAATCGCGTGCCGCCGACGATCTTGTAGGGCACGCCCGCGCGCAGGAACATATCTTCGAGGATACGCGACTGGGCGTTGGTGCGATAGAACACAGCGATGTCGTCGTAGCTCGTGCCCTTGGAGTGCAACTTTTCGATCTCCCCGGCAATCCAGCGGCCTTCGTCGCGCTCGTCGCTTGCCTGGAAGGCTTGGATCTTCTCGCCATCGCCCTCGGCCGTAAACAGGCGCTTGTCCTTGCGCTGCGAGTTGTGGCGCACCACGGCATTAGCGGCGCTCAGGATGTGACCCGTGGAGCGATAGTTCTGCTCCAGCTTGACGGTCTTGCAGTTTTTAAAGTCCTTCTCAAAGTCCAGGATGTTGGTGATGTCGGCGCCGCGCCAGCTATAAATGGACTGGTCATCGTCGCCTACGACCATGAGGTTTTGGTACTTGGCGGCCAGCAGGTTAGCGATTTCGTACTGGACGTGGTTGGTGTCCTGATACTCGTCGACGCTAATGTAGCGGAAACGCTCTTGGTACTTATCGAGCACCTCGGGGCGGGTGCGCAACAGCTCGAGCGTGCGCACGAGCAGGTCGTCGAAGTCCATCGCGTTGGCGGCGCGCAGGCGGCGCTCCAGCTCCATATAGACCTGCGCGGCCTTTTTGTCGTTGGGGCTGTCGGCGGATTTGAGCATGTCCTCGGGGCCGATCATGGCGTTTTTGGCAGAGCTGATCTTGCTGCGGATCATATTGATGGGGAATTGCTTTTGCTCGATGCCGAGCGCCTGCATAATGTCACGCACCATGCGCTTGGAATCGTCGTCATCGTAGATGGTGAACTGACCGGTGTAGCCCAGCAGATCGGCATCCTCGCGCAGCATGCGCACGCACATGGCATGGAAGGTGCACACCCACATGCCGCGAGTACCGCTGGGGATAAGTGCCGCCAGACGCTCGCGCATCTCGGCCGCTGCTTTGTTGGTAAACGTGATAGCAAGGATCTGCCAGGGCTTAACGCCCAGGTCTCCGAGCATATGGGCGATGCGGAAGGTCAAGACGCGGGTCTTGCCCGAGCCAGCACCGGCGAGGACCAGCAACGGACCCTCGGTGGTCAGGACGGCCTCGCGCTGGGCGGGGTTAAGGCTGTCGATGTCGACGAGCGGCTTGACAGGCTTGGGTGCCGGCGCGGGAGCGTCGTAGATGTCGAGCGGGACGAGCTCGGGATCCGGCGCAGCGGGGGCAGTGTATGCATCGAGCGGCACGGGTTCCGGCGCGGGCGGCACGGGTACCGCGGCATTCTTTTCCCAGGGCAGGAGCTGGGTCATGGGCGACTCCTCATCTGACGAACGGCGCGCCTGCGGGCAGCGCCATAGTTTGAGCCGTACCAGTATACCGAGCCGCGCGGACACCGACGCAAATCACACCGCGACTCCGTCCGCCACTGTCAGGCCCGCCCCAGCGGATTTGGTGCAAAGGCGTCAGGTTACTTTGAACCAATCTATTGACAATCACGAAACCGACGATGTCATGGCAGCAGCAGCGAGCGGCGGCCAGAGCGAACAAATTGGCATGAAAAGAGGGCGGCATAGACCTTTTGGTCATGCCACCCTCTTTGAATAACAAGTTGTCGCTCTAACCGCCGCGCAGCGTCAACCAAGTTACAGGCCGAGCATAGGCTCCAGGACGAAGAAGTACGCAAGCACCACGATGCCCAGAACAATGCGGTAGACGCCGAAGCACTTAAAGTCGTGACGACGGACAAAGCCCATGAGCCACTTGATAGCGATGAGCGAAACCACAAAGGCGACGATGCAGCCCACGCCCAGGATAGCGATCTCGTTGGCACCAAACGTACCGCCCTTAACGAAGTACTTGACCAGCTTGAGCGCACTTGCGCCAAACATGACGGGGATAGCCAGGAAGAACGTGAACTTAGACGCCACCGAGCGCGTGCAGCCCAGCAACAGGCCGCCGATGATGGTGGAGCCGGAACGCGATGTGCCCGGCACCAGCGACAGAACCTGGAAGCAGCCAATGCCCAGCGCAGTCTTCCAGCTCAGGTCCTCGAGCGTAGTGATGGAGCCAAAGTCCAGGTTATCGTCATCGTCCTCATCCTCAGCGGCAGCCGCGGCGGGCGCCGCAAAGTGCGCACCGGCGGGACGCCCGCCCCTCGTCACAGCACGCGAACCAAACGAACCGGCAACGGCCATTTCCTCGCGCTTGCTCGCGCGCCAGTTCTCGATCACGATAAACAGCACGCCGTACACAATGAGCGCCAGCGCCACGACGGGAGCATTGTAGAAATGCTCCTCCATCCAGTCGTTGAGCGGCAGGCCGATCGCCGCCGCAGGAATGCAGCCGAGCACAATCTTGCCCCACAGCACCCAGGTGTCGCGGCGGCCCTCCTTGCCCTTGCTGGGCGAGAACGGATTGAGCTCATGGAAGAACAGCACGCAGACGGCCAGAATGGCGCCGAGCTGAATCACGACCAGGAACATATTCCAGAACGTCTCGCTCACGTTCATCTTGACGAACTCGTCTACCAGGATCATGTGACCCGTCGACGAAACGGGCAGCCATTCGGTAATGCCCTCGACCAGGCCCATGAAGGCAGATTTTAGAAGCTCGATAATATCCAAAGGGACCCCCTCGTTTAACACCCGCCGATAGATGTTTCTGCGGACGGTGCGGGCGATGTCCCATTATCAACCGTTGACGACGCGCACATGCCAACCCTTACCAAAAATCTCGTCCGTTCACAGAATTGCAGGCGGTCAAATCGAAATCCTTGGGTATAACTGCAACAAGGTAAAGTGTCCGGCGGTCCGCGCACCCGTGGCCGCCCGACGCACGAGCCCCGCGCCCGTGCGATAGACCAAGGAGGAAACCATGAACGAGGGCTACACCAAGGTATTTGTTTCACTCGACGGTACTGAGCAGCAGGATTTTGTGCTCGCACGCGCCATCAAGGTGGCCGCAAACAACGGCGCAAAGCTGATTATCGGTCACGTGATCGACTCCACGGCGCTCGAGAGCGCGGGGGCTTACCCAGTCGACTTAGTCAACGGCTTGGAGGAGGCCTTTAACAGCTCCATCGCGAAGCAGCTCGAGGAGGCCAAGGCTAATCCCGATATCCCCGAGGTCGAAGTCATGATTCGCGCCGGTCGTATTCGTGAGACGTTGAAGGACGAGATGCTCGACGTGGTCAAGCCCGATCTGGTGCTCTGCGGTGCCCGCGGTCTGTCCTCGATTAAGTACGCGCTACTGGGTTCGATTTCGACGTTCCTGCTGCGCAATACCGACTGCGACATTCTGGTCGTGAAGTAGCGTTGCTCCCACCGGCCGCGGGGCCTGCGGGGTTTCCACGGGCACGTCCTCGCCGCGTTGCGGCTGCGGGATGTGCCCTTAGGAAACCCCTCCCGGCCCCGCGGCCTTCGCAGCCTTACTTCAACGAGTTGGCTGATAGAAAAATGGCGTGCCGCCCCGTTTGGGGCGGCACGTTTTTGTTATAGGAGATTCATTTGAGCCTCATGGCTATGTTCACGTTCGGGAACATAGCACCAATTGCTTTAGCTAAGTTCACGTTCGGGAACATAGCCGTCCGCACCGTAAGACGGGCTGACTACTCAAAGTATTGGAACTTGTTGGTTGAGAAGGCAAACGTGACGACGAAGCCTTCGCTGGGCTCGGACGCTGCGGTGACGTCGATGCCCATCTTGGAGCACAGACGCGCCACCAGGTAGAGGCCGATACCCGTTGCGCGCTTGGTGGTGCGACCGTTGTCGCCGGTAAAGCCCTTCTCGAACACGCGCGGCAGGTCAGCCGCGCTCACGCCGCAGCCGTTGTCCGCGACGGCGAGCTCGATGCGCTCGCTCGCCAGGCCCTCGTCCAACAACGTGCCCGAAAACACGATCTTCGCGCCATCCTCGCGCGCATATTTAATGCTGTTCTGAATGAGCTGGCCCAGAATAAACTCGAGCCACTTCTCGTCGGTAAAGACCTCAAAGTCGAGGTTCTCGCACACCGGAGCCACGTGCGCCGCGATGAGCTCGCGCGCGTTGGCTTTAATCGCACCCGTCACCAAGGTCTTGAGATCCCAGCGGCGAATCAAGTAGTCGCGCTCCACGACTTCCGAGCGCGCGTAGTACAGCGCCTGGTCGATATAACGCTCCACGCGAGCCAGCTCGCGGCCCAAATCATCCACGCGCGACAGGTCGTCTTCGCTGCCGTCCAGGTTTTCCAAAATCAGATGGGCCGCCGCCAGGGGCAACTTGGCCTCGTGGACCCAGCTCTCGATATAGTCGCGGTAGTCATCGGTCTGGCGTCGGCCTTCCGCCACCTCATCGCATGCCGCCTTGCCCACGCGACGCAAGACCTCGTATTCGAGCTCGCCCTCGGCATAGGTCGGGCACTGGACCATCTCCTGTACCCATGCGGGGCTTTCCAGCTCCTCGGCCGCGCTCCCCAGCTGATGCAGAAAACGACGACGGCGCGCATATTCGATCACAATGCCCAGCATGCCAAAGATAAAGGACACACCGACCGCCACGACCACGATGGAAACGGGAGCACCGGCGACCGTCAGCACAAAGCAGCTCAGCAGCACACCGCACGTCCACACGGCGACGGGAAGCAGCGCATCTTTAAAGAACTTGCCAAATGACATAGCCGGCCCCTAGACCGAATAGCCCTGACCGCGATGCGTCGTCAGATACCCCTTGATGCCGATTTTTTCGAGCGTGGTGCGCAGGCGGTTGATGTTGACGGTAAGCGTGTTGTCGTCCACGAAGGCATCGGAGTCCCACAGGTCCTGCATGATGGCCGAGCGCGAAACGATCTTGCCCGCGCGGCTCAGAAGCAGCGAGAGGATACGCAGCTCATTTTTGGTGAGCTCGGTGCTAGTGCCGGTTTGCGTGTTGGTGACCATGGAGCGGGCGAGGTCGAGCTCCAATCCCTTGTGGACGAGCGTGCTGCGCTCGCCCGCCGCCGCGGTGCGACGCAGCAGTGCGTTGATGCGCGCCACGAGCACGCGCGCGCTATAGGGCTTGGGAACAAAGTCGTCCGCGCCGAGCGTCATGGACATGACCTCGTCGATCTCGGTCGTGCGCGACGTGAGGACGATGATGGGGACCTCGGATTCGCGACGGACTTCGTGGCAGATGTGCTGGCCGTCTTTGACGGGAAGCGTCAGGTCGAGCAGCACCAGGTCGGGCGCGGCGGCGAGAATATCGCGCGAGACATGCTCGAACGACTCACAGGCCTCGACCTCAAAACCGGCACGGGCAAGGATGTCGGCAAGCTCGCGACGAATGGGCTCGTCGTCCTCAACGATATAGATCAGCGCCATGGATTCCGCTCCCCTCTTAGTTGCCTTACAGCCATTATTGCCGCGAAGTCGCCGGTGCGCGCCTCGCGCGGCATTAAGGTGACAGAACTGTTCGCGAACGAAAGCGTTCGAATCGCCCCCCGCTCGCAGCGGGCGCGGGGATCAAATGATTAAATAATCCCCGTCCCAGAAAAATCATTTAGCGGCGGGCGCGGAGCTTTTCGTAGCCGTCGGCGAAGAAGGTGACCGTCGCGGCGTCGGACTCGGCGGCATCAGCGTCGGCGGCGGGAACCACGCCGTGCTCGTCGCTCACCAGGAACAGGGCACCCTTGAGCTGTGCGGGAATGTCTACGCGCGTGACCGGGATGTTCTTGGTCTGAGCCAACTGCTCAATAAGGGTCGCCGTGCCGCACAGGCACTCGTCCGTCGGCACCACAAAGGCAAGCTTGCCGTTGTTGACAGAAGCGAGCAGTTCGGGCGCCACGCCGGTCTCGTCGGCCTCGGAGCGGGCCTCGGCGGAGCGGGCGCGCAGCGCCTTGGCCGACGTGTCGGCCAGCGGCTCGTACTCCCCCACCGTCATGGCGGCGTTGCCGTTGATGTCGATCACCAGCATAAGCACGCCGTCGTGCGCGGTGTAATCGCCCTCGGCAAGCGACCACTCAACGTGCTGCTTAGCCCAGCTGAGCATGTTATGGGTAAGCGGCTCGCCCTGCACCAAGCGCTCGGACAGCGCGCGAATGTGACGGTTGAGCATGGGCACCTTTTTGTTGGACATGCGCCAACGGCAGATAAGCGCGGGCTTGTCGAGCGTAAACTTCTCGACCGCCTCCTGATTGGCACAAAAGTCCTCATACGCACGCTGGTCCTCGGCATTGCCAAACAGCTCTGCATCATCAATCTGGGGCATGGTTGTACCTTTCGTGTTAGTCATTCCGTCCTCTTATACCAAAAAGACGGCCCTCCAAACGGAGCGACCGTCTTTTGCAGAGATTATTTTAGAAGCGAGGCGGTCCAAGGGACGAAATAACATCCCATCCTCCCCAGTCAACCTAACAGGTCGGCGAGGGTTGCCCAGGTGCCGCAGATTGCCGTGAAAGAGGAGCGACGCGTACTTGGGTACGCGAGCGACGAATGAGCGGCAAGGTGCGGTGGTTGGGCAAGCCGCAGCGCCACCTCCCTACTTAATGGCGGAAGTGGCGGGCACCCGTGAAAACCATCGCAATATTGTGCTCGTTGCAGGCCTGGATGCTCTCGTCGTCGCGCTTGGAGCCACCGGGCTGGATGATGCAGGTCACGCCGTGTGCGGCAAGCACGTCGACGTTGTCGCGGAACGGGAAGAACGCGTCACTTGCGCAGGCAAAGCCGCCCTTCTCCACGCCTTCGCGCTCGCAAAAGTCCTCGGCGCGTTCGCAGGCAAGCAGTGCGGAGTCAACGCGGTTGGGCTGACCAGGGCCCATGCCAATGCCGGCCTTGCCCTTGGAGACCAGGATGGCGTTGGACTTAACGCCCTTGCAGACCTTCCAGGCAAACTCGAGCTCGGCCATCTCAGCGTCGGTGGGCTTGCGATCGGTGGGGAACGTAAAGGTCGCGGGATCCTCGGTCACGTGGTCGACCTCCTGCACCAGCATGCCGCCGTCGATGGAGCGCAGCTCCACCTGGGCACCGTGGTCCACGCCGCCGGTAGCCAGCACGCGCAGGTTGGGGCGCTTGACCATGCGCTCGAGCGCCTCATCGGTGTAGCTCGGGGCGATGATGACCTCGACGAACTGCTTGTTCTGGTCGGCGAAGTGCTCAACCAGCTCAAAGGGAACCTCGCGGTTGCAGGCGATGATGCCGCCGAAGGCGCTCTTGGGATCGCAGGCGAAAGCGCGGTCGTAGGCGGCCGTGATGTCCTCGGCAACGGCGGAACCGCAGGGGTTCTGATGCTTGAGGATCACGCAGGCCGGCTCGTCGAACTCGCGGACCAGGTTCCAGGCGGCATCGGCGTCCAGATAGTTGTTGTAGCTGAGCGGCTTGCCCTGGATCTGCTCGGAGCCCACAAGCGGGAACTGAGAGCTCGCGGTGTTCTCGCAGCCCTCGGCAAAGCGGTAGACCGTAGCCTTTTGCTGAGGATTCTCACCATAGCGCAGGTCGTCGACCTTCTCCAGCGAGATCTCGAGCTTGGCAGAGGTGTCCGCCACGTCGCTTGCCTGAGCGGCAAGCCAACGGGAGATAGCCGTGTCGTAGGCGGCGGTAGTCTGGTAGACCTTCACCTGCAGGCGGCGACGGGTGGAAAGCGTGGTGCAGCCACCGGTCTCGCGCATCTCGGCCAGGACGGCATCATAGTCGGCCGGGTCGGAGATGACGGTAACGCTCGCGGCGTTCTTGGCGGCAGAGCGCAGCATGGAGGGACCACCGATGTCAATGTGCTCGATGGCATCCGCAAAGGTGACCTCGGGGTTGGCGACGGTCTTCTCGAACTCGTACAGGTTGACGACGACCAGGTCGATTAGCTTAATGCCGTGCTGAGCGGCCTCCTGCATGTGCTGCTCGGAATCGCGACGGGCAAGCAGCGCGCCGTGAACCTTGGGATGCAGCGTCTTGACGCGGCCGTCCATCATCTCGGGATAGCCCGTGAACTCCTCGATGGGGGTTACGGGAACGCCCGCGTCCTCGATGGCACGAGCCGTGCCGCCCGTAGAGATGATCTCGACGCCAAAGTCGTCAACCAGCGTCCGTGCGAAATCGACGACGCCCGTCTTATCGGTAACCGAGATCAACGCGCGTGCGATCTTCACATCAGATCCCATGCAGTCCTCCTGTCTGGTACGCCGCCGTGCTCTGTGAGTCGGTGATACGTCGATCTGCAGCGCTCGCGCAGCGGCATTGAAAATACTGATTCAATGTAGCGCATCGAGCGCATCGATGCACCCCGCAACGAGCGCATGTGCAGAAAAAGTTTGCGAGCGGAGGGGATGGGCACGGCACCGGGCACGGTGAGTTCATGGAACACAGGGGCACCATAATTAGATGCCAATAGCGTGGTAGAACTGTGCTCGATATGCATCCGCAAAAGAAAGAGGCACCATGGTCTCGCGGGTTCTCTACCGACCGTTTGATACCGAAGACTTCGACGCCATCGCGCTGATTCTGCAGCAGCTTTGGCATAACAATTCGGATAACGATGAGTACAACCGCCTTGAGGCCGCGTGCGACCTCGCCTATTGCCTTTCGTCATCGACGTTTTCGCAGGTTGCGGTGATTGACGGCGAGGCGCGCGGCATTGCACTTGCACGCGCAGGACAGAACTCCGGCGTCACTATCAACGAGCATTGGATGGATACCGAACGCGCACTGCTATCGCAGATGCGTGAGCTGGAGCCTGATGCCTGCGCCGAGTATCTCTCGTTTGTGCGCGCAACCATCCGAACCAACAACCGCCTGCTCGAGAGCAGCCCGTTGCCGCACGACAACGAGGTCACGCTGCTTGCCGTGGATCGCGATGTCCATGGCCTGGGCGTTGGCACGGTTCTGCTCGATGCCGCGGTCTCGCACCTGTCCTCGCTTGGAGCGACGAGGGCGCACCTGTACACCGACTCCAACTGCTCGTGGAAGTTCTACGAGCTGCACGGCTTTAAGCGCACGGCCACGCACCGCGCCAACCGCGAAGAGCGCCGTCACGACATGCCGCGCGAAAGCTTCCTCTACGAGCTGGACCTAACCGCCTAAACCTGGCAGCCATACCTAGTCATTTAGGAACGTTCCCAGTGACTAGTCGTTGGGGACAGCCTTCGTAGGTAGCGCATAAAAATGGGATGGGCTTCCCCCGACGGCTGTCGAGAAAAGCCCATCCCATGATTTACGACCGTTAGAACGTTCCGCCGCCGCCTCCGCCGACGCCGCCGCCTCCGCCGCCCGAGAAGCCACCGCCTCCGCCGCCGCTCGAGCTGTCGGAGCTCGACGCCAGCTCACGGATGCTCTCGTGATACACGTCATCGAACGAATCGAGCGGAGACTCGATACCGTAATGATGGTAGTACCACCAGTAGCAGGGATAATTGTCGTAGAAGCCGTCGGCCTCGCGTACCTCGGGCGGCACGGCCTCGGCCAGCTGTCGCAGCACTTCTTTCGAAACGCCCAGGGCAACGCCCATCACCAGCAGCTTGTTCCACAGCACCAGATCGCCGGGGACGGCTTCCTTTAGACGCGTGAAGTCCTCGAGCCAATGCTTAAGTGCCTTGCAGCGAGCCGCCACCTCGGCGCCCTCCGGCGTAAAGCGGCGGAACGTAAGGCCCACGCCGATACCCACCAGCACAATCGGCACCGAGATAACCGCGGCGGTAATGTTCGCCTGTGCGCCATCGGTAAAGAAGATGGATCCCACGGGAACAAAGGCAACCAGGATACCAAGAACCAGGCAAAACACCATTGCAACAATGCCGTCAGAGGCAACGTACTCGCTATCGGCCAGCTTGCCCTTAACGGTGTTCTGATAGTCCTCGAGCTTGTCGCCCACGGGTGTAGCGTGCTGCTTGACGTAGTGCTGTAGCTCGTCAAACGTGCGCGAGCGGTCGCCGTTCTCGTCGGGCTTAGCACCGGCAAAGAAGACCTTGAGCACCATGTGGTCAATGCCCTTGGCCGACTTCCAGCCCGCATCACTCACCGTCACGCGATACGTCTGCTCTTCTTTTTCACGCCCCAACAGACCCTTCTTGGCCTTGGTCACGGTCGCCTGCTCCAGCTTGATTACACGGTCGTCAGTGAGCTTCATGAGCGTGGCGATATATGCCTGATCGGGCACCTCGTTCCAGCTCATGAGGGCCGAAAGCACGGCGGGATGGTCGGCCGAAGGCACATCGCGGGAATATTCGTCCTGAAAAAGCGGCTTGGGCTTGCGCTTACGCAGCTTGAGCACAACGATTGTGCCGGTAAAGGCCACCGCCGCGACAACACTTAGCACGGCAAGTGCATTGGCAATCATGCGAGCGTGAGCGCGGCGGGCGTTAGCTTCGTCGGCCCATTCCTTCTCTTCGCTCAGGATCGTTGACATGCGCTCTTCGCTCGAAGCGGAAAGCCAAGGCACCCAGTCGCTGGGGAAGGCGATGCGCGCCTCGGCGAATTCGCCCTGATGCACGCAGGGAATGGCATAGGTGACCATGGGCTCGTCCGCATCGAGCGATACGTCGCCCGTCAGCGGGCCGTGGCCCCATGCACGGAAGTTATCGCCCTTGACGGCCGCCGTCCCGGCAGCGGCATTTGCGAAGTACACTTCCATCTCGACATCTTCGGAATCCGCGGACCAGCCGTCGCCCACAAACTTCCAGTAGAGCTCAGCGGTATCGGACCAGTTCATAACTGCACCGGTCATGGTGTAGCTCACGTAATAGATCGCGCTGTCGCCGCTCTCGTGGGGGCTGAACACCTTAATCCTTACGCCGTCACCGGTCTGCTCGACCGTGTAGACGCCAGAGTCGCCCTTGTTCGCGCTATCGACTTTGTTAAACGCGGCATCGTCTTCCTCAACGCTCAGCACATCGACGCCCGCCGTGCCGCCCTGCTGGTTGGTGCCCGCATTGATCTCCCAAAACACGCCGTTAATGTCGTCATCGAAATCAAACTGGCGTCCCTCGACAACGGTCAGCGAGCCGTCGGCCTCAACCGTGGCGCCGATATAGGTTTGGGTCATGGAGTAGCCGTCGGCACGTGCAACGGCGGGCAACAGCAGCAGTGCGCACGCGACGAGCGCGCAAATGGAAGCAAATCGCGCAAACGGGCGGCGCTGCTTGCTGACTTTGGCGGCGAGGGTGTTCATAGGCACATCCTTTGTCTGTAAAACCAACAGCGCCATTGTCCCACGTTTGCGGGTACACATGACGAACATCTGGGCCAACGGAACGTCAAATGGGACAAAAGTCCCACCCGAGCCTGGCACTTAGGGACGTTCCTTATCTGCCGACAGTTTGGGACACTCTTTGGTACGGCCTGCGCCAGCAATAGATACCATTTCACAGCTCTGTCACAGGTGTAGCGGCTTTGTGTGGGCGCGGCACGCGCTGATTGAGCCGCCAGCCGAGGGGCATAAAGCAGTTGAGCGAAAACGGTTTGCCCCTTTGCCGTTCGCTCGAGGATCATGTCCCCCTTTTCCGCGGAAACCCCGGCAGTTGCGAAGAGCTGCCGGGGTTTCTGTCGTCTAAGGTGCCGAGTTGATGGACAGGAATCAAAGCACCGAGTCTGCAGCACGCCATACGCAATGCGGGGCTCGACAACTTGCGGACCGCAGTGACGCCTCCCCATCGCGCCCCGCGCTATACTCGTCCGCATGGATATCAACGCACGCAACATAGCAACGCCCGTCGCGGACGCGTCAACGACGCAGCCCGTCTCCGTTCCCGCGCCCGTCGCGGGGCGCTTTGCCCCGTCGCCATCGGGCCGCATGCACCTGGGCAACGTGTTCAGCTGCCTGTGCTCGTGGCTTTCGGCCCGCAGCCAGGGCGGCAGCATCGTGCTGCGCATCGAGGACCTGGACGATCGCTGCAAGCGCCCGGAACTTGCCGCTCAACTGATTGACGACCTAGCCTGGCTGGGACTCGAGTGGGACGAAGGCCCCTACTACCAGCACGATCGCCTCGACCTGTACGAGAGTGCCTTGCGCCGGCTGCAAGACGCCGGCCTCACCTACCCCTGCTTTTGCACGCGCGCCGAACTCCATGCCGCGAGCGCGCCGCACGCCAGCGACGGCACGCCCATCTATCGCGGCGCCTGCCGAGGCCTTTCTGCCGAGGAGGTTGCTCGCCGCAGCGCTCTACGTGCTCCGGCCACGCGCCTGCGCGTGCCCGCCGTCGACGACCTCGCAGACGATGTGGTCGAATTCGTGGACCGCACGTATGGCGCCCAATGCGAAGCACTCGCCACCGAATGCGGCGACTTTTTGGTGCGCCGCAGCGACGGCGTGTTTGCCTACCAGCTGGCCGTGGTGGTCGACGACGCCGCCATGGGCGTCACCGAGGTCGTACGCGGATGCGACCTGCTGGGCTCCACGCCGCGCCAAATCTACCTGCAGCATCTGCTGGGACTTCCCACACCGCACTACGCGCACATTCCGCTGCTCATGTCGCCGGATGGCCGCCGCCTTTCCAAGCGCGACCGCGATCTGGACCTGGGCGAGCTCCGCGCACGCTTTGGCACGCCCGAGGCGCTGCTGGGATGGCTCGCCGGACAAACGGGCATCGCGCCGGACGCCACGCCGCGCACCGCCGAGCAGCTGGTCGAGCACTTTAGCTGGGACGTCATCCGCGCGCACAGGGAGAACATCGTTATGAATGGAGACCTTTCGCTGTAAAGAGCTCGTCAACTAATGGCATCTCCCGTCTCCGGCCTTTTTTCGACGAGCGTCTTATTCTGCGTCTTGTTATGTACGGAATAATTCCGTACAATAATGCCGAGGAGGTTTTGTTATGCCAACTATTGAGAAACAACGCCGCATGGATCTAAGGCTAACCGAACGTCAACGCCTCACTTACGAGCGCGCCGCCGCCTTGCGCGGGCAGACCCTCACCCAATGGGCCACGGCGCACCTTGACGAGAGCTCCGCACGCGACATCGCCGAGGCGTCAACAACTTATCTTTCTCCCGATGGGTTCGATGCATTTTGTGAAATGCTCGACTCCCCCATGCCTGAAGCCGCAAAAGCGCTGCTTGACCGTAAAGCGGTTTGGGAATGAGCGCGTTTACCAAGCCTGTTCAACTCCCTGTTGGTCAAGGCATCGAGGCATTCCACTGTGGAAACACTCTCGTCGATGGATGGGCCAAAAACAGATCAGCCTCAGCGCGAAGAAGAGGGTCCGCGGTTATATACGCGTCATATTGTGATGGCGCTGTCGCTGGGTTTTATACGCTGTGCACGCACTCCGTAGCTCGTGAAAATGTTGACGGGGGATGGTTCGTGCGTAATTCACCCTCCCAAGTTCCCGCAGTCCTGCTTGGGATGATGGGAGTCGATGAGAAATTCAAGGGACTTGGTCTGGGAGCATCGCTGCTCAAAGATGCCATTGAAAATGCTTTGAAAATATCTGCCTTGGCAGGCGCACGAGCTTTGATTGTCGACCCAGTAGATGACGAGGCGGCAGCATTCTATGCGCATTTTGGCTTCACCACCCTACCTGGCACCAACCGAATGGCGTTGAAACTCTAGACTGACAGGCATCATCTCTTCCAGCCGCTAGCATGACTCAAGTTACCCTACAGATAATGGCTATTGTTGAAATGTAGGGTAACTGCCCAAGGCATCGTATGAAGATCTCTCTATGCCCGTCCCTACGCAACGTCCCAGGGCTGGAGTTCGTCGCCTAGACGAACGATGCAGTCGTAGAGCACGGTGTGGCGCTCGGCTGGGTTGACGTCGCGATGGAAATGCCCGTAGTACCAGCGTTTGTAGTCCAGGCGCTCCTCCAGCTCATCAAAAAACGCGGTGAGTCGATCGACACTGGGATAGTTCCAGCCGGGCGCCGGGTAGAGCGTCGGCGAGAGCATGCGCGTGGAGCAGGTATGGGTGACCACGTAGTCGACCTTCCAACCCACGCTGTCGAGCTTTGCCCGCGCCTCCTCAAAGTTGCGCTCGTCCGGTAGCTCCTGCGGCCACCAGCTCGAATACGGTATGCGGTATTCCTTGTCCACGCTCGTGGCGCCACCCATGGTAAAGATCGTTGAGCCGTCGAGCTCAAAGACCTCGCCGCGCGTCAGGCGCCGAATGGACGAGGTGTCCGATAGGCGCTGTGTGAACCCGCCGCGCCACATCTCCATGGGGCGCTCCGCCCAGTGATCGAAGCGCTCGTGGTTGCCGTCGACGAACAACGCGGTGTAGGGGCGCGACTCCAGCCAGGCGATGTCAGCACACTCCTCGGCAGAGAAATCCCACGGAAAGCCAAAGTCCCCCGCGATGATGAGGTAGTCGTCGCTCGTCAGGCCATCCCCAAGCTCCCAGTCGCGGAGCTTTTGCATGTCAAGCCCACCGTGGATGTCGCCTGTCACATAGACCGTCATCGGATCACCTCTTTCCTCTTATAGGCCTCGAGATCGCGCTCGACCTGCTCGTCGCCCGTGGCGTTGACCCACCACGGCCATTTAACGCGACGCGCCGGCTCGTCGACCTGCGCAAACCACGACTTGAGCTCCTCCAGGCTCACCGGGGCGTAGCCGTTGGCGTCCACGCCCACGTCATAGCGCAAAAGCCCCTGCCTGAGGTTGAACCTGTTGTACGCGCCGCCGCAGCTGTGGATATGCCCGTGAAGATGCCAGCTGCCGTGCGACATACTCTGCCAGTCGGCCATGGGATAGTGGCTCAGCACGATTTTTTGGCGGTCGATCTTGAGCACGCAAATGGGTGGCTCGACGATAAAGGCATCCGCTACCGCAGGCTGCGTCCAGTCTTTGTCGTGGTTGCCGGGCAGCAGATGGACGCGCTTGCATGCAATGCTTTTGCGCAGCTCGTAGGCCTCTTGGATCGTCATCTTAAAGCTAAAGTCACCCAAAATGTAAAGCTCGTCGTCCATGGCGACTTTGCTATTAACGCTCGCGACCATGTCGTCGTTCATCTGTGCAACAGTCGACCAAGGCCTGTCGGCGAGCCGTAGCATGTTCTCGTGTCCAAAGTGAGTATCGCTGGTAAACCAGATCATAGGGACCTCCTGACGCTGCGGGGCATCCATCCCTTAGGGCTTACCCCTCGTTCTTCCATCCAAACGGGTCAAACACCCAAAAGATCAGATCGAGCACGCCGCCGGTCGCCATGGCGCCGGCAAGGGCCATGCAAACGTGCAGAGAGCTGCCGCTTCGAAGCACGTCGAACGGCCCCAGGACGGCGAACAGCCCGACCGCTGCGCCGGCCACGCACAGCGCGAGACACGGTGCCGCGTCCTTAACGCATTTCTTTGCGAGGTGCTTGGTGTTGTCACTCATCGATATCGAACTCCTTAGAGGGTTGCTGTTCAGGTGTATGCCGCCGCGGCAGAGCAGGGCGGCAGGTTAAGTCTCCCATGCCGCGCGGACATGTATTTAGGCCCGCGTGTCTGCAGGGACCCATGTCCTTGCAGGACACCCCCGAAGGAACGTCTAAACCACTGGTGGGCAACATGTTGGGCAGGGTGTCTTGCCTCGTTTGAGCGCAGTCGCCAATGGCACGCTCGTTCTAATGGCCTTTTGATTAAGGCTTTTGCATCCCGTAGAACGGTGATAAACCTTGCCGTTCTTGGTGACGATTACCTTCGTTCTTGAGGTATCTACACTGCGGGGCTCGACGGGCGCGGCCACCTCTTGACGAGACGGCCCCGTTTTCTGAGGCTTGCCGCTCGAAAAATCAGAATCGCGGAATCGATTGATATAGCCGTCAAAACACCCATCGAACAGCAATCCCGTTGCCAGGCCCGCCATGAATCCGCAAGCGATCGCCGCCTCTCCTCTAATTTGCATATGTCACTCCTTAATCGCTCTTGAAAAAAGCGGCGCGCGCCGTGTGGGACCTTCTTGTCCCTTTCGGTGCGCGCCGAAAACAATCCGTTTTCTTCTGTCCCTAACGGGTCAGCTGGCGGCGCTTATCGGACAGGAAGACACCGGCGGCCACCAGGACCGTGCCGCCGATAACGAAGGTCTCACCCAGTAGGTCGGACGTATCGCCCGTGGCAGGCATCGCCGTCTGCCACGTCGCGGCCTCGGTTGTTGCCGCCGCATGTTTGGCCTGGTACGTCACTTGCGTGGCGGGCTGGGTCTGCTCGCCGTTCCCGCGCTCGGCAGCCTCCTGGCGAGCGATCTCGGCGTTGAGCTCGACAATAGCCTGGTCGAGCTCGGCCTTGGCAGTGGTGTAGTTTGCAAGCGCCTCCAAGTATGCCGGCGCCACAGCATCCGCCGCAGCCACGGCGGCATCGAGCTCGGCCTTGGCAGCCGCGGCGCGCTCGGCCGCATCGTGAGCCGCGGCAATCTTGGCGTTGAGCGCCTCGTCCGCATCGTCAGCCTGCCGTTAACAATGGCTTCGGCAAGATTGATCCCGCGCAGGCGGGCAACCGCGGCGGCAGAGGCATCGCGGGCGGCAGCCGCATCCGTCACGGCATTGTCAGCCTCCACAAAGTCGTACTCGGCATCCATCACGGCATCCGCCGCAGCATCGAGCGCGGCATCGGCAGCGGCTTTGTCCTCGGTAGCCTTGGCAAGCGATGCGGCGGCGTTCTTAAGCTCAGAGGCGCGGGCGGCAGCCGCATCAGACTTTGCCTGAGCCGTTGCCACGGCGGCGTCGGCATCGCTCACAGCCTGCTGGGCCATATTGAGCTCCGTCTGGACGGCAGCAGCATCGATGTCCGCCTGATCGGCATCGCCTTGGGCGGCAACAAGTTCGGCCTCCGCCCCGCGCTGATTGGCACGAGCGTCTTCGAGTGCAGACGACGCCGCATCAAACTCACGCTGAGCAGCGGCGATATCGGCTGAGTACGCCGCCAGCTCGTCCTGAGCTGTGGCAAGTGCATCCTGCTTGTCGCCAACACCGGCACGAGCGGCATCCAGCGCACGCTTGGCAGCAGCGGCCTTGCCCTTGGCAACATCGAGCGCTCCGGACTTGGCGGTCACGACATCCTGCGCCGCAGCGACGGCAGTGTTGGCAGCGTCCAGGTCGGCGCGGGCATCGCTGACGGCACGCACGGCGGCGTCAGCTGCAGCCTGCTTCTGCTCCACAGCGGCCTGAACCTCAGAAACCCTGGCCGCAGCAGCATCAACATCAGCGGCAGCGGCATCAACCTGCGCCTGCTTCGCGGCAACTGCCTGCGATGCTGCGTTCGCTTTGTTGCCAGCATCGTCGGCAACGCCCTGCGCCGCAGTAAGCTCCTTGCGCGCCGCAGCCACGCCCTGAGCTCGTTATTAGAAGGGAATGACCATGTCGGGTTCCCGGGTTCCCGAGGACGGGGAGGTCGCTTCGTTGCCTGTTCGGAGTACGGCAATGAGGTCCCGGATTCGCTGGAGCAACTCATCAAAAGTAACTACAGTCACATCGCTGAGGTTATTCCGATAATGCTCAAAGGTAGCTTTTTTGCCCGCGGTGTCGAGTTCAGAGATCCTCCCTATGACTACAACGCACTTTGGGGAAAGGGCCTCAAAGTGAGAAGACGAGCGCCCGTTGACCATGTAGTAGTCCTTCGTGAGCGTGTCCCGGTAGTTAAGCACCTGGTTCACTGCTCCGCTCATATGTGAGGTCAGGGAGTAGACGGCGTTCTCAGGCTCTTTTCCCCTGTATATCGTGCCGAGCAGATTCGTCCGAGGAGTCTTGATCTCGATGAGCGTGACGTTGCTGGTTAGCTCATTCTGGTAGAGGAAATCGCAGATATTGCCACCGGAATTATCAATTGCCTTGCCTCCGACATACGCCTTGCCTTGGAGAAGCGTGCACGGGGCAGAGAATACCTGCGACAATATCCATTGATGGTTGGTGAATAATCTCTGCCAGTATTCCTCATTGCTGTTATCGAGGTTCTCGGCGATTTCCTTTTCTGCCTTTTCGAGCTGGGCGAGACTCAGACTGACCGTGAAGTCATCGAGATGTCCCTTTTCCAGCTCGGAGAATATCTCGCTCAGTTGCTCTCGAGTCGTCCCCTGGGTCATGAGCCGAATCATCTCTTTGACGAGTTCGAAGTTATTGCCATCTGAAAGCAGCCTGGTTTCCGAGGGATTTTCGCGCATCATCTTGAGAAGCGAGGTTACAGAGCGGTCAAGGGGGACATACGTCGTGCTGCCACCCTGAACCCCACCGGCCTCCTGATGAATTCGATAGCGAGCATCAAGCGCTTCGTATAGGCGGCGGGTCTCTCCGGTATCTAAAGTGAGCTCGAGCCAATCGCCGTTGAAGCCTTTTCTTTGGAGCATGCCCCTTGAAACGGGGTCCAGCTCAGATTCGGTCGAGTCTGAGGGAAAGGAGGGATCCCCCTTCTTCTTTCGCTCGTAGACGAATTTTCCCTCGACACAATGAGAGGGGTCCTTCGGATTGTCGACATTGGTCGCGAGGAACCGGTACCTCACCCTGTCCGTTGTTTCTGTCAACTCAACGGGGTCGGATTTTGCCGTGTATCGAGAGGTCGAGACCATGTTGATGGCCCCATCAATAGCACTTGAAGGATTGGGGTAGTGCGTGCCATCCCAATCAAGCGCGTCCCCGAAACTAATGTGCCCCATCCAGGCTCCCTTCGCACATCCTCTGGATCAGCTCCTCGTCCGCCAGTCTTCCTGCCAGATAGCAGTCGAACACGTAGTCCGCGGGCAGAGCCCACATCTCCACCCCGTCCGAGAGGGGCGGCTCAGGCTTCCCGAAGACGCCTGGGAAGCGCACCCCGCCCATGAGCCTCGCCTCGGCCTCGTGGGTCGGCACCAGGAAGACATTCGCCACGGAGGAGAACCCGTTGTCCCGGATGAAGCCCTCGTAGGCGCTCTGGTAGAGCACCTGCTTCGTCACGGACTCGACGCCCGGCACGCGCTTGGCGGTGCCGGGGCGCAGCGTCGGCGCGTAGTACTTCGCGTCGTAGATGCAGAACGCCCTGCCGCCAGCGCCATCTCCATGGATGCCTATGACGTCGGGAATCAGCGTGTTCACGTCCCCGCAGCCCGCACCGCCGGCGTCCGTCCACTCCGGCCTCGGGATGATACCAAGAAGCGTCTCCGCACCGCGCTGGCGCCAGTCCTCGGCGAGCGGAAGCCCCAGCGAGTCTATGCGGTCGGCGAGCCTGTCCCCGAAAGCGGTCTTGCATGCCAGTTCCCACGCGTGGTAGAAGGACGAAGTGCCCAGGCAGAACTCCTCCTCGGGGCTCTCGTATTCCTCGGACGGGTTCAGGTAGCGCAGCAGCATGTCGATGACGTCCTGCTTCCACGTCACGAACTGCACCGAGCGCTCCTGCTCGAGATGGTGCGTCAGGGTCTCGGGCTCTCCCAGGTCCTCCAGCTCCTCGCCGGAGAGGTCCACCTCGGCGAGCTCCAGCAGCTCGTCCACGCCCCAGCGGCGCAGGTCGGCAGAGCACCGCGTCAGCACGCAGCGGTGCAGGCGCGTCACCAGGTCGGCGGCGTCGCGGGAGGTGTCGCGTGTCTTGAGGTCGAAGTAGACCGGCGTGTCGCGGTCCATGAAGGGCTGGTTCTGCGCGATGGTGCGGTCCCAGGCGATCTCGCCGGAGCCGTTGTCGCGGATGACACGCACGTAGTTCGTGTAGACGCCGTTTTCCTCGTAGGAGCCCAGCAGGGCCAGCATGAGCGAGAGCGGTCCGCCGTCCTCGTCGGCGTCCGGCAGCGCGGCGCCGATGCCAGCGAGACCGCCCGAGCTCTTGCGCAGCACGCGGAACACCTGCGCGAGCTCCGCCTCCGGGGGATGAGGGAACTCGTCGGAGGGACGGGGGTAGTACTTCGGGTACGCGCAGACGAGCACGCGGCGCCAGCGGGCAAGGCCCACCCACGTGAACTGGTACTTGCCGAGGGCGGCGAGCTCCTCGTCGGCGTCCTCGCCCTCGGGCGCGACATCGCTCCTGAGCGTCAGCACGCCGCGAGAGGCCCACGCCCTCACGCACGCGAGGGCGTCGCACAGGTCGAGCCTGAGCAGCCGCGCGAGGTCGCCGACCGAGTAGTAGTCCCGTTCCCGCACGTAAACGGGGTCGAAGGCCATGGGTTACGCCTCCGCGCCCGTCTCGGCGTCCCCATCGGCATCCTCGCCCTCCGCCGCGCGCTCGACGGGCGTGTCGAGGGCGAAGACGCCGTCGGCGGAGCTGTCGTACTCGGCGCAGATCTCGGAGTAGGTGAAGTCGGGATGGCGGAACACCTTGGGGCGCTTCATCTTCGCGGCGTCCTCGTAGAGGTAGAGCAGCACCTTGCTCTTGAACGCCTCGTCGAAGCCCTCGTCGTCATCCAGTGTAGACTCCTTGAGGAAGAACGGACCCAGGAGCTTGTCCTCGTTGACGCGCGCCTTGCCCTTGAGCAGGCCGTTGATGGCGTGGCGCAGGGCGTTCCACTCCACGGGCTCGCGCCTCGAGCCGATGCGCACGACCTTGCCGGCGTACTTCCCTTCGCCCTCGTCGATCCCCATGTAGCGGAACTCCCAGCGGCGCTTGAAGGCGGTGTCCATCGGGAACACGCCCTGGTCGGCGCTGTTCATAGTCGCCCAGATGTAGAGGTTGGAAGGCAGGCGCATCGTGTTCACACGACATGCGGCGTTCTCCTCGCGGCTGTAGAGCCCTGGAACCTCATCCGCGCGACCGGACGTGTGGCAGAACTCCTTCCAGAGGTGCTCTCCGAGGTCGACGGGGACGTCCACGTCGTACTCGCTCTCTCCGTCGCCGTCTCGGTCGAGCAGCTGGAACACGTCGCCGAAGGTCGCGGCGGGGTTCGCGCGGTTGATCTCCTCCACGATGAGCAGGAAGTTCTCGTCGGGGTGCGTCATCGCCTCGACGTAACTCTTTACGAGTGGGCCGGGCACGAACTCGTAGGAGACGTAGGGGCGACCCATATTCTCGGAGAGGGACTCGTCATCCTTCTGTTTTGGCCAGCGCATCGCGGGCTTATAGCAGCCGACGAACGAGGCATAGCTGTAGTCGGGATGGAAGGTGACGCGGCGCGTGTGCGCCTTGTCGAAGTATTTTCCAGCGAGCACGTTCAGGCTGTGGGACTTGCCAGTGCCCGGCGCGCCGAAGTAGATGAGATTGTGGGGCTCTCCGATTGAGGCAGAGATTGACAGCCTTCTCGCCTGGGGAAAGACGCTATCCTCAACCAGTTTCCTAAGGTCAGGGTAAACAACAAACAAGTCTTTGAGCGAGCTGTTAATTGCAGCACCGCAAGCGACGAGTAGGGCCCCCATATCGCTACGCTTTCCATATTCGACTTTGCGAATAGTTTGGTTTGCGTACTCTGACAGCCCGACGAGCGGGAGGTCGGAGAAGTGGACGTAAGCCTCCGGATTAGCTTCAAGTAAGTCGATCTTGTCCATAGACATCGGAAACGCGTAACCGATGGAGACGATCGTTACGGAATCGTCATTATGCTTTTCGCCGAGTTTCACTTCTTCAATGCGGGCAACCGCTCGGACTCCCTGCTTCCACGCGGTCTTGATGCCTTTAGAGTTATCCGATCCAAGCCATAGAAGGACAAATGTACCGGCCTTAAGTTCTCTCGGAACCTGTTTGCAGGTTACGGAAAGGAAAATGGGCGGATCTTGGATACCGCCCTCACAGGCATCGATTCGCTTAATATCTGCGACGCTATCTTTGCCCAGCCTCATGGTCACGAATTTTGGAGCGCCCGTCATCATTTAGCCCTCCTTCCCGACAGCTTCTCTAGGCCATCACGCAGCGGGCCAAAAAGCTGGCGGTTATTGTTGTCGACGCGCCTAAGAATTCCTTCGGCTGCGTTTGGAGTCAGGTAGTAGCGGGGATTCACATCATCCTTCTCGACTATCTGGTAAAGCGTGGAGGTTGCGGGTGAGCAAGGTGCCTCGCGATGGTCGACGGAGATGTACTTACCATCCCACATCAGTCCTGACTTCGGCCAGACTAGCTTTTCATGCTCGAAGTCAATGTCGGGGACATCACGCCAAGACGCGTTGTTAAAGCATTGATGATTGCTGACAAGATTGTCGATAGACTCGGGAGAGGGATCTGCATAGGCGGACTTCATCCGTCCTGCAATCCATTCGATTACAGGCACAGAGACGGCATTTCCTATAGCGGCATACCGAAGAGAGTCTGAGTCTTCGGTATCTCCCTCTACATTGGTCCAGTTGTCCGGGAAACCTTGGAGTCTTTCGCATTCGATTGGCGTGAGCCTTCGCACACCGTCGGCGCAGGTTACGTAGGTTCTGCTCCAGTCGGTGCCAGTGTGTCTGCCCGATGTAGCGGCAAGGCAATAGCCAGTTACAGGAACGCGAGGATATAGGCCTTTGGGGGTTGACTCGGTAATGAAAGAGCTGCGAACACCGGAGGGTTTTGAAGGTACCGAGTTCTCGAAGATTGAAGAGAAGGCCTTTGTAGGCTTACCCTTCCAGCAGCAGAGATAGACACGCGGGCGCGATTGAGGGACGCCGAAGTACCGGCTGTTCAACAGCCTCCAAGCAACTCCATATCCAAGTTCGTTCATCGTCGCAAGAATGACGGCGAAGTCATTTCCCTTATTCGAATTGAAAAGACCGGCAACGTTTTCAATGAGAACGGCTTCCGGTTTCTTTTCACCAATCAGCTCCGCGAATCGATGGAATAGACCGGATCTGCTCCCCTTAAGTCCAAGGCGTGACATTGAGCCGCGAGCAACAGAGATGTCTTGGCAGGGAAAGCCGCCACACCAAATCTCGGCATCAGGAATGATCTCGGGTTTGACCTCGTTAATGTCGCCGGCCTTCGTGACGTTAGGCCATCGGGCGCTGAGGACCTCATTGCAGAACCCATTATTTTCGCAGATAAACGTATTCATATAGCCCTGGCGCTCAAAGCCCAGGTCGAAGCCACCGATACCGGCAAAGAATGAGTTAACCCTAAGTTCTCTCTTGTCGTTCACGTGATTCCTATTTCTTCATTCAATGGGTGGATGGATAGATTCTCGCTCTACTAATCCTCGTCAAGTAACGAGTCGATCAGCGATGTGCGCACGTACGCACTAAAGCTCAATCCTCTGAGTGCAGCTTCTTCAACCGCGGCCTTTTTGAGGTTGGCGGGAATGCGAATGGTGATTGCCACCGTATCGCCTTCGGCGAGAAAGCCACGACGCTCGTTTTGCGTCGCCCCACTTTCCGCAAGCTCTGAGTAGTTCATAGAAGCTCCAGCACCGTTATGCAATACAAACGGTGCAATGATAGCATGGCGGACGAAAGCCAACCACCTCGTGCCCGACTTGCTGGCCAAAGATGGAATTGAAGCAAGGTGCTTTTCGATTTTGTCCAAAGAGGTCTTTATTTGATTCAAATCTGACTTTGTATAAAGCGAGCCAGAAAAAGATCTATAGTCCAACGGAAAACTTCAGAACGGGCAACAGATTTGCCGGCGAATCCAGTTCGCGTATAAGAAGCGGTTACTGGCGAAGATAAATCAGCTCGCGCCCTCATGTCTCCGGCTTTGAGGATAACTGTCTTTCGCCAAGCATTAGGTACGAGACAGGGGGATTCCGTGTGCCACGAAGATCTTCTCCAAAAGGTAGTTTCTAAGCTCTTCAGTGGCCAGGCTGCAATCAAAGCCTTCAATCTGAATGCCCCTTGCCACCCCGTTGCCTATGTTCTCAACAATTAGGTGCATGCAGGAATGGTCGGTATCAAATTCGAGGTAGGCAACAACGGCAGCGACGGCGCTGAGGGCGCTCACGATAGCTGCGACGCAAGTTGCGACGTCGAACATGTTTGATTGCGGCATATGACTCCAATCACGCTAAAAGTTACTAGCCTCTATCCTATGGTTTTGCGCGGACGTTAATTTCGCCGCCCAGCGGGGCAACCACTGCCGCGTGCTCACTCATCGGGGGACGTCCGCTACGGGTGCCGCGCCGGGTCGGTTGTGCCGCGGGCCGTCCCTCGCGGTGCGCACCCTCCGCTCCCGCGGTGTGCAACCGCCTGATCCACCACGGCCGTCTCGTTGAGTTCGGCGGCGGGAGCAAGCGCCTCGACCGTTCCCTCATGCTTGGGAAGGGAAACGAGTAGCGGAAGGATGCAGGCGTTCCCGCGATGGGTGGGCTGAGGCAACGCCGTGAGACCCGAAAGAAATAAACCATGAATTCCTAAAGATTAGTCTTGTTAAAAACAGGCTACCCGCGCTCCGGGAACAGGCGGGCGTACACCCCGGCACCCATTTGTTCCGCTTCCTCCCAGGCGACGTCGTGCTCGGCCGCGGCCCTGAGCATGTCGGAGACCGCAAAGCCGCGCCGGAGCGAAGAGGGGGCAAGGGGCTGCGCGGCAACCTCCACCAATCGGGAGCGCGGCGGACGATTTGTGCGAGGTTCTGTGCGGCTTCTTGAGGCCTCGCAACGGAGGTGCAATTTCGAGCTGTGGCGACTCTCGTTAAGCCGGGCTGGCAGTCGCCTGGATATCTGCACATGCATTACAATTCTTGTTTAAATGGAGAAACATCGCATGGGAGCGAATATGGGAACCTTCAACGAGGTTGCACTCGAAAGCATCCTTTCTCGCTATGAGAACAAAATGGAGCTTATTCGGGAAACGGAAATCTATAAATGGGAGGCTCTGCGCGATTTCAAAGACGCTTGGAACCTTGATTCTCCAAACCTGCCGGAAATGCTCAAAGCGTCCCTTTTGGGCTTTGCGCAATACCTGTCGAGTCCGGTTGCCTACCACTTCATCTCGCTAATCGAGCTTTCAAAATACTATCCAAATCAGACAAAAGGTGAACTGCAGCGCCTAAGTGACGAATCGTGCCGATTAGACGACAGAATTGACTCTTTTTACCGCTCAACAAGCCGTCTTTTGAAAAAATGTTTGGAGGAGCACGCAGAAGATGGCGCAAGTCTTGTGCGCAGATATTTTCCCCTTCAAGCGATCAGCGCCTATCTAACGCTCCTAAACCCGCGACAACATTACTACTACAAAGATGAAGAGTTTCAGGACTACCTTCAGATAATCGAGGATGAAAGGGCAGGGGCGTTCAAGAGCCTCACCGCCGACCAGAACTCTGGAATGGCGGCGCGTTATCGATATGTTACGGAAGCCTATGGCAACCTAATCGCTTTTCTCAATAAAAGACACCCCGCCATCATCGAGAAAAGCGATTCTCTCCTATCACCGGAATTCGCCGCCCTCGACCCGAATCATCACTTCCTTGCCCAGGAGATAGTATTCTCGGCGAGCACTTACCTAGATAGGCCCTCGTGGGTAAGGTCTAGCCAAAAGATCTCAGAAAAACTGTGCCAGATTTATGAGAAGGATTTAGGCGAAGAGTCGCCAGAGCGTCTTGAGGCGGAACTGTACTCAACGGTATCTAAGGGCGCAAATAAATTAATCGAGGACGCCGACCCGCTTTCCTTTCTCTCCGCAGCGCTCGGCACCGGACTTCCCGAGAGGGAAAAGAGGGAACTCTTCAGCAGGACAATACGCCTGCTCCGCATCTCGGCGAACACCCCGATTGATTTCAACGGCATCCCCGAGATAACCCCATCTGAGCTCAATGGTAGTGCTAACGCGCGCGAGCATCGACTTGCCCTGTTCTTGGCAAGCTGCCGATTGGCGAAGTCTGACACAGAGAAGGCCAGGAGCGAATTCACAGGAGCTTTCAACCGCGCAATTCGAGACGGGGGGCTGAACGCAAGACCTCTAACCGTCGCGCTCTTCCTTTCAAATCCGTCTTATTTCTTGCCGCTCGACGCAGACACGTGCCTCTATTTCGAAAAGAAGTTGGATATCAAGCCCCCCAAAGTCATATCGGGGGAAACATACCTTAACTATCTTGACCTAATCTACCGCTGCGTTCCCGAGTCCTTCGCCAGCGCGGTCTACTCCGCCCAGCTTTGCAAGGCTTCGCTTTCGCAGAGGGAGGCGGGTCCAGAAAGCACGGGAAAGCCAGAAAAAGCCTCCCGACCCGCATCGGTGAAGTATTCCCGGGCAGATTTCCTGTCCGATGTCTATCTTGATGAGGCGCAACTCGACATCGTTCTTGGCCTGTTGAATGACAAGAGAAACCTCATTCTGCAGGGGGCACCCGGCACGGGAAAGACATACGCGGCGCGCAGGATAGCGTACATGCTCCTGGGAAACACTGATCGCGATCGCGTTCGCATGGTCCAGTTCCACCAGAGTACGTCCTACGACGACTTCGTGTACGGATACCGCCCCACCGCCGACGGTGGATTTGAGCCGCGCGAGGGGACATTCAGCGAGTTCTGTCGTGCCGCGCGGGAAGAGTGCACCGAGGCCGCCCGAGAAGGTCGCGACGCGCTTCCCTACGCGTTCATCATCGACGAGATCAATCGAGCGAACGTTTCAAAGGTCTTCGGAGAGCTGTTGATGTGCATCGAAGCGGACCATCGGGGAGAGGAGGTCATCAACCCGGTCTCCAGGGCCCCGTTCTCAGTTCCCGACAACGTGTTCATCATAGGAATGATGAACACGGCGGATAGAAGCCTCGCACTCATCGACTATGCTCTTCGCCGCCGCTTCAGCTTCTTCGAGATGCGCTCGGCGCTGGAAAACGCGTCTTTCAGGGGGACTCTGAAAGACTCCCCCTCGATGCTGAAGCTCGTCGATGCGGTGGCGACGCTCAATCGCACAATCGAGGACGACCCGTCCCTTGGACGCGGTTTCGAGATCGGCCACAGCTACTTCTGCAGGAATAGCGGCACCGTTCCCGACCCGGACAGGATCGTCGAATACGAACTCGCCCCGCTGCTCCGTGAATACTGGTTCGACAACCCCCGAAAGGCGGAGAAGGAGATCAGCAGGCTCAGGGAGAGCATCTGATGGGCAGGAAAGCGGAGGATACGGTCGTTATTCGCAACATCTACGTGATGATGGCGTATGCGTTCAAGGCGCTTGACGTGAAGGAGTACTCGCGCCTGGGAAAGGAAAGCTTCGAAAATTACGCAAGCTTGCTCGCCGCTATCCTGTGCATCGGCATCTCGATTCAGAGAAGGCGCGGGTTCGAATCCGGTTATACCAACATCGTAGAAGATCTTGCGCAGATTAGGGGAACCATTGACGTCCGAGGCACCGCCCGCCTTAAAGCCGCCGGTCGGACACGCGCGGTCTGCTCTTTCGACGAGTGGTCGCAGGACACTGAGATGAACCGGGTTCTAAAGACATGTGCCGGGCTGCTGCTTAGGAACCCTGAGGTCAGGATCGATCTTCGCGAGGAACTGAAGCGCGACTACCTAGAAATGTCCGAGATAGGAGTCCTGGCTCCCCCATACCGCATCGAGTGGTCGAGGATGATCTTCCATAAGGGTAACCCTGGATACGTCTTCCTTATGAACGCCTGTTATATGGTATTGAGTAGGTTTATTCCAGTCAGCTTGGCGGGTGACAGCCCATTCGGCATCTATACGGACAGCCAGGAGTTACATGCCCTGTTCGAGAAGTTCGTCCTCGAATACTTCAAAAGGGAGCATGCGGAGCTGTCCGTATCGGCGAAGGTGCTCCCCGCGCCAAGCGATGCACCAAGCTTCCTTCCGAGACTGTGCACGGACGTGACCTTGGAGTCGGACTCCAAGGCCCTCATCATAGATACCAAGTTCTATGGAACGATCCTCAACATCCACAACGGCAGGGAGATGATGTCTCCCGCCCATCGCCATCAGATAGTCGATTATGTGGTTCACGAGTCCTATAAGAGCCGAAAGGAGGTATCTGGCATGCTCCTTTACGCGCTTACTGATAACGATCCGTCCATGTGCGAAAGCTGGAACGAAATTGGCCATACCTGGCACCTCTGGACCCTTGATCTTGGGCTTGAGTTCAGCGAAATCTCTCGCGTGCTTGACGCCGCAGCCGATCTGCTAGGGGGCGTCTCCGCCGGGAACGGCGGCGGCGTGAGAAATGAACTAGAGTAAGACTGGTTTCTAGACCTTTGCGCCCACGTTCGGAACGTCACCGAATCCAAAATGATAACAAGTTTGCGATTAAGCTCTATTCGTCATAGCCAATTTCGCTTTGGTTTAAGTGACAGCTATGCTCAAGCAAAATGAAGTCGATATCAACCAAGAACTTTTTCCGATGGTTAACCCCATCTCTATCCACCATATCGACACACCCAACGACTCGATATACCTCGGACCCTTCGGGGGTAGTGTCGCGAATGTTGATATAGGGCTCGGTTCTCGAGGGCAGCCGCAGGCCGCCCGAGGAACCGAGAATCACCTAGAATGCCGTCATTCTAGCTCATGTCACGCCGCCTTCCTGCCGGGAATCGGGTTGTCGGCCACGACGGGCGCGATGATCCTGGCCACGTGATCTGCGGCGGTGCCCTCGTAGGCGGGCGCGGGCGTGTTGACCTTGGCGCCCTCCACGGCCCTGCCGATGGAGTCGTCGTTGAACCAGCGTCGGCCCGCCCAGCCCTCGTCCATCTCGGCGAACACGGCGCCCATCATCCTGATGAGCGACTTCCTGCTCGGGAAGACCTGCACGACCCTGCTTCGGCGCTTGAGTTCGCAGTTGGCGCGCTCCTGTACGTTGTTGGTGCGCAGCCTCACGTGGTGCTCATACGGGAAGTCCAGGTACGCGGGCGCATCTGCCTCGGCCTCCTCCAGGACCGCCGCCGCTGTGGGGCAGAACCCTTCTGTCTGTCCGATGGCCAGCTGGTAAAGCTCGCGAACCAGCTCAGGGTCGCGTTCCGCGAACACAGCCTTCAGGATGCTGAGGACGGCGCCCCCTGCCTGGTCGGCGCGTTGCCGGCGGCGTTGCGCATCAGGTGCACGATGTATCGCTGCCACGCGGCGCCGGGGAAGACCTCCTGTATCGCGCGCCTGAGGCCCTCGTGGGCGTCGCTGGTGTCGCAGATGACGCCGTCGACCCCGCGTGCGCGCAGCGACAGCAGGAACGACCTCCAACCGTCATAGGGCTCAGTGTCGATGGCGTCGAGGCCGAGAAGGCGCCTGTAGCCTCCCGACCCCGCGCCGATGGCGTTCACGAGCGCGGTGGACTGCACGCGCCCGGCGTCCCTGCACTTGATGTAGGCGGCGTCGAGCCAGATGTAGGGGTAGCTGACGTCGGACAGGTCGCGTTGTTGCAGGTCAGTGACCGATTCGTCCAGCGACGAGCACATCCTCGACACCTGGCTGGCGCCCATGCGGTCTATGCCCATGGACTGCGCCACGCGCTTCACCTTCCATCGGAACCGGGCCTCGATGTCGGGATATGCTCTGACGTACCAGGCGTCTTCTGAAACGACCTAGGTTCGGCGAACACACTCGGGGCTAACTCTAGGTCGGGCAGGCTATGTTCATCTGGCACCTCATGCGCAACTACGCCCTGCCCGTATTAATGACGCTGAAGTTTGCGATAGATGTCTTCTTCTGCGTTTGGCCGCGACTTCCTCCCGCAATTACCCCAATGGGAGGACGGAAAGTCAGGCTCTGAATGAGCTGAAATGGAATATTGGTTGCATTCGCAATCTCGAAAAGGCTGCCTGAACTCTCTTTTTCAAGGTCTAATACCTTGTCGGCAATTTGCGAACGCTCAGGCTCAATTCCATCGGGCTCATTTGTACGCATGCCTCGCATACCCATCTTTTTACACAGGTCGTGATATTGCCAGTCACTGATTAGTCCAAGAGTATGAGCGCGATACACTGCAGCAAAAGCGGAGACCTTCCAGAATCGCTTGACCCGCATTGCATCGCTGAGGGTTAGTCCTCGTGGCGTCTTGGATCTGAACCCGCGGCTCGGCATGAGAAAAGCGCTTGCAAAAGAATCGGCCTCTTTTTCGACATCGCGTGTACCCAGGCGATCAAGATCCACCTTGCGATGCATTACAAGGTGCCCGAGCTCATGGCTAGCGTCCATTCTGCGTCGTTCGCCAGATTTTGAAGTGGTCAAGAAAACAAAGGGTTGGTTGCGATCTTCGTCCCAGAACGAATACGCATCAATTTTCTCAGATGCTTCAGTAATTGAAAAAACGCGAATCCCGTGAGCTTCTAGGACGGCTATAACGTTGGGGATTGGACCTTCGCCCAAGCCCCATGCTTCACGTACTGCACGTGCGGCATCTTCTGGGTCGAACCCTTGCAAATCAGGCACATCGAGTTTCGGGAGGATGTATTCAGCACTTATCCAGTCAGAAAGCTCGACGCCAAATGTGCTTACGGCAAGTGCCTGATCCCTGTTTTTCGCGGACATTTTTGAACGAGCGCGAAATGACACCGCTGAGGGTTCTGGCAAATCGACGTCAGAAAGCGAGAAGAACGAGGCGTCGAAGCCGAGGGCGTCGGCAATAGCGGCAAGAGTCATGTCGCTAATCCCTTCGCCTTCTTTCTCGTATTTGGAAATCGCACGCGGCGTCACGCCGACTTCTTTAGCAAGAGCCGTTTGCGACATGCCACGCAACTTGCGAGCAAGCGTCAACCTCGAGCCCGACATCCTGACCTCCCTTCGAATCAGCACATACCGCGAAAGCACGAAAACCTAGCCGATTATTGTAGGTCGGCAAAGGCTCTCCGTACAGATTCGTTAGGCGGTCTTGCGAATAACCTCAATATTCGGGGTGGGCGCTTCCGTTGTGTCGATGGGCGGTTCGTTGTTCGTAGACAGCGAAGGCAGGAGTACGCGATCTTTCCAACCAGAGTGCACACCATTCTCAGAAAATGCCGGCATAGAAAGCTCGATCCGAATCTCCTCGTGTCGCTTGTCGATATGCATGATCAAATAGTAGAAAGCAAGGTCATCATGTTTCGCTGGTTCGCCTTCTCCCAGATAGCCCTCAAGACCTGGTATTGGCATCGTTCTGCCCTCTACGCCGGCAAGACGCAAAGTCCCCTTGCCCTTGTCGTGAATGGCAGGCCCAGCGCAATTCGACTTTCCGACGCGACCGTCACTCGAGGTTGTGCAAACCAGGCGCACCTTGTCCTTCCTATTGGCAACTGCTGGAACCTCAAAGATGTTTTCTACGCGCCAGCCGGTACGGGATAAACGGTCACGGAGGTTCTCCGTCGCACGAGTATAGAGCTCTAAGCCGCGACCGTTTATGGGTGCGAAATCTGACATCCCGACAACATAGGGGTCATAAGCGGCTGCCACAATATCATGTATGAGTTCGACTGTCAGATCTGGGGATATTAGTCTGAGCATCTCGTCGGCAGACATCTCTCCGCGGTTGATGGTGTTCGAAGCAATATTTAAATAAGGCATTTAGCCCTCCTTAGTACCAAATCATAACCTCATTCTAGGTCGTGCTTTGGTACTAGTCAAGCATGTAGATGACCTTATGAAATCTTCCCTCAATTTGTGACGCCCGCCTAGTCTGCTCTTGTACGAGCTAGATGAGGCGGGTGTTTCGTGCCTCGCCTCCCGAGCAGAAAGGCGATCCACCGATGAAGGAAGACACCGATGGCGGGCAGACGGCAGAGACGTAGCGGCACCCGCGAGGGCAAGCGGACCAAGAAACGCAACATCAACAGCATGGATGGCCGCACATGCCACCGTGTCGACCGTGGCGCAGGCATGTCGCATCGAATGGCATACCGTCGGCGGCGTCTGCAAGCACATCCAACGACGGCCTTCAGCGGGCGACGGGGCCCGCGCGCTTCGACGGCGTTCGCAGGATCGGCATCGACGAGACCTCGTTCAAGAAGGGGCACAGGTACCTGATGGTGGTGGTCGACCACGACAGGGGCTGTCTGGTCTGGGTGGCCGAGGGGTGGAGCAGGGAGGCGCTGCGCTGGTTTCTCAAAGAAGAGCTCACCCGCGAGCAGGGGCTCGGTATCGAGGTCGTGACGGCGGACGGCCGTCGGTGGATAAAGACGCCGGTCGAGCGGTGGTGCCCCAACGTCGAATGGGTCATGGGCCCCTTCCGCATCGTCAGCTGGATGAACGACGCCCTCGACGGCGTGCGCCGCGAGGAGCGGCAGGTGGCCGAGAAGGCCACCAGGGCGGCGACGTCGAGGCGGGGATGCCCCGGAAAGTCCGCTGCCGGCGACGAGACCCCGCCCGAAACCCTCAATCTCGCCGGGGCGGCGAAGGAGATCAAAGGAACGCGCTTCGCACTCGCGAAGGGCAGGGAGAGCCTGACGGATAGCCAGAGGGCCAAGCTCGACAGGCTGAAGCCTGTCGAGTCGCGCCTGTTCCGGACATGGGAACCCCAAGAGGACCTGTGCGCAGTCTTCCGGACAGGTGACGCCACCGAAGCGGAAAGGCTTCTTGACGATTGGCTCCACCGTGCCGCCTACTGCAAGATAGCGAAGGTTGTCGCGGTCGAGAAGAAGGTCAGGCGCAGGCGCGACGACATTCTGCGTGCCGTATCGCCGGACATCGGCAACGCGAGGGTCGAGTCGATCAACAACAAGATCAAGGTCACGGTGAAGATGGGCTACGGCTTCAGGAGCACAGACAACCTCTTGGCGCTGCTGATGTTGAGATGTTCGGACGCGAAACCGCAACTGCCATGGAACCAAGCGACTTCGGTAAGAAAGGTAGCCTAGCGACGAGACCCTCTAGCCACACAAACTACCGGAGCCTCAAATAGATCCTTATAAGCGATTCCCATTTTTTCCTTAAAGTACAGATGCTGTTTAACGCTATTGTTCTATCATTTCGCTCGGACAGATTTTACAGAGTCGCCGCTAATCATTCATGGAAAGCGCCCTATGCGACCTACCTCCGTCTAATTATTCCCCGCGCTCCTCATACCCGCGCTCGAGCTTCTTCCCAAGCTCCGCAGCGCAGCGCCTCGTTTCCTCGGCAAACAAGCCATCGATGGCCCTGTCGATCCGCGTGCAAGTCTGCCGGTGTTCGTCCTTCCAGGACAGGTTGAGCCCCAAACTCGCATCCCAATAGCCGCCGAGCTTGGCGTTAATCACTTCCTCGGGATACAGCACGTCGCGGCGAACGCCTTCAACCGCATCGTCCTCGTCCATATCACAGGCCGCATCGCCCTGCTCAAGGCACTTGCGCAGCTCCTTCTGCTCCCGGATGCTGTCCAGCACGCGAACGCACACCACAGCCAAAAAGCGATAGCGTTCGCACAGATCCCACTCGCCGCCGAGCCATACACGATAGCCCAGCATCTCGCTCGCGGGCTCATCGTCCATCAGGAGCAATTCACACGGACGCTCATTGGCGAGCGCACCCTCCCCCAGCCTTTTCACGCCGTCGCGCATAAAGATGCACGGCTCCACGTCGTAATAGCCAAAGCCGTGGCCTGCACCACAGCAATTGATGGCGTGCTTGGGCAGCAGGACGATCTTGTCGCTGGGCTCGGGGTCAATCTTGCGCAGCTTTTTGACCTTGCGACGGGCGCGCTTTAAGCCGTGCTCGCTATCGCCACGGCCGCGGCCACGGCCGCCTGCCTTGCCGGCGTACCGCAGGGCGATCTCGCCTGCTACCGCACCTCGCTCCACCGCGCACAACCGGTCCATCGTCCAGCGCGGACGGCATAGCTCTTGTGCAGCAGTACCACCATCGGCAAGGTGTACCATGCCCACCGGCTAACCCATCCCAACGGCCTGCCTGCAGTCGCTACGAAGGCCACCTTGCCGCCATGAGCGCGACAACCGCTGCACCCCAGCCCTATTCGTCCGAAGGCACCGCCGCAGCGGGCAGATACGGCTCCCAAAGCGGGCATCCCTGCCAACCCTCCGCGAACCCCATGCGGCGCAACTCGTCGGGATCCAGCCTGTCCAGCAGCTCAAACAAGCGTGTGCGCCAGCCCGTCTCGGGGGCGATACGCTCCAGCAGGTAACTCAGGATGGTGAGTATGCCGAACATGTTGTCCGACCGCACCTGGTACGGCTCGTGCCACTCTGGATACTTCGACTTGGTGGGGATGGTCGGCCTGGCGCCAAACCCTCTGTTCCACAGGCGGCCATGGTGTGCGCATATGTTGCGAGCGGTGTTGATGGCCACGAGCCACGACTTCAACACGCGCGACGACACGCCCAGGTCCCCAGAGATTCTGTTCCTGATGTCAACCGACGCGCCGTTGTAGAGGCGAAGCATCGTGCCGAAGTCCATCAGGTTCACGAGAATCCAGTAGGGCGGCAGGTCATGCGCGTCGCCGTAGGCCTCCTTGAAGTGGATGGCGAAGGGTTCACGCGAGCGGTCAAGCTCCTCGGTGCATCGTTCGATGAACTCGCTGTACGCATCGCCCTCGAGGCGCGGGAGATTCTCGCGGTCGAAGAAGCCAAACGCTCCGGTCTTGCCCGCGAGCTCATAGGCCAGCTGCGTGCGGAAGTACACCTCGACGCGCTCGATGGCGTCCAAGACAATGAGCCTGAACTGCCTGTCGAAGGTATAGAGCTTCCAGATCTGGTCGAATGTCGTGCCCTCGACGAAACGCTCGTCCTTGTCGCCGTCCTCGTCTGCCTCTGGCTTGCGCTTGAAGATGTACCAGTAGCCGCTCAGGCGGTAATAGCCAACGTTTGCGAGGTGAGCGATAAGGTCATCGCGGTCTGCCACCAGGCCGCGCTCGACTATGAGCAGGTCGGCCTGCTCCTCGAAGGTCAGCCAGGGCTTCTTGTATTCCCCCCATGGTGCTTCTGTGCTCGATGCATAAAAGAAGACCCGCCAGTGTGCATGCTCGAGAGCAGAGGCCGGGCGAGTTTACTAAGGTCATTTTACCGCAGTCGAAGCCATTCTATACGGAACTCCACGAGGAAAGTTTGCAAACGGCCGCCTCCCTTGAATATCAACTTCATCCCACCCAAAAACTCATCCAACATTAATCTTGGCTCAAGAATCGCTTAATCTATAACCTGCACTATAGAGTTCGACCAAGGGCGGGGCAGCGCCGCGCAACGCAGGCCGCCGAACGCTACGCTCGCGCCCGGGCAGATCGCCCGGCGTCGCGCCCATCGAACGAAAGGACAGGTCATGGACGACCTCGAAAAAGTTGAAACCATCCGCACCAAGTGCAACGTGAGCTACACCGATGCCAAGGCCGCGCTCGACGCCGCCGACGGTAACGTCTTGGATGCCATCATTTGGCTCGAGTCGCAGGGCAAGACCCAGACCACGTCGGCGCACGCCGCCACCGAGTCCGCGCCAGTCGATGAGCCCTCGGCCGAGATGGTCGCCGCGCAGGCCGCCTACGAAAAGTCGAGCGAAAAGACCGACTTCTCCAAGAAGATGGACAGCGTGTGGGAGTACCTCAAAAAGCTCTTCCGCCTGAGCCTGGACACCAAGTTTATCGCCACGCGCCGCGATGCGATCATCCTCAACATCCCCATCCTGATCCCCATCGTCGCGCTGTTTGCTTGGGGCGCCACGATATGGCTGATGCTGATTGGCCTGTTCTTTGGCATGCGCTACCGCATCGACAGCGACGGCGACGTGCCCGGCAGCATCAACAACCTTATGAATCACGCCGCCGATGCCGCGGACGACATCAAACAAAATCTGAACGACGACAAGTAATCGCAGACGGGGGCACGCATGGCACGGATCCTGATCGTAGAGGACGAGGAGAAAATCGCCCGCTTTGTGACGCTCGAGCTGGAGCACGAGGGCTACCAGGTGGAGCACGCCGCCGACGGCCGCACCGCCGTGGACCTGGCACTGGAGCGCGACTACGATCTGATTCTGCTCGATGTGCTGTTGCCGCAGCTCAACGGCATGGAGGTCCTGCGGCGTGTCCGCAAGCACAAGGACGTGCCGGTGATCATGGTCACCGCGCGCGATGCCGTGATGGATAAGGTTGCCGGGCTCGATGCCGGCGCCGACGACTACCTGACCAAGCCGTTTGCGATCGAGGAGCTGTTCGCACGGATCCGCGTGGCGCTGAAGCGCTCGGAGGCCGTGCGGGCGGCTTCGGGCGTTGGCGGCGCCGGGACTGGGGCGGGCGCGGCAGGTGGCGCGGGTGTCGGCGCCGCTGCGATACCCTCGGTCAGCGACTCGACCCAGGCTTCCACTTCGCCCTCCCCCGCCACGCTCGCCGTGAGCTCGGTCGTACTCGATCTCGACCGCCGCGAAGTCACGGTCGGCGGCTCGCCCATCGTGCTGACTGCCCGCGAGTTCGACGTTCTCGCCCTGCTTATGGCGCATGCCGGCACCGTGCTCACGCGCGAGCGCATCGCGCACGAAGCGCTGGGCTACGAATACGTCGGCGACACCAACAACGTCGACGTGCACATTGCGCACCTGCGCGCCAAGATCGAAGACGCCGGCAGCGCCCGCATCATCCAGACCGTGCGCGGGGTGGGCTATGTCTGCCGTGCGTAACACCGAGGCCAAGCGCGTCACCTCCATCGCCCGCGCCATCAACTGGGGCTATATGTGGCGCCGCTTGATGAGCTACGTCTGGCTCGATCTGCTGCTGATGGTGATTGCGGCAGCGATCCTCGTCTATGGATACAACCAGACGCTGCCCGACAGCGCGTTTACTGCAGGCTGGATTCCCGGCGCCACCGTTCACGGCATGTCGCTGACGCCCGCGCGCGGCTGGGACCTGACAACGCTCACCTATACCGTCGAGCTTGCGCGTACCAGCAAGACCTTCCCCCTCACGCAGGACCTCGTCACGCTATGGCCTCTCTACCTTGTCGTTGTGGGTTGGCAGGTCATCAGCGTGCTCAACATGCTCGGCGGCGCGAGGCGCGTGCGCCGCACCATGGCGCCGCTCAACGACCTGGCCTTGCGCGTGGACGAGCTCGGCCGTATGCAGCTCTCCGGCGGCAAGATGGAAACGCTGGAGCAGGCCATCGAGCGCGCAAGCGTCGACTCGCCGAGCGTCACCACCGGCGACGCCGACCTGGCAAGCATCGAGGTCGCGCTCAACCGCCTGCTGCGCCAGATGCAAGAGGCCAAGCTGCAGCAGATGCGCTTTGTCAACGATGCAAGCCACGAGCTGCGCACGCCCATTGCGGTGATTCAGGGCTACGTAAACATGCTCGACCGCTGGGGCAAAGACGACCCGGACGTGCTGGCGGAATCCATCGCGTCCCTCAAGGCCGAAAGCGAGCACATGCAGGAGCTCGTGGAGCAGCTGCTGTTTTTGGCACGCGGCGATGCCGGCCGCACCGTGCTGCGGCGCGCGAATACTAACCTGGCTGCACTGGTCGGCGAGGTATGCGAGGAATCGCAGATGATCGATACCGAGCACACGTATCGACTGGCCTTTGACGCTGCGCTTGTCAGCGACCCGCGCTGCGACGCGCCCGTCGACGTGGCGCTCGTGAAGCAGGCCCTGCGCGTAATCGTGCAGAATGCCGCCAAGTATTCGGACGCGGGCACGCCCATCACGTTTGGCGTGGCGCCGGATGCGGGCGCGGGCACGATCGACATAAACGTTGAGGACGAGGGCATCGGCATGAACCAGGAATCCGCAGCCCACGCGTTCGAGCGGTTCTACCGCGCCGACAACGCGCGCGATGCCGGCGCGCAGGGCTCGGGTCTGGGGCTTGCCATTGCCAAGTGGATCGTCGATAGCCATGGCGGTGTCATTGGCGTGACCTCGGTCGAGGGTGTCGGCAGCCGCTTTACGATTCGCCTGCCACGGTAGGGGCACCCGCGCGGCGGCAAGCCCTCGGCATAAAAAAGGGATAGGGCCACGAGGCCCCATCCCTTTTTGCTAGCTATGGCAGCTTGTGCGCTACTCGCGGCACAGGTGCACGGCGAAGCCGGCGAACTCGCGCTTAAAGTACACGAGCTTGGTGCCGCCATCGGGCAGCAGCACGCGCGACTCCTCGTTGACCTCGAGCCCGCGCTCGGCAAACCACTTCTCGGCCGCATCGATGTCGTTGACGGCAAAGCCGATGTGGCCCTTAGCGCCTCGACCGTTCTGCTTCATGACCTCGACCAGCGAATCATTGAAGTACGAAACCGGGGTCTCGATGACGGGCAGGCCCATCATCGTCGAGAACAGCTCCGCGATCTCCAAGGCGTCTGCCGGGTCGGTGGCGTTAATGCCCACATGGGCAACGCGCATGCCAAAGAGCTCGACCGGATTGGCGTTCTGCTCACTCATGCAGTCAGCGCCTACTGAGCCATGACGCCGAGAACGGCCTTCTCAGCAGCGACGCGGTTCATGCCGGTCATGAAGGGCACGCCGCTCACGTACGGGCAGGTGAGACCCTCGGGGGCAACGGTGGTGGCGATCAGCAGGTCAGCGCCCTCGTCGCAGTAATCCTTGGCCTCGGAGATGGCGCACTGCACGATCTCATACTTGCCGGCATAACCGTTGGCGTCGAGCAGGGTGGCGACCTTCTGGGCAACGAGCGTGGAAGTAGCAGCGCCAGCACCGCAAGCCAAAACGATCTTCTTCATAGGTAATGTCTCCCTTCATGGTTTACTTTAGGTAAGTGTACCGCAGCGAGCGATGTCACTCGGCCTCGATGAGCTTTTATGCCAGTTTGCTTGCGCGCTGCGTATAATACATCCAGTACGTGTTGTCATACCGCTCGCTTTATGAGCGACTAAGGACCCTAATATGCCCGATTCCCGCACACTCTGGACCGCCGTCGTTATCATCTGCATCGCCGTGTCGGTGTTCTTTAGCGTCAAAAAACGCACCACGTTTAAGCGCCTGCAGCAGCTCATGGCCGCCAAGCAGTGGGACGAGTTCGATCGTTTGCTCGACGGCAAACTCACCAGCATGCTGTACCCGCGCTACAACCGCGACTACCTGCGTCTGAACTCCTATCTGTTGCGCGAGGACCACGAGCGTGCCAGCGAGATGTTCGACCTACTGCTGGGACTCAACCTCCCCAAGATGCAGCGCGTCGACTTGGTGATTAAGGCCTTTAACTACTATGTTGGCCAGGAGGACCGCAAAAAGTCCAAAGAGCTGTTGCACGAGATCAAGGGCTTTGAGGGCGGTCAGGCCGAGGCAGTTGCGCACGAGTGTCAGCTGATGTACGACACGATGATCCTCAAGCGCCACAACGACATTCCCGAGCTGGAGCGCATGCTCGAGGATGTCGGCGACGACCCGGTCAAGCGCTGCCGCTTGGAGTACCTGCTAGCCCTGCAGTACCAGAACAAGGGCGACGAAGCCAAGTTCCAGGAGTTCCTGGAGAAGTCGGGCCAACACTCGATGGCCGTCAACGCGTAACGGACGGCTTGTGCTAGACTTCTAGTCTCACGGGGGCGTGGCGGAATTGGCATACGCAGGAGACTTAAAATCTCTCGCCGCAAGGATTGTGGGTTCGAGTCCCACCGCCCCTACCATATGGAGCTTGCGAGCCCGTGTTCCCCAGGGATGCGGGCTCGTTTCCTTTGGACGCCGTCAACTGCAGAGCAGCTCATTTGGGACGGGGCTTTTTTGACTACTTTTTCCGCCCACCCAATGAGTTTCCTACCACATTTTCCGATGGAAAAACGTGGTTGTCTTGCACATTTTCCGATGGAAAAACGTGGTTGTCTCGCACATTTTCCGATGGAAACACCCAAATGGCCTTATACTAACCGAGAGGGTTGGGAGGCAATATGCAGCGACAGCTTATGAGCGAACTTATCGCTTGGAAATCAAGGACGAATCGCAAACCTCTCTTGCTTAAGGGAGCCCGCCAGACAGGAAAGACTTGGCTTCTTAACGAATTCGCAAGCCAGCAGTATCGAAACGTCATTCGTTTTGACTTTATGCTCGAGCCGAGCACACGCTCGCTGTTCGATGGGGACCTCGACCCCAAGCGCATCATCTCCCAGATAGAACTCCTACGTGGCCAAACTGTAACGCCAGCAGACACGCTCATCATCTTCGACGAGATCCAAGAAGCGCCACGCGGGATCACCTCGCTCAAGTACTTCAACGAGCTTGCGCCCGAATACCACATCGTAGCAGCCGGTTCCTATATGGGCCTCGCGCTCCGACGCGAAAACGAGTCATTTCCCGTCGGCAAAATCGACCAGCTCACCATGCGTCCCATGGGGTTTGCTGAGTTCGTTCGTGCCGTCGACGGCAACCCGCTCGCCGACGCCATCCTTGCCGCAGACATGAACCTTCTAGCAAACGTTACCGAAAAGCTCGAGCACTTGCTCAAGGAATACCTTGTTGTTGGCGGTATGCCCGAAGTTGTCTCCACTTTCGCCGAGACACGCGACTTCATCGAAGCCCGAAGGCTTCAACAGCAAATCATCGAGGCTTACGAATCCGATTTTGGCAAACATGCACCCGCCCGCATCGTCGAGCGCATGAGGTTGGTTTGGAAATCCCTTCCCGGCCAGCTTGCAAAGGAGAACAAGAAGTTTGTCTATGGCGCCCTTCGTCCCGGAGCGCGCGCACGCGATTTCGAGGAAAGCCTCCAGTGGCTCACGGACTACGGAATCGTTCATAAGGTGCCACGTGTTTCCGCTCTAAAGGCGCCGCTCTCGAGCTACGAAGACCTCTCGGGCTTCAAACTGTTCTGCATCGACACCGGCATCCTCGGAGCGCTCTCCGGTCTCTCTCCGGCCATCGTTCTTAACGGATCCGCTGTTTTTACCGAGTTCAAAGGTTCGCTGACCGAACAATACGTCGCGCAGGAGCTTTTGCTCCAGGACAAAACTCCCGCGTATTGGTCCTCTACCTCCGGCAATGCCGAAACCGACTTTGCCATCGACCATGCGGGAACCGTGCTTCCGCTTGAGGTCAAGGCGGCAGAGAACCTTAAAGCGAAGAGTCTGAAAGTAGCCTGCGAAAAATTCAAACTCGAGCGTTGCGTGAGGAGCTCCCTGGCGGCATATAGAGACGAGGGCATGCTCATCAATATTCCGCTTTGGGAGATTGGGCAGATCGACAAGCTGGCATAGGCGCTGTGGGGACGCCCCGCAAGGACTGTCCCCAGGTGCCGGCTGTTGAGTTGCGGTGGAATAGGGACTGTTTGGTGCCCGAAAGGGCGATTTTAGTCCGTATTTCACCGCAACTTATTTAAAGGGCGCTGAGGCTGGGGGTCCAGCCGATGGTGGGGGTCGCGCCGTCGAGGGTTTCGTTGATAGTGGCGGCCATGCCAGCGAGTAGGCTGTTCTCGCTTACGGTGAGCGTGTCGTAGCCGCCGGCTCGCATAAGCTCGCGAATCACCACGGCACCAGCCAAGATCACGCCCGCGCGTTTGGGCTGTACACCCGGTAGCGCGGCGATACCTTCCGCGTCCAACACAGACATGCGCTCGATAGCGGCCGAGACCTGCTCCAGCGACAGCTCGCGTAGGTGCACAAAGCTCGAATCGTACGGTTCCAGCTCGTGGACCAGAGCCACCAGCGTAGTCACCGTGCCGCCCACCGCGACTAAGCGTTCGGCGCGCTCAAAGTCGACAGGCAGGCCCTCAAAATAGGCGGCGAACTGCTCGCCTGCCCACGCGGCAGCGGCAGCAAGCTCGCCATCCGCGGGCGGCAACGCGGAGAAAAAGCGCTCCGTCACGCGACGGCAACCGATGTCCAGCGAGCGCGTTCCCTCCAGCGCAAAGACGCTGCACTCCGGAGCGTATACGCCCGTCGCGAGCTCCGTGGAGCCGCCGCCCGAATCCGCGACGATGATGCGTTCACCGGCAAAGTCGTGCGCCACGCCAAAAAATGTCAGGCGCGCCTCGACCTCGCCCGGAATCACCTGTGGTTTGAGCCCCAACTCGCGCAGGCCGTCCAGCAGCAGCGCGGCATTGGACGCATCGCGCGCGGCACTCGTGCACGTGGTGCAAATGCACGCGGCGCCAAAGGCACGGGCCTCATCCACAAACATGCGGCACGCAGCGAGCACGCGCTCAACGGCCGCCTCGCAAAAGCGTCCCGTCGCGTCCACGCCCTCGCCCAGGTCGGCAATCTCGGTATGCTTGGACGATTCCACAATCGCTCCGCCCTCGACCTGGGCCAACACCAGTCGCGACGACACCGTTCCCAGGTCGATCGCGGCTACCTTATAGCGTTTGCAATTTGTCATTGCGGGCTCCCCTCCGGGCGCTATTTGCCGTTGGACACGACCGTCTGACCCTCGACGCCGTTAAACCCAAACAGCATGTCGAGCGCCTGGATGTACCACGGCGCGTCCTTGCCGACTTCTTCGATTTCCTTGGCCACTTCGCTGGCCTTCTTGGCGTTTGAGGACTTTTTGCTCGACGACGAGTCCGAATCGTCGTCCAAACCTAGCACGTCAATCTTCTTCTCGCCGGGCATCACCAGGCCCAGGTCCTCGGACGCCGCGTCCTTGATACCCTCCTCCGAGAGCAGCTTGTCGACGCTTTTTTGCAGCTCATCATTGTATTGCTGGCGAATCTCGACCTGCTTGGCCAAGATATCGCTCGAACGCTTTGCCACGTACAGATCGCGCACGGGGAAATACAGGCTCACGAGCACCAGCGCCACCACGATACCGATAAACAGCGGACGCAGAGGGCCATGCGTAAAGTCATAGATCGCCTTGACAACCGCGTTGTCGTTGGCGTAATGCATAAAGTCCGAGCCCGAAAGACGGTTCGAGGGCCTACTCGATTTGTCGTGTGCTTGAGTCGAGGGACGCGACGCATGCGACGAACGTGCCGGGCGCACCGGTCCATCTGCCAAGGTATTTGATTGAGCATTGGGGCGCGAGGTACTTGCCGGGCGCTGCGTGGAGCGGTCGGCGCCGGCATAAGCGGACCCACCGAGCTGCACCGTGCGCGCACGGCGAGGCGACGGCTCGCGCGAACCGGCGGAATAGTACCTGTTGTCGTAAATCTGATCCATGTGCGCCTTGTGCGGTTGAGGTTTGTTTGCGCTAAGTCCTTTAGTTATAGCACGAGCGCCTGCACCGCCTTCGCCAGCCTTTGCTCGACATAAAAAAGGCGCTGAGCCGTATGGCCCAGCGCCCATGGCGCTTTGCAGCATCCAGTCAAGGCGGGACGGAACCGAGTCAGCCTCCCCCTCGCCAAATTCGCCCGTTTAGCGAATGTTGTAAAACGCGGCCTTGCCGGCATAGCGCGCGCTGCCCTCGAGCTCGTCCTCGATGCGGATGAGCTGGTTGTACTTGGCGATACGGTCGCTGCGGCACGGGGCGCCCGACTTGATCTGGCCGGCGTTGACGCCCACGACCAGGTCGGCAATCGTGGAGTCCTCAGTCTCGCCGGAGCGGTGGCTCACGATGCAAGCATAGCCGGCCTCCTTGGCGGTCTCGATGGCCTCGAGCGACTCGGTGAGTGTGCCGATCTGGTTGACCTTGACCAGGATCGCGTTGGCGGCACCCAGCTCGATGCCCTTCTTAAGGCGCTCGGTGTTGGTGACGAACAGGTCGTCGCCCACCAGCTGCACCTTGTTGCCAATGCGACGGGTGAGCTCAACCCAGCCGTCCCAGTCCTCCTCGGCCATGCCGTCCTCGATGGAGATGATGGGATAGGTGTCGACGAGCTTTTCCCAGTAATCAACCATCTGGGCGCTCGTGTACTCCACGCCCTCGCCCTTGAGCTCGTACATGCCGGTCTCGGCGTTGTAGAACTCGGTCGAGGCCGGGTCCATGGCGTACATGAAGTCGACGCCGGGCTTAAAGCCGGCCTTCTCCACGGCCTTGGTGATGTACTCGAACGGCTCGGCATTGGTCTTGAGGTTGGGCGCAAAGCCGCCCTCGTCGCCCACGCCGCCGCCCAGGCCGGCCTCGTGCAGCACGCCCTTGAGGGTGTGGTAGACCTCGGCGCACCAACGCAGGCCCTCGGCAAAGCTCGGGGCGCCCACCGGCATGATCATGAACTCCTGGAAGTCAACGTTATTGTCGGCATGGACGCCACCGTTGAGGATATTCATCATAGGCGTGGGCAGCAGGTGGGCGTTGACGCCGCCCAGGTACTGGTACAGCGACAGGCCCGCCGACTCGGCAGCGGCGCGGGCGACGGCCAGCGACACGCCCAGGATGGCGTTGGCACCGAGCTTGGTCTTGTTGGGGGTACCGTCCGCGGCAATCAGCGCGGCATCGACGGCGCGCTGGTCGAAGGCGTCGAGGCCCACGACGGCGTTAGCGCACTCGTTATTGACGTGCTCGACGGCCTGCGAAACGCCCTTGCCCAGATAACGGCCCTTGTCGCCGTCGCGCAGCTCACATGCCTCAAAGGCGCCGGTCGAAGCACCCGAAGGCACCATTGCGCGGCCAAAGCTGCCGTCCTCGAGCACGACCTCGACCTCGACGGTGGGATTGCCGCGGCTGTCGAGCACCTCGCGACCGTAGACGTCCAAAATATCGCTCATGTTGTCTCCCTCTCACTTGGAAACGTAGTGGATGCAAGCGACCGGCTGACCGTGCACCGTCGGTGCGTCTCCGTAAGTTAGCCATGTCGCACTTTTTGCATTATGCCCTAAGTTAGCCGAGGGATACACTTGTTTTTCGAAAAATTTAGCGGGAACGATGAGGCGTGTCGGCCCGTCGTTCCCGCAGTCTTACTCCTCCGCCTTTGCGGCATCCCACAGGTCGTTGAGGCCGTGGGTCGAAAGCTCGGCAAGATCCACGTGGGCATCGGCCGCCATCTGCTCCATCGCGGCCCAGCGGCGGCGGAACTTGGCCGTGCTGGCGCGCAGGGCGCTCTCGGCATCGATGCCCTCTTTGCGCGCGACGTTCACCAGGGCAAAGAGCAGGTCGCCAAACTCCATCTCGCGCTCGGGCGTTCCCGGAGCCTCGGCCTCAAACTCGGCACGCTCCTCGGCAACCTCGTCCCACACATCCCTGGCGGTCTCCCACTCAAAGCCAACGGCCGCCGCCTTGCGCGATACCTTCTGAGCCTGCATCAGCGCCGGCAGATGTGTGGGCACCCCGTCGAGCAAGCCCTCGGGCGCGGCCTCGCCCGCTGCCATGGCCTTGTCCTTGGCCGCCTTCTCGGCAAGCTTAACCTCGTCCCAAATCTTGAGTACCTCGTCGGAACTCTGGGCATCCGCATCGCCAAACACGTGCGGGTGGCGGCGGATGAGCTTGGCATCGATATCGCGCGCCACGTCTGCCAGCGTAAACTCGCCCGCGTCCGCCGCGATCTGCGCATGCAGCACGACCTGCATGAGCACGTCGCCCAGCTCCTCGCGTAGGTGAACCGCGTCGTCCGCCTCGATGCAGTCGAGCGCCTCGTAGGCCTCCTCGATCATGTTCTTGCCAATGCTGCGGTGCGTCTGCTCACGGTCCCATGGGCAGCCATCGGGCTGACGCAGACGCCAGATGGTCTGCACCAGATGCTGCAGCTCGGCCGACGCGTCTATCAGCGTGGACAGATCGCGCGAGCCCTCGGCATTTTGCTGAGCCATATGCTGCGCCATGGTTATTCCTCCTCCAGGATCACGTGGCGGAACGCACCGCCCTCGTAGATGCCGTAGCTGTGCGTGCCGTCCTTGGGAATGCTCACACTGCCGGGGTTGAAGAGCCACAGGCCCGGGTGCGCGGCACTTTCCTCGTTGACCTTGATGTGCGTATGACCGTAGACGAGCGCGGAGCCCTCGGGCAGCGCGGGCGCGTGGTCGACGCTGTTGTGCATGCCGGCGCCAAAGACATGGCCGTGCGTCAGGAACAGCTCGCGGCCGGTCTCGTCAAACAGCGTGGCGTAGTCGGCCATGACGGGAAAGTCGAGGACCATCTGGTCGACCTCGGCATCGCAGTTGCCGCGTACCGCGATGATGCGGTCGGCCAGGGCGTTGAGCAGCGGGATCACGCGCTTGGGGGCGTAATCGCGCGGCAGGTCGTTGCGCGGACCGTGATAGAGCAGGTCGCCCAGCAGCACGATGCGGTCGGGCTGCTCGGACTCGATGGCGGCAACCAGGCGCTCGGCCCAATATGCCGAGCCGTGGATGTCGGAGGCGATGAGGTATTTCATGGTGGTCCTTTCGGTGAGGTTGATGGGGTGGGTGTGGTGCGTCGCCGACCGTGTCACTCAAATTGCAGAGCCGCGCTCTGAGCCGCTTGCATCACGCGCTGGAGCGGCACGTTGCGCTCGCGGGCAAGACGGGCACAATCCTCGTACTCGGGTGCCGCGCGCTCGCTACCGTCGGGCAGGGTGGCCACCTTGACGGACACCTCGCCCCATGGCGTCGTTACGCGCTCAAAGCGGCGTGGCAGGCAAACGCGCTCCATAACCTGGCGGCGGATGCCATTGGTCGTGGTTTCCAAAAAGATAATCGTCTGCAGGCGCTCGATATCCTCGTGGGTACAGATTACCTGCAGCTGCCAGCCGGGACGGCCCTTCTTGCAATAGAGGGGCAGCCAGTGCACCTCGCGCGCACCGGCCTCGCGCAGGCGGTCAGCGGCATAGGCGAGTACCTCGGGCGACGCGTCGTCGATATCGCATTCCAGCTTGACGATGGTCTCGGGCGCATCGGTCTCGCGGGACAGCGGAGATGTACTTCCACGTTGCATACGGTCCGGATCCTTTCCGCACGGGCTCGTTTTATTCACCCAAACGCTAGCACATCGGACGTGGCATAGGCGTGACTTTCGTCCGTCGCCGCCCTCGCCCCTATCCAAATATGTACATCAGCCTCCAAACATGTCATTTTTTGCAGCTTTTGGAGGCTGATGCACACGTTTTGAAAACGCAAACGGGACGGCTCTCCAACCTCATGCGCCGCCTGCCCTTTCCAGTCGATTTCGACCCCCGGCGTGCCCAACGCGTCAGGGGTCGCGCCATTACAATGGAGCGGATTCGCCAAATGCAAAGGAGTCGCCATGTCCGCCTGCCCGCTGGTCGATTGCCATACCCACACCTCGTTTTCGGATGGACATGCCACGTTTGAGGAAAACGTCCGCGCCGCTGCTGCGGCCGGCTGCCGCGTCATGGTCTCGACTGACCACCTCACCCTGCCTGCCAGTATGGATGCCAACTGCGAGGTGCAGGTCGTCGAGGGCGACTTGCCGGCACATCGCCTGGCCTTTGAGGACGCCCGCAAGCTCGCCGCGCAAATCGCGCCGGAGCTCGCCTTTATCTACGGTTTTGAATGCGATTGGTACGAGGGCTGCGAGCCCTTGGTGGAGCGCTGGTCCCAGGGTGCCGTAGTGCGCTTGGGCAGTGTGCACTGGATTGGCGATCCGGGCGATATCATGGCCGGCGCTGCGGGCACGGCAGGGACAGAGGACGTCGCGCGCCCCGATACGCCCGACTCGCGCTGCGGCTGGATCGACGACGATACCAACCTGCATGTTTGGGAAAACCTGGGCGTGCGCGGCGTATGGGGGCGCTACGTCGACGACTGGTGCCGCGCCTGCGAAAGCTCACTCAACTTTGACGTGATGGCCCACCCCGACCTGGTCATGCGCTTTTCGAAGGAAAGCTTTGCGCCCGATTTTGACCCGGTACCGTTTTGGGAGCAGATGGCCGAGTGCGCTCACGATACGGGTCGCCGCGTTGAGGTCTCGACAGCCGCACCGCGCAAGGGGCTCGACGATTACTACCCCGCGACCGGCCTTTTGCGTCGCTTCGCCCACGCCGAGGTGCCGATTACTTTTGGCTCGGACGCACACCGCGCCTGCGACATCTGCTGGAACATCCGCGAGGCTCAGGCCCACGCCTATGACTGCGGTTATCGAACCTTCGACATCCCCCACCCCACCGGCGAATGGCAACCCACGCCCCTCGCCTAAGACTAGTCGTTGGGGACGTTCTTAAACGACTAGTGGCGGCGGGCGTTGAGTTCGCCGGCCAGCTCGTCGAGGGTGATGCCGTAACGCTCGAGGGTTACGAGTAGGTGGTAGACCAGGTCGCCGGCCTCGTAGCGGATGTGGTCGTGATCGTTATCCTTGCAGGCCATGATCACCTCGCTCGCCTCCTCGGCAAGCTTCTTGAGCAGCTCGTCCTCCACGTCGGTCAGCAGGCGGGCAGTATAGCTCTCCTGCGGCAATGCGTCGCGACGGCCGTGAATCACCTCGGCCAGCCCCGTCAGCGTCTCACCGATATTTCCCGGCTGCACGTTAGCTGTTCTGACTCCCATGGTTATTTCCTCTCGTTACTGCAACGTAAAGTAGGTACCGGTCTCATCGAACCGAGGCTTTGCGCCCTTTTTCTCAAAGAACTCGACGATGACGGCATGGGCCTCATCGAGCCTTTCCTTCTCGACCTCGAGCCAAAGCGACTGCGCCCCGCAGGCATCAGTCAGGTGCACGCGGCATGGCACGCCCGCGCGGAGGAGCTCGGTGTTGCAGTCGGCAACTTCGAACGGCGTCACGACCTTCATCGCGTTCCCCCTTCCACGCGCTTAAAGAAGCAGGTACGGTTGCCGGTATGGCAGGCCGGGCCGGGCGAGTCGACCTTGACCAGCAGCGTATCGTTATCGCAGTCGGCCCAGAGCTCGCGGACCTCCTGCATGTTGCCGCTCGTCGCGCCCTTGTTCCAGAGCTCCTGGCGGCTGCGGCTCCAAAACCACGTGGTGCCGGTCTTAAGCGTAAGCCCCACCGACTCCTCGTTCATCCAAGCAACCATAAGCACCTCGCCGGTGTCATATTGCTGAACCACACAAGGAATCAGCCCGTGGGCGTCGTACTTAAGCTTTGAAGGGTCCGTTATCTCTTCCATTTCTCTCCCCAAATTCAAACTTCGCAGGTCGGCGAGGGTTGTCCAGGTGTCCGAGATTCCGAGCGACAAGCCCGCCGACGCGTACTTAAGTACGCGAGGAGGGTTGGAGCCGGAAGGTCGGGTGCCTGGGCAAGCCGCAGCGCTAGAAGTCCAACCTGACAGGGATGCCTTGAGAGGCCATATACTCTTTGACTTCGCGAATGCTGAAGGTTCCAAAGTGAAAGACGCTTGCTGCCAGCACGGCATCCGCCTCGCCCTCGATCACGCCCTCGGCAAAATGCTCGAGCGTGCCCACGCCGCCGCTCGCGATGACGGGGATTGGCACCGCGCGCGCCACGGCGCGGGTGAGCGCCAGGTCAAAGCCAGCCTTGGTGCCGTCGCGATCCATACTGGTCAGCAGAATCTCGCCGGCGCCGCGACGAGCCGCCTCCTCGGCCCATGCCACTGCATCGATACCCGTGGCGTTGCGGCCTCCTGCGGTAAAAACCTCCCACTTGTCGGCATCCGGCTGCCCAGGCAGGCCGACGCGCTTGGCATCGATCGCCACGACCACGGCCTGGCTGCCAAACGCCGCGGCAGCTTGGCTGATCAGCGACGGGTCACGCACGGCGGCAGAGTTGAGCGATACCTTGTCGGCACCGGCCGCCACCATGGTTCGCATGCCCGCCAGGTCGCGGAAACCGCCGCCCACGGTATAGGGAATAGCGAGCTCCTCGGCCGCGTGCGCCGCCATCTCGATGGTCGTCGCGCGGTTGTCGCTCGTAGCGGTAATGTCCAGGAAGACGACCTCGTCTGCACCCTCGCGGTCGTAGGCACGGGCAAGCTCCACCGGATCGCCCGCATCGCGCAGGCTCACAAAGTTGACGCCCTTGACCACACGGCCGTCCTTGACGTCTAGACAGGGAATCACGCGCTTGGTAAGCATGGGCTACTCCTCCCCTCGGGCGGCGGCCAACGCCTGTACCAGCGTAAAGTTGCCCTCGTAGAGCGCACGGCCGGTGATGGCACCTTCAATCGCGCCCTCGCCCACCGCGGCGAGCGCGCGGATGTCGTCGAGCGTCGAGATGCCGCCCGAAGCCACGACAGGAAATCCCGCGACCTCGGCCACATGGCGATACGCCGCCACATCGATGCCCGTCTGCATGCCATCGCGCGCGATGTCGGTATACACCAGATGCTTAAAGCCCAGCTCGGAAAGCTGCGCCACGGCATCGTCGAGCGCCACGCCCGCGCCGTCGCGCCAGCCATTCACCTTGACCTGACCGTCGCGCGCGGCAATATCTGCCACCAACAGCTCGCCAAAGCCTTGGGCTGCCACCTCGGCAAAACCCGGCTCAGTCACCAGCACGGTGCCCAGTGCGATGCGGCGTGCACCGTAGCCGGCCAGCTCGTCGATGCGCGCGAGCGAGCGGACACCGCCGCCCACGTCCACGGACAGGCCGTCGACGCCGCAGATAGCCTTAATCGCCGCCGAGTTGGCAGCGCACGCGTCCTCGTCCTCGCCAAAGGCAGCGGACAGGTCGACGACATGCACCCAGTTCGCGCCCTGCTCGGCAAACGAGCGGGCGACGGCGACGGGGTCGTCGGAATATACCTTGCAGCGGCTGCGGTCGCCGCGCTCCAGGCGCACGACCTTGCCGCCGATCAGATCGATTGCGGGAAACAGGATCATCGGCCGGCCTCCTCGACGATGTTGACGAAGTTCTTAAGGATGCGCTGCCCCAGCGCCGAGGATTTCTCGGGATGGAACTGGCAACCCCACACGTTGCCGTGGCGCACAATGCACGGGAAGCTCCGCGTATAGTGCGTGCGAGCCAAGACGTCGGCGGCATCGGCATCGTCTGCCACCGCGTAGCTGTGGGTGAAGTACATGTTGGCACCCTCGGCAAAACCGGCGAGCAGCGGGTCGGCCGCACCGGCGGGCGTCATGTGCACCTGGTCCCAGCCCACGTGCGGCACCTTCAGGCGACTCGACTCCAAGCGCATGCACGAGCCGTGCATAATGCCTAGGCCATCGACCCAGGGGCCGCCGGCCTGCTCGGGGTCGCTGCCGTCCGCAGCCGCACCCTCGTCCGTAGGCGCGCCCTCGTTGCCGCGCTCAAAAAATAGCTGAAGGCCCAGGCAGATGCCGAGCAGCGGATTTCCGGCGGCAACGGCGTCGAGCACGGCCGCTTCCTCGCCGCTCTGGCGCATAAAGGCGATCGCGTCATAGAACGCGCCCACGCCCGGGATGACCAAGCCGTCGGCGTTGCGGATCTGCTCCGGATCGTCCGACGTGCAGGCAGCGGCGCCGGTGCGCGCAAGCCCGCGCACGACGCTCGATAGATTGCCCTTGTGATAGTCGACCACCACGATCTTCGGTTCGCCCACGCGATCCTCCTTTTTCCCATTCAGACCTGCCAAAAAGGGACAGGTCACAGTGAGCCCTTGGTGCTGGGGATTCCCTGCACGCGGGGATCCAGCTCGCAGGCGTGGCGCATCGTGCGGCCCACAGCCTTAAAGGCGGCCTCGATAATGTGGTGCGAGTTGCCGCCCGTCAGCTCGCGCACGTGCAGCGTGAGCTTGGCGTCACGCGCGAAGGCATAGAAGAACTCGACGGCCAGCTCGGTATCGAAGCTACCCACGCGCTCGGTCGGCACGGGCAGCTCGCAATAGGCCTGGCCGCGACCCGAGATGTCCACGGCGGCCATCACGAGCGTCTCGTCCATGGCGATCGCCGCGTCGGCAAAACGCGTAATGCCCGCCTTGTCGCCCAGCGCCTGGCAAAACGCCTCGCCCAACACGATGCCCGTGTCCTCGACGGTGTGATGCGCATCGACCTCGACGTCGCCCACTGCGTGCACCGTCAGATCGAACAGACCATGGCGGCCAAAAGCGTTGAGCATGTGGTCGAAAAACGGCACGCCGGTCGAGATATCGCACGCACCGGTTCCATCCAGGTCGAGCTTGACGACAATGTCGGTCTCCCCCGTCTTGCGGGCCACCTCGGCATAACGGTCCATCTACATCTCCTCCTTCACCAGCGCGGCAAACGCAGCCAGCACCTCGTCGTTTTCCTGCGGGGTGCCTACGGTAATGCGCAGACAGTCCGCAAGCCCCGGCGCGTAGCTAAAGTCGCGCACCAAAATCGAATACTCGTCGCGCAGACGCTCGCGCACGCGCGAAGCATGCGGCGTGCGCACGAGCGCAAAGTTCGCCGCGCTCGGCCACACCTCCACGGGCAGGCCCCCGGCAGCCATGGCGCGCAGGGCACACAGCTCGCGCTCGCGCTCGGATGCGACCTGTGCCACCACGGGCGCATACGCATCGCGGGCGCGCACGCAGACAAGTGCCGCGGCCTGGCTCAGCACATTGACCGAATAGATCTGGCGAATCGCCGCGAACACGTCGATGACCTCGGGCGCCGCGATCACGTAGCCCAGACGCGTACCGGCAGCGCCAAACGCCTTGGACAGCGTATGCAGAATCACCAGGTTGGGATGCTCGGCGATAAGCCCTTGCGCCGTGGTGGCCGTGCCAAACGAATCGTCGGCAAACTCCACGTAGGCCTCGTCGACCATCACCATGCCGGGGCACGCATCGCATAGGGCCGCGACAAAGTCGAGCGGCGCCACGTCGCCCGTGGGATTGTTGGGCGAGGTCACGATTGCTAGATCGCACTCGGGCGCCGACGCAAGTACGGCAGTCTGGTCGAGCTCAAAGGTCGCCGGATCGCGCCACACGTCGCGCACCTCGGTCTGGCACAGCGATGCAAAGAACGCATACTCGCTAAAGCACGGCGGGCAGTTGAGCAGGGTCCGCCCCGCGCCGCCAAACGCCAGCAGGTAGTTGTAGAGCAGCTCGTCGCCGCCGTTTCCCACGCAGATGTTCTCACGCGTCACGCCATGCCAACCGGCCAGCTCGTCGCGCAGGTCGTTAGACATGGGATCGGGGTAGCGGTTGAGTGGCGTGGCGGACAGCGCTGCATCGACCGCCTCGCGCACGCCGGCCGGCACGGGATAGGTGTTCTCGTTGGCCGAAAGGTTGATGCGCGTGGACGTAAAGTTGGGATCATAGGGCTCAATACCAGCCAGATAGGGCTGGACGAGCTCCTTCATGCGAGGCGCCAGCTCGGCCATATTAGGCCTCCCCGCCGGTCGCGACGGCGCCATCCGCGCCCGCGGCCGCCAGGGCCACGCCCTCGGCAACCGTCGCCACGGCATCGCCCGGCCAGGCGACCTTGGTCAGGTCGGCCGCGGCCAGCGACTCGGCACTCACGGAATCCTCGCCCTGCTCCAGCATGCGGCGACGCAGCGCGGCGGAAAGAGCGTGCGCCCACAGGCCCTCGGCCTCGGCCAGGCGCTGCGTAGCGGGAGCGTCGAAGAGCAGACCCTCGGGCGTATAGCAGATAACGCTCGAGCGCTTGACGAACTCTTCGACCGAAAGCGGGTTGGAGAACATGGCCGTACCGCCAGTCGGCAGCGTGTGGTTGGGACCGGCAACGTAATCGCCGAGCGGCTCGGAGCTCCAGGCGCCCACAAAGATGGCGCCGGCGTTGCGAATGCCGCCGAGCAGGCCCATCGCATCCTTACAGTGCAGCTCCAGGTGCTCGGGCGCCACGGTGTTCACGGCCTCGACGGCGGCAGCCATGTCGGCGGCCACCACGATGGTGCCCTCGTTGTCGAGCGAGGCACGCGTGATCTCGGCGCGCGGCGACTGCGCCACCAGAATGTCGATACCCGCCTCGACCTCGCGCGCAAACTGCTCATCGCAGGTCACCAGATAGCAGGCTGCCAGCGGGTCGTGCTCGGCCTGGGCCATCAGGTCGGCCGCGACCACCATGGGCTTGGCCATGGCATCGGCCAGCACGCAGACCTCGGAGGGGCCGGCGACCATGTCGATGCCCACATCGCCCGAGACAATCTGCTTGGCCGCGGCGACAAAAGCGTTGCCCGGTCCGGTAATCTTATCCACGCGCGGAATGGTCTCGGTACCGTATGCCAGCGCGGCTACGGCCTGGGCGCCACCCACCATATAGATCTCGTCCACGCCGCCAAGCTTTGCCGCGGCGAGCGTATAGGGGCTGATCAGGCCGTCCTTTTGCGGCGGGGTCACCATGACCACGCGCTTGACGCCGGCAACCTTGGCGGGGATGGCGTTCATGAGCACCGTGGAGGGATACTGCGCGCGACCGCCCGGTACGTAGATACCGGCCGCGGCAAGCGGGGTCACCTTAACGCCGAGCATCGTGCCGTCCAGGCGCGTGGTAAACCAACTCTGCTCGACCTCGCGCTGGTGGAACTCGCGAATCTGACGCGCGGCCTTCTCGAGCGCGGCGACAAAGGCCGGGTCGAGGCCTTCGAGCGCGGCATCGATCTGCTCTTGCGGCAGGTGGAAGCTCTGCAGCTCAACGCCGTCAAAACGCTGGCAGTAATCGCGCACCGCGGCATCGCCGTTGGTGCGCACGTTGGCCACGATATCGCGGGCGGCGTCGACGATGTTTTGCGGCAGCACGCCCTTGCGGTTGAGCTGGTTGGTAACGAGGCGCTCACCGGGAGCAAGCTTGATGGTCTTCATATCGGTATCCCCTATCGGTCGAGGTTGTCATCGAGAAACGAGAGACCGGGCGGCGGCGCCAATTGGCCTGCAGCCCGGACGTTGGGGCGCCCGTGCGTGCTCGCGCTATTGTACCGAGCCCGCGACGGGCTCAAAATGCTTGTCCTTTACGGCCGCGGCCAGGCGATCGGCCAGGTTGCGCACGCGCGGATCCAGGCGCGCGGCACCCGGGTTGACAAAGAAGCGGGCCGTGCAGTCCATGATGCGGCCGGTGATGACCAGGTCGTTGTCGCGCAGGGTGGCACCCGTGGCGGTAATGTCCACGATGCGGTCGGTCATGCCGACGATGGGCCCCAGCTCAATATTGCCGTGCAGCGAAACGATGTCGGCGCTCACGCCGCGCTCGGCATACCAGGCACTCGCGATGCGTGGGTACTTGGTTGCCACGCGAAGCGACCCGCGGCGGGCATAGTTGCGCTCGGCCTGGCCGGTGTGCCATGCGGGCTCCGCCTCGATAAAGGTGCACAGGCCGTAGCCCAGATCGACCAGCTGCAGCAGGTTGAGGTCGGCCTCGATGAGCGAGTCCCAGCCACAGATGCCGCAGTCGGCGCCGCCACAGCCCACAAAGGCGGGCGCGTCGCTGGGTCGCACGATGACAAACTCGATATCGCCGACCGCGCCCTCGCCGGCACGCGTGTCGCGGCCGCGCACGATCAGGTGACGGCCGGGATCGCGCAGCTCGGAGACGTCCAAGCCCGCGGCCTCGAGCACGTCGAGCGTGTCGGCCTTGAGTGAACCCTTGGGCACGGCGATGCGCAGCGGACCCTCGGTGCCACGGCCCGCGGCGTGATCGCCGTCGGAGGCGGCGTCCTCGGCCGAAGTACGCGCGGCCTCCAGACGCTCGAGCGAAAAGGCGAAGCCCGCCGCCGGCACCTCGATGCCATCGCCAAATGCGCCGGTAAAGATGGAGTCGTAGCGTCCACCCGAACCGACCGGGTCAGGCAGGCCGCCGGCATAAGCCTTAAAGACCAGGCCTGTGTAGTAATCAAACGAGTTCATGATGGAGAAGTCGAATGACAGCACCTGAGCATCCTCGGGGGCCAGGCCCTCGACCAGGGCGCGCAGCTCGCGTGTGAGCGGCGCGGCGATACCGGCGGCCCCCAGCAGGGCATCCACGCGGTCGAGCACCTCGGCACCGCCGTGCAGGCGCGGCAGCCCGCTAATGGCAGCCTTGACGGCATCGGACTCGGCGCTTGCCGCCACGCGGGCATCAAGACCCACAAAGTCGTTGGCATGCACGCAGCGAAGGGCCTCGGCAGCCAGCTCGCGATCCTCGCACGCCGCGAGCAGTTCCTTAAAAGGACGAACGCTACCTGCGATAATGCGCGCATCGGGCAGCGCCAGCTTGCGCACGGCCTCGGCCACGAGCGAGACAATCTCGACATCACCCGCGGTATCGCCCGCGCCGATAAGCTCAAAGCCCAGCTGCGTAAACTGACGCGAACCGCCGGCATTGCGCTGGCACTCGCGAACCACCGGCGCCTCGTAGCGCAGGCGCAGGGGCAGGTCGGCCGCGCACATGCGGGTCGAAACCAAGCGCACGATCGGCAGCGTGTTGTCGGGACGGACCACCAGCAGGCGACCATCATCATCAAAGAGCTTAAACGGCGTGTCCGCAATGCGGCCGCCTTTCTCGAGCGAACCCTTGTCCTCGAGCAGCGGCGTCTCGACCGGCAGGTAATGATGCTCCCTGAAGCAGCCCTTCACCGTACATGCGATCTCCTCGCGCGCCTGAGCCTCCTCGGGCAATATGTCCCGGAATCCCCACGGTGTGGCCGTCATCTGGTGAGCCTCCTCATGCTGCGGTTCATATAGAACAGAAGACCGGCATAGCTCCGCCGGTCTTCTGGGTACTTTAGCATACTAGAGTGTTTGCGGGGAGAATCGTCTCCCTCGGCTCACAGCGTATTCATTTGGAAACATAGGGCAGATTGCCGCAGCCCAACCCCACCTAGGCGCCAATCGCACGACGATACTCTGCCATTACCTGCGCATCGGCAGCCGCGGGGTCGGCGAAATAGCGCCCGTCATAGGTCTCGGCAGACACCACGCCCTTGTAGCCACGCGCCACGAGCCTATCCAAATCGGCGCGCATGTCGCGGTTGCCGTCACCCCAGGCAAGATGCGTCGTGTCATCTGCCGCAACATCGACAAAATGCACGTGGGCGACATCATCGCCAAGCAGATCGAAATAATCGTCGATGGTATCCCCCGCCACCGCCATGGCGCCCATATCCAGACACGCCTTAAGCGCCGGATGGTCAACCGCCTCGATCATGCGCTTCGTGTCGGCCGCCGAGTTCACGATCATCGACTCAACCGGCTGCAGGGCCTCGAGCACCAGTCGCACGCCGCGCTCTCCCGCATGCTCGGCAATCGCACGCAGCATCGAGGCGCTGCGACCCCACGCGTCCTCGATCGGCTCGTTCAAAAATGCCCAGCCGCTCGAGACCATGACCTGCTCGGCTCCAAGTTCCGCCGCGATATCCACAACGTTCTTAAAGTACGCGAGCGTGCGGGCGCGCGCCTCATTCCCGCGCGCCGCGATATTCCACGGCTTGGGGTTGTTCTGTTCGGGACAAAGCCCCACAATCCGAACCCCATACCGCTGTGACAGCTCCCGCACCTGTTCGAGCGAATCGTATCCATGGCAATCGACATACAGGTGCATCGCCCCGGTCCAAAGCTCGCAACACGTGTAGCCCGAGGCTGCTGCCGAAGAAAAGAATTCCTCAAGGTCAAAATAACGATGGCTGATATTCATGACGGCAAGTTGCGGATACTCCATCTTGTCCACCTTTCGGCAAAAGGGCGCCGCAGCACAGTGTGCGCGACGCCCCCTCTTACATTGTTTTGATTGTGACGGATACTCTACTGAACACCAAGCACTCCAAAAAATGCGCCGGCGATACTCACGAGCAGGATCACGAGCATGATGAGCAGCGGATTCATCTTCTTCTTGAGCATGAGATAGACGATTCCAAATAGCCCCAACGTAACAAAGCCCGGGAAGATTCCGTTGAGCAGCTCGGCCAGCGTCTGGGCGCCATCGCCCGCGCCGACCATAAGCGGGATGTCCACGGTGACCATCTCCATGGTCATAGCGCCGATCACCATGGCGCCCATGATGGAGGCCATCTTGACGATCGTGTCCATAATGCCCGATTCCTGGACCTTGCTGATCATATCCGAGCCAAAGCGATATCCCACAAACGTCAGCAGGTAGCGGATGATGTAGTGAGGAACATTGAACACGAGCAGGAACAAAATCGGGCCAAGAATAGAGCCCTGCAGCGCCAGCGACGTGCCGACACCCGTTGCCAAAACTCGCAGCGTACCCCAGTAGAAGGCATCGCCCACGCCGGACAGCGGTCCCATCAAAGCAAGCTTGACATTAGAGATCGCGCTCGTGTCAAAGTTATCTTCGGTGGCGTTGACTTCTTCCATTGCGGCAGCAATGGACATGGGGAGCGTCGAGATGTACGGCGTGATGTTATAGAGCTCCATATGGCGCTTAAGGGCGGCCTTAAAGTCCGCATCCTGTGGATAGAGCTTACGCAGGATCGGCATGAGGGCCCACATGAAGCCGATATGGCCCATACGCTCGTAGTTCCAGGTATGCTCATAGGGAATCGAGCGCCAGAACAGCTTCTTAAGGTCTGCGCGGGAAATAAGCCCGTCGTAGGAAGACTCAAACTTAAAACTCATCGAACCCACTCCCAATCGCAGGATCCTCGGTTGCCACTGCGGGCTGCTCCGCCTTTTTCTTCTCGCCCAAAACCGTCATCGCGACGACGATAATCGCGGCAAAGATCGCCACGCCCGTCGTGCTAATGCCAAAGTAGGCGACGAGGAAGAAGCCAGCGAAGAAGAACGGAGCCACTGTTTTGTTCATAATCATCTGCGCCAGCATCGCGAAGCCGAGTGCGGGCAAGAAGGCGGCGGCGACATCCATGCCGGTCTGAACGAAATCGGGGATGATGTTGAGCAGGCTGGCGACGGCATCGGCGCCAAAGAAGAATGCCAGGGGAATGATCAGCAGGCCGCACCAGCTCTGCGCGTAACCGGCGATGAGCATGTTGCGCGTGATGGCCTTGGTGTCTCCGTCCTCGACGTTTTTGTCGATACGGTGCACCAGCAGCAGCATGACCGGCTGGCCCAGGGCCGTATTGAGCGCCAGGACGATCGTTGCGATGGGAATGCCCAGGGTCAGGGCCGCCGAAGCATCCGCGCCGGCCTGCATGGCAAGCGACACGCCCAGAATGGTTCCGGAAATCGTATCGGGCGGGACATAAGCACCGACCGAGATGGCACCGACCATGGCAAGCTCCATCGTGGCGCCCATAATGGTGCCGGTCACCACATCGCCCATGACAAGGCCGACCAACGGTCCGAGCACAATGGGGCGCTGAAGGTAACTCGTACCGGTCAGCCACTCGGAATAGCCCAAAAGGGCGATCAGGAAAATCAGGATCGTCTTGATAACCATGACAGCCCCTAACCGATGACCTTTGCGGCGTCAGTCTTCGCATCCGCCGGAATCATCTGAATGAACAGCTCATAGCCCTCGCCGAGCAGCTCCTTCACGTAGGCCTCGTTCTCGGGCGTAAGGAATACGCTCGTCGAGACCTGGCGGGCATCCTCGCTAAAGGCCACATTGCCGAGGTTGATCTTCTTGACGCCCATCGCCTTGGCGACGGCACCGGCCTGCTGGATCGTCTCGCAAACCACGAAGAGCTTGTACTTGTCGGTCACACCGCTCTGAAGCGCCTTGACGGCGTCCTCGGTGTTTTTGACAACGACCTTGCAGCCCTCCGGCTTTGCAAGGGACAGGGCCTGCAGACGAAGCTTGTCGTTGAGGACCGTGTCGCTCACTAACAGGATGCAGTCGGCACCCAGAGCCGAGGTCCAGCTAACGGCAACCTGGCCGTGAAGCAGTCGATAGTCCACGCGAATCATCTGAATCATGATGTGCTCCTAACGATTAAAACTCATCGAGTTCGGCCTGCCCCAGCAGGTCGTTGACATACTTGACCCTGGTGTCGTCCGCCTCGACGATCTGACGAATGGCCCCATCGATCGGGGTGGAATCGGGCACGAACAGCAGCTGAATAAGGAGCGGCAGGTTCATATTGGTCACCAGGTGCGTGTTGGGACGCGTCTGGACGATCTTGGTGAACTCGTTGTTGACGCTGCCGCCGAACAGGTCGGTGCAAACGACGACCTCGTCGTCCGACGCAAACCCGTCAAGAACCGCCGCAGCCTCCTTGACCAGGTCCTCGTTTCCGTCGACATACATAGACAGCGCATGAACGTTCTCGCGCTCGCCCGAGAGCAGCCCAATGCTCTCGACGATTCCGGACGCAAAATGAGCATGGGATGCAACGATAAACTGCCTCATTCGATTCCCCTTTCTTGCGAACTTCGGCATAAAAATGCCCGGACGCATGCGCCCGGGCAGGGTGCTTCTTGATCAGTAGCTTATTTGTCACCGATTAGTAGTCGAACTGGTGATAGTAACGACGGTAGCTGAGGTTGTGCTTGGTGACCGTCTCGTAGTAGCGAGCCAGGCGGTCGGTCACGAG
>DXZU01000007.1:0-49154 GCA_019419525.1 Collinsella sp.
GCTGCGGAAACGCGGGGACCGTTCAGGCTGTTGCGTTGAGATTGAAAATCAACCGTGTTGATTTTTACATTGCGCGCGATGATGGCTACACGTTCTATCAATGCAAATCGTGCAATCTGGATAATTATCCAGAGGGAAAAGTGTTTGACGCAACACCTGTTAATGAGTTGCAAGAAGCTGTTGAGTTTATTACTTCGGATAATGATGCTGGTTCGAACGCCGGTGTGAGAAAACTGAAGCAGGGATATCAATTCAAAAAGGCTAATTGCATCTTAACTGCCGTGCTTGCGCTTGAGGGTAGACTCAGCGACTCTGCAAGAAGGCGTTTTGAGGAGGTACGTTCTCAAAAAGCCAATGAGGGAATAAATATCTGTCTTTACGAGGAGAATGATATTTACGATTGTTGGCACAGAAATGATGAGGTTGCCAACCGAACCCATATCGAGTTAAAGCTGACTACGCGTGATATTAATGATTGCGTTATATGGCAAAACGGCTGGTTCTGCGCTGTCTTGGATGTCAAACCGTTAATTGACGCTATTGCAAAATACGGATATGACTTGTTTGACATGAATGTTCGATCAACGTTGAAGGGGTCGAACGTGAATGCGGCAATCAAGAAGCAGCTGTCGACTGAAAAGGGTAGAAAGCGTTTCGTCCATCTTAACAATGGAATCGTGATTACCTGCAACAACTATGTGAAGCCAAGTCAAGGGGACAGGAAGCCTTCGATTAAGGTGGCTGATGCCCAAGTAGTGAACGGCTGCCAGACCCTGAGCACTATTTTTGACTTTTACATGGCATCTAACGATAGCGTGAAAGAGAGCATCTGTTCCGATGTGAAGATCATTGCTAAGGTCTTAAATAGCAGTACGGCAAATCAAGATGAGCTGCTCGACGACATCATCGTCGCATCGAATCACCAGAACCCAATGAATGATCGCAATCTAAAGTCCAATTCTGCCGAGCAGCGAAAGCTGCAGTCTTCTTTCTATAAAGACCCACTTAAAAAAGAGATGCGTTATTTCTATATCAGGAAGGACGGAGAACTCGATTCCTTCCTTCAGTCGAACAAGCGTGAGCCAAAGAAAAGTTACTTCGAGATTAAGGGATCGACGAGAAGGGGCAAGAATCGTTACAGGCATATCGATAACGAAGACCTGGCAAAAATCTGGTGGGCATGGATCGGAAACGCTCCTAAAGCCAATGCTGGCGGAGTTAAGTACTTTCGAGACCCGGAGTATTCCTCCGTGTTTGCGAAGAGGCCTTCTCCTGCCCTCTGGGAGCAAATGAAAAAGCCCAACTTTAGCTATAAAGCCGATTTACTTGAGGACGGACAGCCCACTCAATATCAATTGCTATTGGCAATGGCGGTCGGGCGCTATCTTGAATACCGCGTCAAGCCTGTTGGGACGACGAAGCTGAAAAACGAGGCTCTGGCAAGGCTTGAGGATACTGGTGTTGTCAGCCCGAGGGCGACTCAACAGGAGAAACTCATCGCACTAAATGAAGATAATGACTTTTTGTTTGGTGTTTGGAAGGCACAGATGGCATTGTCGGTTGCTGAAATTGGATCATTTTTGCTTTGCAATAAATATGGAACCCTCGATTCTGATACATGCAAACGCCTTCTAGACCTCAATGATGTTTCATTTTGGCTGAAGAAGGGCATGGATAAATCTGTCATCGAAGACTCTGACATTACTGAAGGGCCCAACCGCTTGCTCGTTCCGCTATATGAGCTGGTTAATCAGGGGCTTCGGGGTTTCCTGAAGGACAACAAGAGGCTAATTCTGGGCCAGAGCAGACCAAAGATGTATCTGGGAAGGCGCGAGAATCTTATCGAAATTAAGAAAGAGTGTCTTGAAAGAAACGAACTGTATAGAGAAGACAAGTTTGAATTTAAGCCAAGCGGCCGTTCTTATCTTGAGGCATTTCCAGAGGTTTAGTGGGCGTCGGGCCGGGAGTGATTCCCCGGCCCGACGCTTTTGTTATGCCGAGGTTTTGTCGTCGGAAGCGGTGGCTGCTGAGGCTCCGTCCAGCAAGAACAGCCGTAGAGCGAGCTTGATCGCGTAGCCCGGCTTGACCTGCGCCGCGTCTCCCGAGCGCTCGCCGAGGTCGCTGCAGTAGGTGTAGACGTCACGGATCAGGTCCGCGCCCGAGAGCGTGAACATGTAGCCCGCGTCCGAAAGCGCGTTGGGCGCTGTAGGCAGCCCCGCAGCTTGGCAAAAACTCGCAAGGTCGGGGTCCATGACAGCCTCGTAGTCGATCGCGGTGCCACGGTCCTGAGCGGTCTGCTCCTGCTTGCGGGTGTACGACAATGCCGCCGCCAGTACAAAGCTGGGCGTGGGCGCATTGACGTCGTCGGTGGTGGCGACGAGCTTACCGGCCGCTTGCGTGACCAGCCAGGCGACTTCGCGCTGACAACGAACGGCCTTGCGCGTCACCGGCTTGATCGATCCGGACGAAACGCTTCCCTTGGGTTGGTTTGCGATAGCCATAGGGGTCTCCCAATAAACAGCCGCCATATGCAGGCAGAAATTACACGTGCTACATCCAGTATACCGAGTGGGGAAGGGACGGGAAGTTCGATTTCTCGGAATCACAACGTCGGGTGGAAGTCGTTGCTCCGTATTAGGCAGGTGCTGTCCGTTGCAGCCTAATCATGTCGATTGATCGGATCGTGCCGCGCCGCAGCGAGAACTACACGATCCTGCCATCCTCTCCTCAACAGCTAAAACGGGAAAGGAAGGACCATGGGATGGCGAAGCGATATCGCGCGAGGCGTGTATGGAAATCTATCGCGAGCGTTAATGGACCGGAACCTGTTCCCGCTAGTCGAGGCGACCTGCAGCCAAATCCATCTGCCGTGCCCAAGCTGCGGCGCAGGCCTTCCATGCCTAGAGATCAGTTACATCGACGTCCGCGACAAACACGCTGCCGACCCGCGGGCTCGAATAGGCCTGCGTCTTCCAGTCTATCCTCAGCAATGCCCAACTTGCGGATGTGCTATTACCTATGATGATGCGGAGCCATAGCTTCGAAGACTGAATATCTAGTCGGGCAAACCCGGTGATTCGACATTTTCTGCGTTACACAAACAGCTCAGCTACCTGCGCATACTCGATTTTCGAGGAAGTTCGGACTCGATTTTCGAGTTTTGCCCTACAGGTAAATCCCCTCGAGCAGGCTCTTGTGGAACTCGGCGTGATGGTCACGTGCCCAGGTAAAGAGCGCCTGGTCAAAGTCGGTGCGCGTGGCCGGGACGCCAAAGACGCCGGCAACCTCGACGCGCACAAACTCCAGTGCCGGCAGCTTGTTGATGGCAGTGAGGGCAAACGGGGACGAGGGCTCCTCGAACAGATAGCGGCTGCCTTGCAGCGCGTCGCAACTGGTGCACGTGTTGCCGAGCGACGGGGCTTTGGAGGCTCGCGCGCCTACGGGCTTGTAGCCGCAGCGCTTAGAAAGATAGTCGCGGATCTCGCCCGGCACGCAGCCAACAGCGGGCACGATGGCGAGCGCGTTGGCGTTGGCCGTGTCGATGGCAATGTGCCCGGCTTCGTTGGGCGCGTGCACGATGGCGATGCTCTCGTCGTTATCGGTTCGATAGGGAATGCCAAAGGCCGCGACCGAGGTCTCTTTGTGGCACTTCCAGCACTCGCGCTTGCCCAGTACTAGATATATATACGGCGCTGAGGGGTCGGATCGGTTAACACCGGGCAGCCACTCGGCAAAGGGCTCGGGGTTGACGCCGCTGGGTACATACCAGATCTTCTTGGTCCGGTCCCATTTGGCGCCCAGCGCCTTGGCTTCTTCTTTGTGCGAAAAGGGGACATCGAGCTCGGTGCGCATGGCGGCTCCTTGGTGCTGCAGGTGCAAGTGGCTCAAGGATACCGCAGGGCGCAGACATCGCGGCGTTTTGCCGAGAAGCTGCGGTGCGGATGGGTTCGAGACGTGTTGGTCTCGGCCTCGGTGACTATTGGGGCGGTTTTGATTGACTGCGGAGTCAGCCGGGATAGGCACTTGGGTCGCTGACGCGGTTTTGTGTATGGGCAGGGTGGTTGCTTGGGCGGTTGGAGCTGCCAGCTGATTTGGCGACATAAAACAAAACAGCCCAGAGGACATAGCCTCTGAGCTGCGAACATTTGGTGGGCGTTAGAAGATTTGAACTTCTGACCTCTTCCGTGTCAGGGAAGCGCTCTCCCCCTGAGCTAAACGCCCGATCAAGGGTGCGCAAGCGCGCAAGGGATAATATAACGGAGCCTGAACTCGGTGGCAAGAACATTTTTAAAAATCGCTTACATTGTGGAATTCGGGGGCTTTGTCGTATCCATTTCAAAAGAGCCTGTTGCCGCGATTTGGCTGTCGCATAATGCAAGGCCATTGCGGTATCGAGCTATGGAAAGACACCTGCGGAATTGTCCTACCGATAAGCGGACAAGCCTCCAGCTGGTGCCTTCGCCGTGGTAAGGTAAGCCGAATTGCTTCCAGACTGTTTCGGGGGAGTGGAATGAGCAAAGAGTGTGCCGAGCAGGTCGAAGGCGCAGGGGCTTCGGTGCCGATGACCGATATATCGAACATTGATGTGCCCGAGGGCACCGACGAGCTCAGCCGCAACACCCGTCGCGCATGGCGCGACCGCCTGAACAGCGCTTCGACGCGCAAGATGATCACGGGCGTCTTGGCTACGCTGGTGGGCGGTTCGTTTTGGGGCTTCTCGGGCACCAGCGCGAGTTTTTTGTTCGATACCTACCATGTCGATACGCTGTGGCTTATGAGCGTGCGTCAGATTCTCGCCGGCCTGCTCTTTATGGCTGTGGTTGTCACGCGCGACCGCGCACGCCTGGTCAAGCTTTGGGCCACACCCGCTGATCGCAAGCAGCTGCTGCTCTTTACCGCCTTTGGCTTGCTGTTCAACCAGTTTTGCTATCTTTCGGCCGTGCGCCTGACTAATGCCGGAACCGCGACGGTACTCCAGTGCCTGCAGCTCGTTATCATCATGGGCTACGCCTGCGTGACCGATCGCCGCATGCCGCGTACTCGCGAAGTCATCGGCATTGGCCTGGCTCTGGGTGGAACCTTTTTAATCGCCACCGGCGGCGACCCCACCAGCCTGAATATCTCGCCGCTTGGCCTGGCAGCAGGTCTTATGTGTGCGGTCAGCGCCGCGTGTATGGTGGTGATTCCCGCCAAGATCCTGCCCGAATACGGCAGCCCCATCGTCACGGGCTCGGCAATGCTCACGGCGGGCGTGGTCTCGTGCGTCTTCGTGCAGCCCTGGGCGCATATGCCGGCGCTCGATGCCGCCGGTATCGAGGCGCTCGCGGTGTTCGTGGTTATCGGCTCGTTTTTTGCTTACATGCTCTATATGCAGGGCGTTAAGGACATCGGCTCGGTGCGTGCGAGCCTCATCGGAACTGTGGAGCCGGTTTCGGCGACCATCACCAGCGCCGTTATGCTGGGCACGGTGTTTTTGCCGACCGACCTTATCGGCTTTGCCATGATCATCGTGATGATGTTCCTTACGGTGTAGTTGACGCCGCCGCCAAGACAGAAAAGGTGTTGTGCCGCATTTTCGCCAATTGATGTCCGTGTCTGGAGTTTAGCTGTCGATGCTCAAAATGCCATAAACTAGTAACGTTATGGACTTTTTCATTGCGACTCAATTGCGAGGATTTCTTTATGGCTGGTAATCACTTTAAGGGCAGCGATAGCGGCCGTCCTGCAGTTCCGCCGCGTCCGAACGGGGCTGGTAAGGCCGGCACGCCGGGCGACGCTGGACAGGGCGGCTCCGGTAAGCGCGTGTCCCCGGGCGAGACGGCGATATTTACCGCTCTGTACGAGCAGTCTCAAAAGGCAAAAAAGACCGGCCGTGCAAGAGGGAATGTCTTTGCGGGCGGTGCAACCTCCGCGTCGCAGCCGAGCGGGGCTCCTTCGGCACCTGCGAACAACGCAGGTGCTGCCAACGCCGCGAATGCCGCCGGCAACGTTAATGCCGGCAAGGCCGACAACAATACTCCCTCTGCCGGTGGCGCGGGGCTTACGGGTAACCTTGGCACGATCTACACCGGCGCCTCCGAGACTGGCACGTTCGCCCGCCTGGATGATAGCGGTGCCGAGTTTGCGGGCTCGGGTTCCAAGGAAGATTATTACGATTTTGGCTTGAACTACGGTAGCGACGCTTCGTCGAGTTCGACCTCTGACGGTCTGGTCCGTCATCGCCATCGCAAGGGCGAGCGCAAAAAGCGTCACACCGGCGCCATTATCGCCGCTGTAGTCGCGGTGCTTCTCGTTGCGTTTGGCGCAAGCGGCTTTATGCTGCTTAACTCGGCAAAGACCGTAAAGAGCGAAGCGAAGGAGGCTGTCGAGATCGTCGGTGGCCTTAAGGACAAGGTCACGTCGGGCGATTTTTCGACGCTGCCTGACGACGCGAAGAAGATCGATGAGCTCTGCGACAGCATGAAGGCGGAGACTTCGAGCCCGCTGTGGACGGCGGCTTCGTTTATCCCGGTGTATGGCAGCGATATCAATGCGGCCCGCACCATGATTGACGCCCTGTCCGATGTCTCGAGCAATGCGCTGGTTCCCATGGCCGATAACCTTTCGCAGGCTACGCCCGGCAAACTGTTCCAGGACGGCATGATTAACGTGTCCGCGCTGCAGGCGGTCGCCGATTCGCTTTCCAGCAGCTCGAAGGTGTTCAAGAGCGCCAACGAGAAGATCCAGGGCATTGGCGATACTCATATTTCTCAGGTGACCGAGCTGGTCGATAAGGCCAAGGACGGCTTTGCCACCCTCAACGGTGCGGTTGACGCGGCGGAGAAGGTCGCCCCCGTCCTTCCCCAGATGCTCGGCGCCAACGGTCAGACGCGTCATTACCTTGTGCTCGCGATGAGCAATGTCGAGATCCGCGCCTGCGGCGGTTTCCCCGGTTCTCGCGGCGTGATGTCGGTGACTGACGGTAAGCTCGAACTGGGCGATTTTGTCAAAGTCGACATGATGAAAGAGCCTTTGAGCCCGCTTCCCATCACCGATGAAGAGGCAAACTTGTTCACGACCGGATGGGGCCTGACCGGATTCAACACGCTCGGATACACGATGGGCGACGTTACGATGACGCCTGATTATCCGCGTGCGGCTCAGCTTGCCAGCGATATGCAGAAGGCCATTGTCGGAGATGACATCGACGGCGTATTTGCAGTCGATCCGGTATTTTTGCAGTATATGCTCGGCGTTGTAGGCGGCACACAGCTTCCTGACGGCACCGTCGTTGATGGAAGCAACGCCGCAAAGGTGCTGCTGCACGATATTTATTGGAATTACCCGGTAGAGGAACAGGACGCCATTTTTGCGGCGGTTGCCGGATCAGCTTTTAACAAGATCGTGGACGAACTGGGCTCCAGCGATATTACTAAGATTGCTGCCGCCATCGAAAAGGGCGCTTCCGAGGGTCGCATCCTCATGTATTCGAGAAATGATGACGAGGAAAAGGCCGCGAAGGCTCTTGGAATATCGGGCGCTCTCCAAACCGATACGTCGGAGGCTCCGATTTTGGGCGTCTATGTGAACAACTACAGCTATTCAAAGATGGATTGGTTCCTCGATAAGCGAGTCACCATCGATTCTTCGGTTGAAAATGCCGATGGCTCGACGACGTATCGAGTGACCACCTCGCTCAAAAACACGATGACCCCCCAGGAGAAGGCCGAGATGCCTGGTTATTTCCAGGGCCATAACGGCATTAGCCAGGATATTGATGATGAGGTGCTGAGGCTTTATCTCTATGCTCCTGCGGGAGGCAGCATTTCGGACATTAAGACTTCGGGCTCCGGTTCTATCGAGATGAACGAAGCGACGCACGATGGCTTGAAGGTTGCATGGGGCGGTGTCCACATGCTTCTTGGACAAGACATAAAGGTCGAGTACACGGTCACGACTTCGAAGGACTCTGGGCACAAAGAGCTTAAGGTTCGTACCACGCCAACCGCTCAAACGTTCGAATAGGATAAGTAAGATATGAAGTACTTTGGCACCGACGGCTTTCGCGGTGAGGCCAACGTTGGGCTGACGGTAGAGCACGCTTATAAGATCGGCCGCTTTGTGGGCTGGTATTACGGCGCCAACCGCGGGGCCAAGGCGCGCGTGATCGTGGGCAAGGACACGCGTCGCTCGAGCTATATGTTCGAGGCGGCGCTGGTGAGCGGCCTGGTCGCGAGCGGCGCGGACGCCTACATGCTGCACGTGATCCCGACGCCGGGCGTGGCGCATCAGACCGTGGAGGGCTGCTTCGATTGCGGCATCATGATCAGCGCGAGCCACAACCCGTTTTGCGATAACGGCATTAAGCTCGTCAATAGCGACGGTTTTAAGATGGACGAGGACGTACTGGAGCTCATCGAGGACTACATCGATGGCAAGAGCGAAGTTCCGTTGGCCACGGGCAACCACATCGGTGCCACGGTGGACTACATGCAGGGCCGCAACCGCTACATTGCTTCGCTCATTGCAAGTGCGAACTTTTCGCTGCAGGGCGTCAAGATCGGTATCGACTGCGCCAACGGCTCGGCTTCCTCGGTGGCCAAGCCGGTGTTCGACGCGCTGGGCACCGACGTGCGCGTGATCAATGCCGCGCCCGATGGCTTTAACATCAACGTCGACTGCGGCTCCACGCATATGGAGCGTCTGCAGCGCCATGTGGTGGAGCAGGGCCTGGACGTGGGCTTTGCCTACGACGGCGATGCCGACCGCTGCCTGGCCGTGGACGAGCGCGGGCGCGTGGTCGACGGCGACCAGATCCTGTACGTGTGCGGCGTGTATCTGAACAAGCACGGGCGCCTCTCGGGCGGTACCGTGGTGCCAACGATTGCCAGTAACTTTGGCCTTGTCAAGTCGCTGGAGCTTGCCGGCCTGAGCGCCGTGACCAGCGGCGTGGGCGACCGTCACGTGTATGCCAAGATGCGCGAGGGCGGCTACAGCCTGGGCGGCGAGCAGACGGGCCATACGATCTTTGGCGATATCGAGCGCACGGGCGACGGCATTATGACTTCGCTGCGCGTGATGGAAGTGATTCGTGCCGAGCGCGAGACGCTCTCGCAGCTCACGGCTCCGTGCAAGTTGCTGCCGCAGGCGCAGGTGGCCGTGCGCGTGGCGGACAAGGACGCCGCGCTCGAGAACATGGGCGTGCAGAACGCCATCGCCGAGGCCGAGGCTGCGCTGGCAGGCGAGGGCCGCGTGCTCGTGCGCAAGAGCGGAACCGAGTCGGTTATCCGCGTGCTGGCCGAGGCGCCCGACCAAGCATCCGCCGATGCCGCCATGAAGCGCATCGCCAACGCGCTCGAGGCTCTGTAAGGTAGTCATTGGGGACGTTCTTAAACGACTAGGTGGAAAGGGGGCGCCGCGGATTGGTTCCGCGGCGTCCCCTTTGCGTTGGCGTGTCGGTTATGCCTTACAGTTCGTAGAGCGTGGTGAACTTGTCCTGCAGGTAGCTGCAGTAGTAGCGGGCATCGAACGCCATGCCGCACGCGCCCTTGATGAGCTCCGGCGCGTCCTTGGCGCGGCCCCACTGCCAAATGTGCTCGCCCAGCCAGGCGCGGACGGGTGTCAGGTCGCCGCTCGCACAGGCGCCGTTGAGGTCGACACCGTCGCGGCACATGGCCGGCACAAACATGGCGTCGTAGGCGCTGCCCAGCGCATAGGTGGGGAAGTAGCCAAACGAGCCGCCGCTCCAGTGCGTATCCTGCAGGCAACCACGCGTGTCGTCGGGAACGGGGATGCCCAGGTACTCGTTCATAAAGCGATTCCAAAGCGCGGGGATATCCTTGGCTGTGGCCTCGCCGGCAAACAGCATGCGCTCGATCTCGTAGCGCACCATAACGTGCAGCGGATAGGTGAGCTCGTCGGCCTCGGTGCGGATCAACGACGGCTGCGCGATGTTCACGGCGCGGTAGAGCGTGTCCTCGTCGACGTCGCCGTAGACCTCGGGCGCGTGGCGGCGCAGCACCTCGAGCAGCGGTCCCATAAAGGCGCGGCTGCGACCCACGGTGTTCTCGAAAAAGCGGCTCTGGCTCTCGTGGATGCCCATGGAGGTGCCGCCCTCAAGACAGGTGCGCGCATAGGCGGGATTGACGCCCAGCTCGTACATGGCATGTCCCGCCTCGTGGATGATGCTGTAGACGTTGGAGATGCAATCGTTCTCGTAGATGTGTGTCGCGATGCGCGCGTCACCCACGGCAAAGCCCTCGCTAAACGGGTGTTCGGTAAAGGCAAGCGTGGTGTCGTTCAGGTTCAGGCCGACGAGCTTCATAAGGTCGAAGCTCATGGCGCGCTGGGCGGCCTCGGGCACGCGGGCGTGCAAAAAGTCGGCAGCGGGCTGCTGGCCGCGCTCGCCGATGGCGTGCACGAGCGGCACGACCGTCGCCTTGACCTCATCGCAAAACGCATCGAAGCTCTTGGCGGAAAGGCCGCGCTCGTACTGGTCGAGCCAAACGTCGTATGGGTCGCGCTTGGGGTCCATGAGTTCGGCCTGATGCTTAAGTTGGGCGACGATTCTATCCACATAGGGCTCAAAACTCGCCCAGTCGTTGGCCGTCTTGGCCTTGTGCCACACGGCGTCGGCCTCGCAGGTGAGCCTGGTCCAGGCCTCGGCCTCCTCGGTAGGAATAACGCTTGCCTCGCGCTGGTCGCGGCCGAGCACGCGGATCTCGTCGAGCAGCTGCGGGTCGTCTACGTGTCCGCCTGCAACCGTCTCGCGCGCTAACGAGCGTACGAGCTCAACGGACTTCTCGCTGGTCAGTAGCTTGTGATGCTCGCCGGCAAGCGTGCCCATGGCGTCGGCACGGGCGGCAGCACCGTTGGCAGGAGCAATCGTCGCTCCATCGAACTCGGCAATCTTGAGCAGGTGCTCGCGAGACCACAGCTTGCCCTCGAGTTTGCGGAACTTTTTGACGGCCTTGTCGACTTTAGCAGCCTTGACGCCCTTGGCAGCCTTTGCCACGGCGGCCTGGGCCTTCTTATCGAGTTTCTTTCCCATACCGTATCCTTAATCTCGCAGGCCGAGCGCCGCAGGCGGGTGCGCGGCCAATTTGCACAACTACCTGCCTTGTACCCAGCGCGAACAAAACGGAACGCGGCGATGCGCTCGCGAAATGTGTTATCCTATAGCCCAATGCGTTGACGGAGAGGGTTTTTGCCCGCCGCGTCGCCGGCAAGAGAGGGAAGGTCATGGGCTGCAAGCCTTCCTGCGGTGGCAAGGGCCAAGCGTTCACTCCCGAGCAGCGACCTCAACGGGCACGCGGCCAGCGGCGGCGAAGCCCCAGTAGGGAAGCCGTGAGCCTCGCGATAAGGGGCGCAGAGTGGGCACGGCGGGCCAGACATCCGCCGCGTCAAACAAGGTGGTACCGCGGAATTCAACCGTCCTTGGGCAATGCACATGCCCGAGGACGGTTTTTTGTTACCGAACCGGGCCGCGTTTTCGCAACGTCAGGCGGCGGTAGTCGCCTCGGCAAGCGGGGAGCGCGAGAGACGAAAGGGAAGACATGAGTCTGATTGATGATCTGGTCAAACTCGAGGAAGAGGCCAAGGAGCTCGTCGCAGGCGCCGACGACGCCGAGAAGCTCGAGGCCGCGCGCGTCGCGCTGCTCGGCCGCAAGGGCCGCATCACCGGCCTGATGCGCATGATGGGCAAGCTCGCTCCCGAGGATCGCCCCGTCATGGGCAAGCGCGCCAACGAGATGCGTCAGCTGATCGAGGGCATGCTCAACGAGCGCACCACCGAGATGAAGGCCGCCGCCCTTAAACACGCACTCGAGCACGACGCCGTCGACATCTCGCTGCCGGGCATCCGTCCGCAGATCGGTCACCAGCACCTGATCAAGCAGATCATCGAGGAGGCCGAGGACATCTTCTGCGGCATTGGCTATACCGTCGAGTCTGGCCCCATGGTCGACACCTCCTACTACAACTTCACCGCGCTCAACGCTCCCATGGATCACCCGAGCCGCTCGGCCCGCGATACCTTCTACGTGGTCGACAACAACCCCGGCAGCGTCGCGCACCCCGAGGCTCACGCCCACGGCGAGTCCGACGTGCTGCTGCGCACCCAGACCTCGGGCGTGCAGATCCACACCATGGAGTCGCAGAAGCCGCCCATCTACATGATCTGCCCGGGCACCGTCTACCGTCCCGACACGGCCGATGCCTGCCACCTGCCGCAGTTCAACCAGATCGAGGGCCTGGTCGTCGACGAGGGCATCACCTTTGGCGACCTGAAGGGCACGCTCGACTACTTTGTTAAGTGCATGTTTGGCGAGGATCGCAAGACGCGTTACCGCCCGCACTTCTTCCCCTTCACCGAGCCCAGCTGCGAGGTGGACGTGAGCTGCCACGTGTGCGGCGGCAAGGGCTGCAACTTCTGCAAGCACAGCGGCTGGATCGAGATCTTGGGCTGCGGCATGGTCGACCCCAACGTCCTGATCAACTGCGGCATCGACCCCGAGAAGTACACCGGCTTCGCCTTTGGTATTGGCGCCGAGCGCGTCGCGGCCCTGCGCTACGACCTGCCGGACCTGCGAACGCTCATGACAGGCGATATGCGTTTCCTGAATCAGTTCTAGGCTGCGGCTTGCCCAAGCACGGCACCTCGGCGCTCATTCGTCGCTTGCGTACCAAAGTACGCGGCGCTCCTCTTTCGGGCCGATCTGCCGCACTTGGACAACCCTCGCTTTGTAAGGAATGTTCACAAAGTTGAAGTTTCCACCTGCATCTCTTCGCAGGCTTTCAGTATGAAAGGAGAGCTAGATGCGTGTTTCTTACGACTGGCTCAAGACCATGATCGATATTCCGGAGGATCCTAAGACCCTTTCGGACGAATATATCCGTACCGGCACCGAGGTCGAGGCGATCGACACCGTGGGCGAGTCCTTCGACCACGTGGTGACTGCCAAGGTGCTCACCAAGACCCCGCACCCCGATAGCGACCATATGTATGTGTGCTCGGTCGACGTGGGTGACAAGAATCTCGACGCCGACGGCAACCCCGCTCCGCTGCAGATCGTCTGTGGCGCGCAGAACTTCGAGGCCGGCGACCACATCGTCACGGCCATGATCGGCGCAGTTCTGCCCGGCGACGTCAAGATCAAGAAGAGCAAGCTTCGCGGCGTCGTGTCCATGGGCATGAACTGCTCCGCACGCGAGCTCGGCCTGGGCGGCGACCACTCCGGCATTATGATCCTGCCCGAGGATACGCCCTGCGGCATGCCGTTTGCCGAGTACGTGGGTTCGAGCGACACTGTGCTCGACTGCGAGATCACGCCCAACCGCCCCGACTGCCTGTCCATGATCGGCATGGCCCGCGAGACCGGCGCCATCTTCGACCGCGATTTCCACGTTGAGCTGCCCGCCATCAAGGCCGAGACCGGCCGCGCGACCGACGACGAGCTTTCCGTCGAGATTGCCGACGAGGGCCTGTGCGACCGCTACGTCGCCCGCATCGTACGTAACGTGAAGGTCGGCCCCTCGCCCGACTGGATGGTCAAGCGCCTTAACGCCCTGGGCGTGCGCCCGCACAACAACATCGTCGACATCACCAACTACGTGATGATGCTCACCGGTCAGCCGCTGCACGCCTTTGATCTGGACTCCTTTGCCGAGCGCGATGGCCACCGTCGCGTGGTGGTTCGCGCCGCCCAGCAGGATGAGAAGTTCACGACGCTCGATGGCGAGGAGCGCGTGCTCGACGCCGGCATGGGCCTCATCACCGACGGCGAGCGTCCTGTGGCGCTGGCCGGCGTTATGGGTGGCATGGATTCCGAGATTGAGGACGATACCGTCGACGTGATGGTCGAGAGCGCCTGCTTCAACGCCGGTCGCACCTCGCACACCAGCCGTGACCTGTCGCTGATCTCCGACGCCTCCATTCGCTTTGAGCGCCAGGTCGACGAGACCGGTTGCGTGGATGTCGCCAACGTTACCTGCGCGCTGATCGAGGAGATCGCCGGCGGCGAGGTTGCTCCCGGCTATGTCGACGTTTTCCCCGCGCCCAAGACCATCGACAGCATTAAGCTGCGCCTGGCCCGCGTGCACGCCATCTGCGGCGCCGACATCGAGCCCGACTTTATCGAGCGTTCGCTCACCCGTCTGGGCTGCACCGTCGAGCGCGACGGCGAGGACTTTATGGTTACCCCGCCGAGCTTCCGTCCCGACCTGCCGCGCGAGATCGACCTGATCGAGGAGGTCCTGCGCCTATGGGGCATGGGCCGTGTGACGGCGACCATCCCGGCCGCTAAGAACCACATCGGCGGCCTGACCCGCGAGCAGAAGCTCACCCGCAAGGTCGGCGAGATCCTGCGCGCTTGCGGCCTCAACGAGACCACGACCTTTGGCTTTGCCGCCCCGGGCGACCTGGAGAAGATCGGCATGCCCACCGAGGGTCGCGGCTGCCCCGTGGTGCTCATGAACCCGCTGGTGGCCGAGCAGACCGAGATGCGCCGCTCGCTGCTGCCGGGCCTGCTGCAATCCGTGGCCTACAACGAGGCGCACGGTACGCCCAACGTGCACCTGTACGAGGTCGGCAGCCTGTTCCATGGCCGCGAAAACGCCAGCCTGCCCAAGGAGACCAAGTCCGTGGCGGGTGTGCTCTCGGGCCAGTGGAGCGAGCAGTCCTGGAACATGAAGTACCGTAAGCTGCGCTTCTTCTTTGGCAAGGGCATTGTCGAGGAGCTGCTCGCCCAGCTGCGCATCGAGAAGGTTCGCTTCCGTCCCGTCGAGGGCGAGAGCTATGCCTTCCTGCAACCGGGTCGTGCTGCCGAGGTACTCTCGGGCGGTACCGTGCTGGGCTGGGTTGGCGAGATCCACCCCGAGGCGCGCGAGACTATGGGCATTGATGAGGTCGTCGTTGCCTTTGAGCTCGACCTGGACAAGCTGATCAAGGGCGCCCGCAACCAGGAGAACTACCGTGAGTTCTCGCAGTACCCGGCCGTTGAGCACGACCTTGCTATCGTAGTCGACAACACTGTGACCTGCGAGGATCTTGAGCGTCGTATTACGAGTGCCGGCGGCAAGCTGCTCGAGGGCGTGCGCCTGTTCGATGTCTACCGCGATCCCATCCGTATCGGTGCGGGCAAGAAGTCCATGGCCTTTGCGCTTACGTATCGCTCCGACGACCATACGCTCACCAGCGAAGAGGTCGAAAAAGCGCACCAGAAGATCGTCACCAAGGTGTGCAAGGGCGTAAACGGCGAGGTCCGCGGCTAGGTCCTGCGCTGGGGTATGGGTCAGCGGTGGCTGCTGCCGAGTCCTACGTGACTGCTGTTTTCGGTATAAGGCACCGTTGAGCCTGCATATATGACACGCGCATTACATAACGGCGTGCTGCTTTGTCGGCAGTGCGCCGTTTTGCTATGATAGCCCGCGGCGTGTTACGAATCTGACATTACGTAACACTGGAAAGGTGATTCAAGCGGCGTTGCAATTCCGTGCGCCGATAACCGGGAGGCGTACATGCACATTCCAGATAATTATCTGTCCCCGCAGACCGATGCCGTCATGGCGGTGGCGATGGTGCCCGTCTGGGCTCACTGTATCAAGAAGGTGCGCGCCACGCTCGATCGCGAGCACATGGCTTTCCTGGGCATCTGCGCCGCATTTTCCTTCTTGCTTATGATGTTCAACGTGCCGCTGCCCGGCGGCACCACTGGCCACGCCGTTGGTGGCGCACTCATCGCGCTGCTGCTGGGCCCCGAGGCCGCGGCTATCGCGGTTTCGGTCGCGCTGGCGCTGCAAGCGCTGCTGTTTGGCGACGGCGGCATCCTGTCCTTTGGCGCTAACTGCTTTAACATGGCCTTCGTGTTGCCGTTTGCCGCAGCCATCGTGTTCCGCGCGCTTAACAGCCGTTTGCACGACAAGAGCTGGGGCACCTCGGTTTCGGCCATCGCAAGCGGCTGGGTCGGCCTGTGCCTGGCGGCCCTGTGCGCAGCAATCGAGTTTGGTATTCAGCCGATGCTTTTCACGAATGCTTCGGGCGCTCCGCTGTACTGCCCCTTCCCGCTGTCCATTGCCATTCCGGCCATGATGATCCCGCATATGTTGGTAGCCGGCGTGGTCGAGGGCGTGGCGACTGCCGCGATCTACGGCTTTATCAAGAAGACGGCGCCGAGCGTTATCGTCGGTCCCGAGGCTTACGACGGCCTGCTGGACGCCGAGGGCGCAGCCGCCAAGAAGACCTCGCTGGTCCCCACACTCATCCTGGTCGCCGTGCTTGTCGTGGCCACGCCGCTGGGCCTGCTGGCCACGGGTGACGCCTGGGGTGAGTGGGATGCCGAGGGCGCCGCGACCGCCGTTCAGGAGGCTGGCGACGACAGCCTGCAGGCTTCGGTCGGCCTTGACACCCCGACCTTTGCCGATGCGCTGCCTACGGGTGATTACCTGCAGGCCTATTCCGAGGAGCAGGGTCTCGGCTTTGCCGGTCAGGCTGCCATGTATATCCTGTCCGGCGTGATTGGCGTGGCGGTGCTCACCATCGCATTCCGTCTGATCTCGCTGACGGTCAAGGAAAGCGGTGCTCATGGCGATGGTCGAGCTGCCTAGCTGGCTTGCGGTCGAGCAGCGTTACGAGCCCACGGGCGCTCGTCATCGCGTGATGCAAAAGAACGTCCTGCACCTGGCGAGCCTGCTTGAGCGGGTTCGCCTGGGTGGAGGCGCGCACGAGGGCGGGTCGATGGTCGACCGCGCCCTTTCTTGCGTTTCGGCTCCGGTGCGCCTGGTGGGGATATTCGTTTGCGTCCTGTGCGTGTGCCTGACACAAAGCCCGCTGTACCTCATGTTGATGGCGGCCATTGCGCTGGTGCTCGTTGCCGTGCGTCCCGTACGCGGGCTGCGCGCGACCTTTGTGCCGGCGCTTGGCGCCGCGGGGCTCGCAGTGGTTTTGGCGCTGCCTGCCCTGCTGCTGGGTGCTTCCGCTACGGGCGCCATGCTCAAGATTGCGCTCAAGACGTTCATTAACGTGACGCTCGTGCTGGGCGTTTCGTGGACCCTCACATGGAGCCGCATGTCGGCGGCGCTCAAGACGCTACATCTGCCCGACGAGGTCATCTTTACGTTTGATATGGCGCTCAAGCACATCGAGGTGCTGGGCCGAACGGCGCACGATCTGACCGAATCGGTCATGCTGCGCAGTGTGGGTCGCGCGCCTGAGGGGTTTTCGCGCACCGACTCGGTCGCGGGTATCATGGGCATGACGTTTATCAAGGCGATGGAATGCAGCCATGCGATGGACGAGGCCATGCTCTGCCGTGGGTTTGCCGGTGTGTATCCGGCGCCCGCGCGCGCCGGGCTTGGCTGGCGCGATGCGGTCTATGCGGCCGGCGTGGCGCTGCTGGCAGTGTTGTGCGCCGTGCTGTAGGCGCTGCTGGTTCCGGCTGGGGATGCAAATGGGGAAGGGCGACGTTTTGGCAAACGATACAAATGGCGCGATGGGCGCGAGCGGTTCTGCTGGCGCCGAGACCACGCCGCTCATCGAGTTTCGCGACGTGGTGTTTTCCTATGCGGGGCATACGGTTGTCGATGGTGTGTCGCTGCAGGTCGATTGTGGTGAACTCGTTGCCCTGCTCGGTCCCAACGGCTGCGGTAAGACGACGATTATGCGCCTTATTAACGGCCTTGAACTCGCGGACACAGGGGCATACCTGTTTGACGGGCATGTGATTGATGCGGCGTTTCTAAAGGATTCCGCGGCCGCTCAGCGTTTTCATCAGCGCGTGGGCTTCGTATTCCAAAACGCCGATGCCCAGCTGTTCTGCGCCACGGTGGGCGAGGAAGTTGCTTTTGGTCCCGCGCAGATGGGTCTGCCGGCAGACGAGCTCGAGCGCCGCGTGCGCGATGCCATGGGGCTGTTCCAGGTTGCCGACCTTGCCGACGCCTCTCCCTATCAGCTCTCGGGCGGGCAAAAGAAGCGTGTTGCGCTGGCTGCGGTGGTGTCGATGAACCCGGATATCTTGGTCCTCGACGAGCCTACCAATGGGCTCGACGAGGATTCATGCGACATCGTGGTCAATTTCTTGCTGGCTTATGTCGCGGCGGGTAAGACGGTCTTGATGAGCACGCATCACCAGGATTTGGTGCGACGCCTGGGTGCCCGTGCAATCTATATCGATCGATATCACCATGTGGTCGAGGCGTCTTCGTCGTCGTATGGAACCGAAAGCGGTGCTACGGACTAGTTGCTGCGTAGAGCGTGCGTAGCCGTCCGCGCGGCTTTGCCGTGATGGTATAGTTATCCAGGTTTTTTATGGGGGTGGCTATGCCAAGCTGGAACATTCATATCGCTCAGACGGAGCGTTTGCTGGAGCGCACCGGTGCGCTTGCCAATAGCGTGCGCGACCGCAATGCCTTTTTGTTTGGCTGCGTGGTTCCGGATATCTTCGTGGGCTATATGGTCCCTGGCATCGCCGATCCCATCCCGTACCGCATTACGCACTTTGCAAAGCCCGAGCCTATCCCTAAGCCTCGTGAGCATGAGTTCTGGGATACCTATGTGGCACCGTTGCTTAAAAGTTCGCCCACCGGTGCGCCAGCCGCGGCGACCTCGATTATCGAGGAGCGCGAGCGACTGAATCGCGTGCACTATCCCCAGCGCTACAGGGATGCCGAGCCGGTTGTCGGTCCCGGCGCTCGTGAGTTCTCGCTTGCGTCCGAGGACGTGGCGCAGTCGCTGCTCGATTTAACGTTGGGCGTCTGGTCACATCTGGTGGCCGATACCGTATGGAATACGCGCGTGAATCAGTACTTGGAGGCACACGGCGGCAAGCCGTGTGAGGAGTTCCGCATTAAAAAGCAAGGCGACTTTGACTGGTTTGGCAAGACGCTCGGCATCGTTTCGATTCCGCGCGCGACCGATCGCCTGTATACTGCGGCGACGCGTTTTGGGCAGTATCCCATCCATAAAGAATATGTGCTCAAGACCATCGGCGTTATGCACGAGATTGTACGCGAAAACCCCGGCGAGCCCGATCATCCGCCGTATCGCCTGCTAACCGAGGAGTTTTTCGATGCAACGTTTACCGAGGTCATCGAGCTAACCGAGGCGGGATTTGCGGCTCGCGTTGCCGCTTCTGACGTTCCCGCAGTCCCCCTGATCCACAGCTGCTAGCCGGCCGGCTTAACGGTGAACAGTTCATCCCAATTGACCAACAGCTCCCGTCGCAGGGCATCTTCGGTGGTGCGTTCCTGATCGGTCTTTGGGATGTAGGGGAGCCCCTCCTTTTTATGGATGAGTTCGGCGATGTTGCTAAAGCTCTTCGTGTCTTTGATTTGCTCATAGGTTATCTGGATAACGTCATAGCCCATGCTTGTGAGGGCGGTGGTGCGCTCGGCATCGGAGAGGCTTGCGGCTTCGCTGTCATGGGCGGAGCGGCCTTGGCATTCAAGGATGACGCCCATGCTGTCGGTGCTGCTCTCTATGAGGATATCGGCGTAGCAGCAGGTTTTGTCATACAGTGAGCGCGCGGTGTCGCTGAGTGGGATGCGCACGTTGTTTGCGATATTGATGCCCATGCCGCCCTCGTTGCGGGGGAGCGAGACAAGCATGGAGGTCTGTACTTCGAAGGGCGAGGCGGTCTGTCCCGTCATGTGCTCGGCCGCCCAGCGCAGTTGTTTAACGCCGCGCAGGCCTGCGGCCTGCTTGGCGAACGCGGCGATATCCGCTGCGGAAAGAAGCGGCGTGCGCTTCCACAAGTTGGTGTCATTACCCTTGGTGTCGACAACACGTTTCCAACCACAGTCGGGCGGAATGAGCTTAAGCGAAATTGCTTCATCGAGCTGCTGCTGCGCCCGTTTACAAGGCGTGAACACTGCAAAGGAGCCGCACATCTCGTAGCAAGCCATGAGTAACTGGTTGCGCGAGACCTGCGTAGCAAGGTTGAGCAGTGTGAACTCCGGGGACGTGACATCAAATCCATGCTCAGTCTGCCTAAACGACCCAGGAGGCGGCTCTTGGGTTAGCAGACGGCTATGAAATAGCTTTCCGTTCGCGCGCTGTTTTCTTTCGCTCACGAATCTCCAAACTGGTTTGCCGAGCAATTCTTTAATTACTGGTTGTTTTGAGTAATGCACCAAGCGATGGTCATGGTCGGGCGGCAGGATTGCCGGATAGAGTCCTAGTATCTGGGGCGGGATGCGATAGTACTGAAAAGCTGTGGGTCCGCAAGCGAGAAATGACATGGCAATCCGATCGTTCGAGCGTTGTTTGGGCTAGAAAGGCTATCGGTTTCGGAAGTGCGGGGAAAAAGACAAACAGGCAAAGCACAAGCGGTATTTGAGCCAACTTTATCAGGGGTTTTGTTGAAATAAAAGGGCTTGTGCTCGGGGGTAAGCAATTTTTCCCCGCACTTCCGAAAAGCAGGTCGATCTGGCTCTTGCTAAAACGATTTAGCAGCGTCCGTTAAGGTGTGGGTTTGCCACCGGGCGAACACTTTTGGCGCTTGGGGCTTTATTTTTTGGCCTCGGAGGGCGGATTTCGCGCTTTTGGTAATGAAATGGGTGCGTGCCATGTCGTGCGGTAGGCATCGGTGCACAGAAAAAGGGCCCGGAAGGCAATGCCTTCCGGGCCCTTTGCAATGCAAATCTGCTTGCAAGTACGATTTAGCGCACCTGAGCGACGTATGCGACGTTGGTCGAGGAGACCTTGTCCTCGAGCTGGACGCTCATGCGGGGATCGCCGGCGGTAGCGACGGTCAGATCGCCGGCCTCGACGTAGCCGAGCTCCTTAGCGGTCTCGATCGCCTTGACGATCGTGCCGTTGACGGTGCCCTGGGTAATCTCGGCCTGATGCGGGATAACGCCCCAGTACATGATCATCTGCTGGACGGCCCACTCGTGGCGGGAGAACGCGCAGATCGGCATGTTGGGACGGAAGTGCGAGATCAGGCGAGCAGTGCGGCCGGTGGTCGTCGGCACGGTGATGCACTTGGCGCCAACGGTGGTGGCCATGTTCACAGCGGACATACCCACAACGTTGTTGACAACGCGGGTGCCGTGAGCGTCAGCCGGAACCTCGAGCGGAGCGTGAGCCGGGAGGTACTTCTCGGTCTCGAGAGCAATGCTGGCCTGCATCTTGACGGCCTCGACCGGGTACTTACCGGCAGCGGACTCGCCGGACAGCATAACGGCGTCGGTGCCGTCGTAAATGGCGTTAGCAACGTCGGCAACCTCGGCGCGCGTCGGGCGCGGGTTCTGCTGCATGGAGTCGAGCATCTGCGTAGCGGTGATAACGGGCTTGTAGGCCGCGTTGCACTTGGCGATGATCTCCTTCTGGATGTGCGGAACGAGCTCGGGCTTGATCTCGATGCCCAGGTCGCCACGGGCGACCATGATGCCGTCGGAAGCCTCGAGGATCTCGTCGAAGTTCTCGACGCCCAGGGCGCACTCGATCTTCGGGAAGATCGTCACGTGCTCGCCGCCGTTCTCGCGGCAAAGCTCGCGGATGCCGCGGACGGACTCGCCGTCGCGGATGAAGGAAGCGGCGATGTAGTCGATGTTCTCGGTCAGGCCAAAGAGGATGTCCTGACGATCGCGCTCGGTGATGGCGGGCAGCGAGATGTTGACGTTGGGCATGTTGACGCCCTTGCGCTCGCCGATCAGGCCGTCGTTCTTAACGACGCAGGTCATGTCCTGGCCGTCGACGGACTCGACCTCGAGGGCAACCAGGCCGTCATCGATCAGGATGAGGGAGCCCTTCTCGACCTCGGAGGGCAGAGCCAGGTAGTCGAGGGAGATGTGCTCAGAGGTGCCGTGGAAATCCTCGGTCGTGGGCTGAGCGGTGACGACGATCTTGTCGCCGGTCTTGACGGCAACCTTCTTGCCGTCGACCAGAAGGCCGGTGCGGACCTCGGGGCCCTTGGTGTCGAGCAGGATGCCGACGGGCATACCGAGCTCCTTGGAAATACGACGGACGCGCTCGATGCGACCGTGGTGCTCGTCGTAGGAGCCGTGCGAGAAGTTAAAACGGGCGACGTTCATGCCCGCCTTGATCATCTCGCGGATGGTCTCGTCGCTATCGCAGGCGGGACCCATGGTGCATACAATCTTGGTGCGCTTGTACATTCAGACCTCCATCTGACATCGTCTTGCGCTGATAGATAAACCATAAGAAATAAAACCGAGTTGATTATAACGAAATGGCGTCCGAATACCCCAAAAAATCGACCGTATGCCGAATTAGAAGTTCATTTTTTGCGGAAAAACGGTATATGCAAAAACTTTACCAACCGTTCTAACCGCTGCTATCTGGGCGATATTTCAATTTGATGATGCGCCGAAGAAAAAACGTTTTATCAGTATTGAGCATCACACGGTCTGCACCGTTGCTTATGGACCATATTTCCAAATGGATTGTTTTGGCTAGACGCGTTGCCTTGGGGTACCATAGCTCCACTATCAACTGCCGCTCAGCACGGCAGCCTTGATGAGCCCTTGCCCTTCTCCTGGGAATTATGATCGGGCATCAATCTGCTGAGTGGCCCGAATCCCAGGAGGGGACTCTATATGCAAAAGGAATACCTGTCCGCCGCGGCGGAGGTGCTCAGCGACCAAGGTGTCGATGAGAACCTCGGCCTGAGCGACGACGAGGCGTCGTCGCGCCTCGCTAAGACAGGCCCTAACAAGCTCGAGGAAGCCGAGAAGACGCCGCTGTGGAAGCGCTTCTTTGAGCAGATGGCCGACCCCATGGTCATCATGCTGATCGTTGCCGCCGTCATCAGCGCGCTCACGGGCATGGTCAAGGGCGAGGCGGACTTTGCCGATGTCGCCATCATCATGTTCGTCGTTATCGTCAACTCGGTGCTGGGCGTGGTCCAGGAGGCTAAAAGCGAGGAGGCTCTCGAGGCCCTGCAGGAGATGAGCGCGGCGCAGTCCAAGGTGCTGCGCGACGGCAAGCTCGTGCACCTGCCGAGCGCCGAGCTCGTGCCCGGTGACGTGATCATGCTCGAGGCGGGCGACTCCGTCCCGGCCGACTGCCGCGTGCTCGAGAGCGCCACGATGAAGATCGAGGAGGCCGCCCTTACCGGCGAGTCCGTGCCCGTCGAGAAGCATGCCAACGTGATCGAGCTCGCCGCCGGCACCGACGACGTGCCGCTCGGCGACCGCAAGAACATGTGCTACATGGGCTCCACCGTGGTGTACGGCCGTGGCCGCGCCGTCGTAGTCGGTACCGGTATGAACACCGAGATGGGTAAGATCGCCGGCGCCCTGGCCGAGGCCAAGGAAGAGCTCACGCCGCTGCAGGTGAAGCTTGCCGAGCTCAGCCGCATCCTCACTATCATGGTTATCGTCATCTGCGTCGTCATCTTTGGCGTCGACATCATCCGCCACGGCGTGGGCAACGTTCTCACCGACCCGACCGCGCTGCTCGATACCTTTATGGTCGCTGTCTCGCTTGCCGTCGCCGCCATCCCTGAGGGTCTGGTTGCCGTCGTGACTATCGTGCTTTCGCTCGGCGTGACCAAAATGGCCAAGCGCCAGGCGATTATCCGCAAGCTCTCTGCCGTCGAGACCCTTGGCTGCACGCAGACCATCTGCTCCGACAAGACCGGTACCCTTACCCAAAACAAGATGACCGTCGTCAAGCACGAGCTCGCTGCGCCTAAGGAGAAGTTCCTGGCCGGTATGGCGCTGTGCTCCGATGCCCAGTGGGACGAGGACCTGGGCGAGGCCGTTGGTGAGCCGACTGAGTGCGCGCTCGTCAACGATGCCGGCAAGGCTGGTCTTACTGGCCTGACTGCCGAGCACCCGCGCGTGGGCGAGGCCCCGTTCGACTCGGGCCGTAAGATGATGTCCGTGGTCGTCGAGACCCTGGACGGCGAGTATGAGCAGTACACCAAGGGCGCGCCCGACGTGGTGATCGGCCTGTGCACCCATATCTACGACGGCGACAGGGTCGTTCCGCTGACCGAGGAGCGTCGCGCCGAGCTCGTGGCCGCCAACAAGGCCATGGCCGACGAGGCCCTGCGCGTGCTGGCGCTGGCAAGCCGCACCTACACCGAGGTCCCGAGCGACTGCAGCCCCGCTGCGCTCGAGCACGACCTGGTCTTCTGCGGCCTGTCCGGCATGATTGACCCTGTCCGCCCCGAGGTCTCCGACGCCATCCGCGAGGCCCACGACGCCGGTATTCGCACCGTCATGATCACGGGCGACCATATCGACACCGCCGTGGCCATTGCCAAGCAGCTGGGAATCGTCACCGATCGCAGCCATGCCATTACCGGTGCCGACCTCGACCGCATGAGCGACGAGGAGCTCGACGCGCACATCGAGGACTACGGCGTGTACGCCCGCGTCCAGCCCGAGCACAAGACGCGCATCGTCGAGGCCTGGAAGTCGCGCGACCAGATCGTCGCCATGACCGGCGACGGCGTCAACGACGCCCCGTCCATCAAGCGCGCCGACATCGGCGTCGGTATGGGCATCACCGGCACCGACGTCACCAAGAACGTTGCCGACATGGTGCTTGCCGACGACAACTTCGCCACCATCATCGGTGCCTGCGAAGAGGGCCGTCGCATCTACGACAACATCCGCAAGGTCATCCAGTTCCTGCTTTCGGCCAACCTTGCCGAGGTGTTCTCGGTGTTTATCGCCACGCTCATCGGCTTTACCATCTTCCAGCCGGTGCAGCTGCTGTGGGTGAACCTGGTCACCGACTGCTTCCCCGCGCTCGCGCTGGGCATGGAGGACGCCGAGGGCGACATCATGAAGCGCAAGCCGCGCAACGCCAAGGACGGTGTCTTTGCCGGTCACATGGGCCTGGACTGCGTGGTCCAGGGTCTGATCATCACCGTGCTGGTGCTGGCGAGCTTCTTTGTGGGCGTGTACTTTGACATGGGCTACATCCACATCGTCGATATGATCGCCGGCAATGCCGACGAGGAAGGCGTGATGATGGCGTTCATCACGCTCAACATGGTCGAGATTTTCCACTGCTTCAATATGCGCAGCCGTCGTGCGTCGCTGTTCACCATGAAGAAGCAGAACAAGTGGCTGTGGGCTTCTGCCGCGCTGGCACTGGTGCTGACGGTGATCGTGACCGTGCAGCCGACGCTTGCCGAGATGTTCTTTGGCCCCGTGACGCTTGAGCTCAAGGGCGTTCTTGCCGCGCTGGGCCTGGCCTTCCTGATCATCCCGCTGATGGAGATCTACAAGGCGATCATGCGCGCTGTGGAGAAAGAGTAACGTACCTGTCCGGGCCCGACCGCCTGCGGGGTTTCCACGGGCACGTCCTCGCCGCTTTGCGGCTGCGGGATGTGCCCTTAGGAAACCCCTCCCGGCGGGCGGGCCCTGCGGTATCCTTGCTGGCTTTTCCCGCGCGGATGAAAAAGGGCTGGGGGAAAGTTTGTGAGCTGGTCGGGCTTTGCCCGGCCAGCTCTTTTTGATTTGGGGCTTTGCCCGGCCAGCTCTTTTTGATTTAAAATACCTGCTCAGTTGTGATTTATGGTGCTGGGAGGCGCTTGTGGGCAAGGCGAAGGCTAAGGCGAAGAAAAAGACGACGGGGGCGCGGGCTAAGCGCGATCGTCGTCGGAAGCTCGCGACCGAAGCCCCCGCGTCTGCCGAGGAGCTGCTGGCAAACGTGCCGGGACTTGACGCGCTGCAGGATGTTCCGGCGTTCGATGACCTGCCGGTCGATGAAGCTCAGCAGGCGGCATTTGACGACTTTTGCGCACATACCGAGGAGCCCGAGCAGATGCAGCTTGGCGCCGTGGTGCGCTTGGATCGCGGGTTTCCGCTGGTGGCGACTGCCGACGACACCTTCCGCGCCGAGCATGCCGTGGGGTTTGCCAAGTCGCGCGGCGAGGACGAGGTCCTGCTGCCTGCCGTGGGCGACCGTGTGGCGGTGCGCCGCGCTCCCGGGCACGATATGGGCGTGATTGAGTGCGTGCTGCCGCGCCGTACGAGCTTTGAGCGTTGGCGCGGCCGTGCCCGCGGAGAGCGTCAGGTGCTCTGCTCCAACGTGGATTGCGTGCTAATCGTGCAGGCGCTCGGTGCCGGTGAGGTGCTGCTCGACCGCGTGGCGCGCTCGCTGGTGTTGGCGCTCGACTGCGATGCCGAACCGGTGGTGGTGCTCACCAAAGCTGATCGCTGCGATGCCGAGGAGCTCGAGCGCGATCTGGACCGCGTGCGCCGCCTGGTGGGTCCGGACGTGCGCGTGATCGTGACGTCCTCTGCCGAGGGGCGCGGCCTGGACGAGGTTCGTTCCTGCGTGCCTGCCGGGAGCTGCGCCATGATTCTGGGCGAGTCGGGTGCCGGCAAGTCGACGCTGCTCAATGCGCTGCTGGGCCACGATACGTTGGCGACTGGCGGTGTGCGCGAACGCGACGACCAGGGCCGTCACACTACCGTCGCGCGCGTGATGGTGGCACTGCCGGGCGACGCCGGCGTGATCGCCGATGCCCCGGGCCTGCGCAGCTTACCGCTCGTGGGTCACGAGCGGGGTCTGGCGCGCGCCTTCCCCGAGATTGTCGAGGCATCGCGCGCGTGCCGGTTTGGCGATTGCACGCATACCCATGAGCCGGGTTGTGCCGTTCGCGAGGCCGAGGACGCCGGGCAGATCGACAGCCTGCGTTTGGAAACGTTCCAAAACCTGGCGTCATCCATGCGCGTGAGTGCTCAAATGCTCGATCCCGATGTCCACCTGTAATTGATTTTTCCTATGACAGCCGTCTTCCAACTGTTCGGGAGACGGCTTTTTTGCTGCGAAAAAGCCTCGAAACATGCAGTTTGCTGACGTGCTGACCAAAACCTTGCCACGAGCTTGACGGGCTGGTTAGTTTTTGGTCAGCGATTGGTTTGACATCGAAAACCGAGATCGCGATTGCGCCGCTTTGCACTCTGACCACCCAGACAATGGTGGTACGGGCATTCGCCCGGCACTGCCATGAGAGGAGCGGCCGTGAACAAGAGCAAGCGCATCGCCATCAGTCTGGTCGCGGGCGTGCTCGCTGCGCTGCTCTGCATGGTTTACGGCTCGTCGATTCGCTCGCAAGCCGAACAGGTCCAGGCTGAGACCTTGGCCAAGTACGGTGGCGATCGCGCCGAGGTATGCGTCGCGGCGCGCGATATCGATGTGGGCGAGACCCTCGATGAGACCAATGTCATAACCCAGGAATGGCTGACGAGTCTGCTGCCGCGTGACGCGGCGACCGAGCTGCGCCAGGTGCGCGGCGACGTGACGACTTCGCGTATTCCCAAAAACGCCGTGATCTGCAATGTCTACACCAAGGCCGAGAGCCACAAGCTCGAGGTGCCTAAGGGCAAGGTCGCCGTTTCGGTGGCGGTCGATGCCGAGCACTCGGTCGGCGGTGCTACGGGCGTGGGCAGCTACGTGGATGTGTATGTGCAAAAAGACGGCGTAACCGATCGACTGTGCGGCGCGTACGTGATCGATACCAGTGAGGATTCCGGTGCCACGCGCGAGGGCAAGATCGAATGGGTGACGCTGGCGGCTGACCCCGAAGACGTCAAGGAACTGCTGGGGGCATCGGGCAAGGGAACGGTCAGCTTGACGATTCCCGCCACGGCGCGCGGCAAAAAGAGCGGAGGCGACGAGTGATGAAGGCGATCTGGCTTGCGTGCTGCGCGTGCGGCGATTACGGGCTGTTGCAGCGGGAAGTCGAGGGCCGTGATACGGGTGCACAGGTGCTTCGCGTGGGTGACCTGGACGGGCTGGTTTCCATGGCGCGGGCGTTTCCGTCGCGCCGCGGAGCTGCCATCATCGCGGCGTCTCTGTTTGATACCGAAGATGTGCGCAAGACTGTTGCGCGCCTGACGGCCGAAGGCCGCGTGAGTCGCGTGGTCGTGTTGATAGAAGCACTCGATCCGTCGGATATCGAGGGGCTGTTTCGCGCGGGGGCGACCGAGGTCATCGCTGCGCACAGTATATGCGGCAACGGGCGAGCGGGCGAGGGAGCGGTTGATTCCGATCGGCGCATGACGATTGAGCCCGATGCTTTTGTTGATAGGGAACCCGGGGCGCCTCGCGCTACAAGAGGCCCGCGTGTTGATGATTATGGAAAAGCGGAAGCCGAGCATGGTCGGCGCCCCCGGAACCCCCTTGTATACGATGACGCTGGAGGACCGGCGCAGCATGCTGGCGACTCCCCGGCTGTAGATATGGGATACGTGCGCGGCGTGAATCTGGCGGATGAACTCGACGAAGTTGAGGGCTTTGCCGGGTGCGGCGAGTTGTCGCTGATGCAGCATGAGCAGATTGCGCAGAACGAGCCTGCCTCGCAGACCGAACAAGCCGCCATGCCGGCTTGGACGCAGCGTGTAGTTGCGGCGGGGGAGACGGGGACGCTGTCACCGACGCCCGCCCCGCCGCCTCCGATGCCGCCGGCAGACGCTGCCGCTTCGCCGCATCGAGCTCCGGTCATCTGCGCCATTTCGGGTTCGGGCGGTTGCGGCAAGTCGACGATCGTTGCCACCATGGCACACACATCGTCGCTGTTGGGCTTGCGTGCCGCCGTGCTCGACCTGGACCTGATGTTTGGAAACCTTTACGACTTGTTAGGCGTCGATGCTCCGCACGATATGGCGGCACTTATCGAGCCGTCGGCGGCGGGCACGCTCACCGAGCCGGATATCGTGGCCGCATCGATGCGCGTCGCCCCGGGCGTTACGCTCTGGGGTCCCGTCGCGGCGCCCGAGCAAGCTGAGCTCATGGCACGTCCGGTGGAGCTGCTGCTCGATGTCCTGCGTCGCGAATCCGACGTGGTCTTTATCGATACCTCGGTCTTTTGGGGCGATGCCGTGGCGGCTGCGGTGGCGGCGAGCGACCGTTGCCTGGTCGTTGGCGATGCGGCGGTGTCGTCCGCGACATCGGCGTCGCGCGTCATTGAACTGGCAAGTCGAGTAGGTGTGCCGCGCACGCGCATGAGCGCCGTGTTCAACCGGTTCGGTGCGCGCGGGGCAGACGAGGACGTCGCCATGCGCTTTGAGATTGCCTGTGCGTTGAGCTCCAAGATTCGTATCGCCGATGGCGGGCAGGATCTCGCCGCGCTCATGGCGTTTGGGCGCGCTGACGAGGCAGTGGGGCAGACCAGCGCTTTTGCGACCAGCGTGCGCGAGGCCACGCGAGAGATGCTCGTGGAACTGGGGTGCGCCGTCGGCCCTTGGAGCGATATGGTCGCCGACCGTGCAACGCGCACCGAACGTCCGCGTATCCGCCTTCCCTGGTCGCGCGAGGGTGATCAGCGATGAGCCTGCAAACGAGGATTAAGGCTGCCGGCGCTGCAGCGGCGGCAGCGCCTGTAGATGCGGGGCGTCGCCGCGCGGTGAAACGACGCACCAAGCGCGCCGTGATGGACCGCATGGGTTACGACGAAGTGGCGCGTATCAGCGCCTATATCGACCCGGCACTTGCCCGCTCGGAATTGCGTCCCGCGGTGGAGGCGGCGCTCAATGTTGAGGAGCCGACCGATCTCGCGACGCCCGAGCGCGAGACCATCATCGACGAGATTTTGGATGATGTGGTGGGCTTGGGGCCGTTGCAGCCGCTCATCGAGGACGACACCGTTACCGAGATCATGATTAACGGCTGCCGCTCGGCTTTCTTTGAACGCGGCGGCGTCTTGCACCCCATCGAGCATGCGTTTGAGGATGATGAACAGATCCGTGTGCTTATCGACCGCATCATCTCGCCACTTGGCCGCCGTATCGACGAGCGCAGCCCCATCGTCAACGCCCGCCTCAAAACGGGCTATCGCGTCAACGCGGTGATTCCGCCTGTGGCGATTGACGGACCGATTCTCACCATCCGAAAGTTCTCGGACCGTATCTGCTCGCTGGACGAGCTTGTGGGGCTGGGGTCGCTGCCGCTTTGGTATGCGCAGCTGCTGTCGTGCGCGGTGTCGCTGCGACAGGACCTGGCGGTTGCGGGAGGCACGGGGTCTGGTAAGACCACCCTGCTCAACGCGTTGTCATGCGAGATTTCCACCGGCGAGCGCATCGTGACGATCGAGGACTCTGCCGAGCTCAAGTTTGCGCATCATCCGCACGTGGTGCGCCTAGAGGCGCGCGAGGCTTCAATTGAGGGCGAGGGCGCGGTGACGATCCGCGACCTGGTGACCAATGCCCTGCGCATGCGCCCCGACCGCATCGTGGTGGGCGAGGTGCGCGGTGCCGAGTGCTGCGACATGTTGCAGGCCATGAACACGGGCCACGATGGGTCGCTCACCACACTTCATGCGGGTTCAGAACAGGAGACCGTGGTGCGTCTGACGTTGCTTGCACGTTATGGCATCGATCTGCCGAGCGAGCTCATCGAGGAGCAGATTGCCATGGCGCTCGACGGCATCGTGATGTCCGAGCGCCACGCCGATGGCAGGCGTTTCGTCTCCTCGTATTCGGGGGTGCGTCGCGCCGCGTCGGGCGGCGTAGAACTCGAGCGCTATGTGACTTTCGATGCCGCCGAGCGCACCTGGAAGCTTGACCGCGAGCCGCCGTTTATCGCAGAAGGCCTGCGGTCGGGGACGCTCACACAAGAGGAGGTGGACGAATGGAGGTCGCTGTGCCCCTCGTCGTAGGGGGTTTGGCAGGGTTTTCTGTTGCGACGGCGTGCGGGGCGGAACCTCGTGTGCCGCAGGTACCGCCGGCGGAGCTGGCGCGTCAGGCGCTCGAGACGGTGGCAGAGAAGCTGCCGCGTGAGCTGGTGGAAAACGATCTGCTGAAAAAGATCGCCCGTTCGTGGGCATCGCTGGCTCCGGCGCATCGCTTTGGCCTCGTGATTGAAGATGCTTCGGGGCGTTTGGCGTTTCTGCTGCTATCGAGCGGTGTCTGCTGCGTTTTACTAACGATGGTGTCGTTATCGCCCCTCGGATTTGCCTTGGGACTTGTTGCTCCGATTGCCGTTGGCGCCGCTCGGGATGGCTTTGAGAGCCGGCGCGAGCAACACGATGCAGAAGAGGCCATGCCCGAGGCGTTTACCGCACTTTCCATGTCGCTTGCCTCGGGACATTCGCTGGCCCAGGGCATGCGCTTTGTGGGCGCTCATGCGCAAGAGCCGGTACATACCGAGTTTTTGCGGGTAGCGGCGGCGATCGATTGCGGCATCTCGGCGACCGACGCGCTCGATGACTTGCTCGTGCGCATCGATGCCCCCGGCCTTTCGCTTGTGACCTTGGCGCTTAAGGTGTCTCAGCGCACCGGTGCTCCGCTTGCCGACTTACTGTCCGAGGCGTCGAGCATGGTGGGGGAGCGCATTGAGCTCAAGCGCCGCCTGGATGTTAAGACGTCGCAGGCTCGCATGTCTGCGCATATGGTCGCGGCGATGCCGGCGGGCATGTGCGCGGTGTTGGCGCTGCTTTCGGCAGATTTTCGTCGCGGTCTTGCGACGCCTGCCGGTGCGGGCGCTGTGGTGCTGGGTCTAGCCCTCAACGTCGTTGCCCTGGTGGTTATCCGGCGCATTATGCGGGTGGAGCTATGAGCGCCCTGGTTGCAGTTGTGGCTTGTCTGTGTGCCCTGAGTGTATTTGTCGCGACGGGTTTGGATCGGGCGGATGCGCGCAAGATCGCAGGGGCCTGCAAGCGCGAGGCGGTGCTGGTCGCTGCCGCGGGTCGCTCGGTGGTCGATGCCCTGACCGCGCGAGTGAAGGGCGCGGTTGGAGCGGGCGGCCCGGCGCGAGTGTCGCTCGGCGAAGTGTCCGAGATGATCGATGTTGTGCGCTTGGGCCTTTCGGCCGGTCTTTCGTTTGATGCGGCGCTTGAGATTTTCTGCGCCAACCGCCGGTCAGTGCTGGCTCTTCGCCTTGAGCGGGCCTGCATGGCGTGGCAGGTGGGCGTGGGCACGCGTGAGGACGAGTTGTTGGCCGCCGCGCGCGACCTGGACGTGCGAGCGCTCGAGACCTTTGCCATCACGGTGGGGCAGGCGCTCGCCCTGGGTGCCCCACTTGCCGAGACGTTGGCCGCTCAAAGTCGCGAGATCCGTGCGGCTCATCGCGCCGCGGTCGAGCGCGAGATTGAGCGTGCGCCCGTCAAGCTGCTGATTCCCACCGGCACGCTCATCTTGCCGGCGTTGCTTCTGTCCATATTGGGCCCGCTGCTGGGAGCAGGCGGGATGATGTAGGGAGGAATACATGAACACGATGGTCGAAGTTGCTGACAAGGCTTGGAACTGGGCTTTTTGCCGGGCGATTCTCGCTCGCCAGCATGCCAAGGAGCTGTTGCAGGAGGAGAGCGCGCAGGGTACCACCGAGTACGCCATTTTGGTGGGTGTGCTTGTGGTGATCGCGATTATTGCCATCGTCGCATTTAAAGGCAAGGTCCAAGATCTATGGAACGCTATCAGCGAGGGCATCAACAGCCTGTAGAGGGCGAGCGCCCCATCGGGGTGCTGCTGGTGTTTGCATGCCTGACCGTGGCGATAGCGGCGGTGCTTTGGGGGCTTAACGCCGCGCGGCAGCAGCGTCCTGGGGCCGCCTTCGATTCGGGCTCAGATTCGGCGGTGGCGTCTCAAAAAGATGAGATGCGAGATGCGGACGATTCGGATGTCGCTGTCACGGCGCAAACCTTTCTGCGGACGCTCGACAAGCGGTCTGGCACTGCGACGGATTCGCCTGAGGACAACGCGATTGCGGTCCGGCTTGCATGGTCCGAGGACCGACCGATGACCGAGGCAGCGGCGGATATGTTACGCGCCTACCGCGAGGTGCCAACGTCCCAGCTCGCCCTGAGCGGCTATCTCGATATTAAGGGCAACGTATGGGGCGCCATCGTGCGCGATGGGCGCGGCTGGGTCGATATGGTGACGGTTGCCGCGGATGCTGGCGATGCTTCGTGTCGTCTGCGCGCCGTGCGTCTGGTCCCGCAAACAATAAGCTCAAAGGAGGGATCGTGAAATGCATGGCGTTCTGCGTGAAGAGGTTGCCCAAGCGACTGTGGAATACGCCATCGTTACAGTGGCGCTGTTATCGATCGTGCTGGCGATCGCGGGGCTTTGGCGTGCTGGCACCGATGGGCGCTTGGCGGCGCTGGTTGAGCGGGCGGCATCCCATGGCGTTGCCTCGACGTCGGTTATCGACGCCGCTGCGGGCGCTAAGGACATCGCGTTGTATTGATATCGCGCGCGAGGACCGGGCGCAGTCTACGGTCGAGGCCGCTTTTTTGCTGCCGACGTTTCTGACGCTCATCCTTCTCGCACTGCAACCAGTGTGCTTGCTTTATACGCGCGCGGTCATGGAGTCTGCCGCCGCCGAGACCGCGCGGCTCATGACCACGACGACGGCGGAGGACGACGATCTTAAGGAGTTCACCCGCCGCCGGCTTGCCGCAGTGCCCAACGTTTCGATCTTTCATGCCGGCGGGCCGTTGTCGTGGGATATCGAGCTTGGCCGGGCCGGTGCGGGTGGCGTCTCGTCCGTGTCCGTTTCCGGCGAGGTCAAGCCGTTGCCTGTGATCGGTGCGTTTGCGCAGGCTATGGGTGGTACCGCCGAGGGCGGCTACGTTGAGCTCAAGGTCGATGTCTCGTATCAATCGCGTCCCGAATGGCTGGAGGGAGATTATGATTCGTGGATTGCTGCATGGGATTAAGCGTTTCTGGTCTAGATGCGTTTTGACGCGCCGTCCGAGCTGCCATCGCAAGCGAGGCGGCTTTATGGGCCGCGCCGGTGTCGATCTGTTTATCGAAGACGGCGCCTATACCACGCTTTCTTCTGCCGTGGTCATCCTAGTGGTGCTCACGTTGTTGTTTTCGTCGACCGCGGCGATATGGAGTATGTCGCGTGCCGGGGATACCCAGGTGGCGGCAGATAGCGGCGCGCTGGCGGGTGCCAACGTAGTGTCGTCCTATCACACGGCTGCCACGGTGGTTGATGCGAGCATCTTGAGTTTGGGCCTGGCGGGGTTTGCCACGATCGGGACGGGCCTGGTCGCCATCCTCATTCCAGGTGCCGAACCAGTTGCCAGCAATATGGTCGACACCGGGATTGAGATCATTAAAACGCGCAACAAGTTTGCCAAAAGCGCATCGGAAGGCTTACAGAAAATCGAGACGGCTCTGCCGTATCTGATCGCCGCACGTGCCACGCAGGCGGTGTCGGCGCAGGATACCGATAGTGTGACCTATACCGGCACGGCGCTTGCCGTGCCCAGGACATCCGAGTCGGACTTCGCTGCGCTCAAAGGGTCAGAGATCTCGACCGATACCATCGAGAGCACCTCAAAAGACCTTGACTATGCTGCCAGGGAACTGAAGAAAGCGTCCGAGAAAACGTCAAAGGCCAAGGAACGCGCCTGGCTTGCCGACTGCGGTGGATCGGACAGAGGCGCAGTCGGAAGCTGTTCGTGCATGTGGGAACGCGCGAAGAGCTTGGCGAAGCTTTCGGATATTGAGAATCAGCACTATGCCTCGAGTGTCACATGGGAGCCGCAAGTGGCGCTCGATCGCGCGAAGGCCTATTACCGCTTGCGCCTTGCAAACGAGGCGCCTCAGGGCTCAAGCGTCGAGATGAAGGCGGAGTCGGCGGCGCGCAAGGCGTTTTACACCTATGCGAGTACAGAGGTCAATCGTGCATATGTAACCGAGGGCGGAGATGAAGTTACTTCCTATATCCCGCTGTTGCCGCGCAACACTGACGAGGTGCGAGCGACGGAACTCTATTCCGATACGGCGTGGCCAACCAGTGCCATCGATGGCAAGATGTATCCGCATTACGGAACGAGTTGCCCCAACTATAAGAAGGGGGCGCCAGGCGGGCTGGCCTCGGTTGCTGATTATGACGGGCAGGACAGATGCAACAGATGCCATTTTGGCGTTTCGTCGCTCGGCGCCGTTGCGGCTCCTTCGACTTCTATCGAAAACGGCTTCGAGTACCACTTTGATCGATTCAAAGACGCTCTGGAAGACTACGTCGAATGCCGCAACAAAGAGCTCGAGCTCATGCGCCAGACCGAGGACGAGGCTGACCGTGCGGGTAATGCGTTTGACGAGGCCATTAGAGCGCTTTCGGGCGAGCGTCCGCGTATCGCCCCGCCCGGGCGAAATGGCGTGGTTGCCCTTGCGGTTTCGGGTGCCATCTCGAGCCCCGATGAGCTCAACTCTTCGTTTAACACGACAGTCAGGCTTGGCGATCGCGGTGCTATCTCTGCCGCGGTGTTGGCACCCGATGACGCGACAGCGCAAAACAACGTGCTTTCGCGATTTTTCTCGACATTGAAGGAACGCTCGGGCGGCGTTGCCGGCGTGCTCGACGGCGTCATGGATGTTTGGGGACGGCTGCTCGTAGGATACGGTGATATCCAAGGTTCGGCCGACGAACTTATGGACGAGATGATTAAAGGCCTAGGAGGGGGCAGCGGCGCGTTGGGCTCCATCGCATCGTGGCTCGGCGATACCGTTTCGGCGTCCGTGGCGGCGTTGGGTCTGGAGCCGTGCGACTTGCGCCTGCGAAAGCCGGTGCTGACCGATTCCGCCAACGTCATTAAGAGTCCGGGGTCTGACATTGCCGGTCTCTCTCAAGCGCAAGACAAACTGCGAAGTATTCCGTTGGGCGTGACCGATCCCAAGGCGCTTTGCGAGGCGTTGGAATATCAAGTCGAACGCACCATTAGCGGTACGGTGTTCACGCTTGCGGAGATTCCTCTGCCCGGCGGCGGCTCCATCCCACTCACCGTCGATGTCGCCACGCTGGTTGGCGCTCTGGGCGGTGGGTCGTAATGAGTATCCGCATGCGTCTGCGCGAGGAGCGCGCCCAAGCGACGGTGGAGATGGCGGTGGTTACGCCCGTTTTGCTGGTGCTGGCACTCATCGTGTACAACGTCATGATCTTTGCCAGCGCTGTCGCGCGCTTCGACCGCGTGGTACCCGACATCGTGTTGGCGCACGCCGTGGCGTCGGAGGGGGAGGGCGACGAAAGCTCTGCCGATGCCTCGGCGACGGTTCAGACTCAAATTCTGAATGCCATGGAAGGCTATGACTTGCGGATCGAAGTGTCGAGCGAGCAAGGCGCGGAGGCATCGGATGGTGGCCTGCTCTCCCTATCCGGTACGTTTAGGACCTACACCTGCACCATGCACTATGAGCCGTGGCCGACTTCTCTCAGCATCGCTGGCGTTTCGCTGGGGGCGCCGACAACGTTGTCGCACGAGCGTGCGGTGACGGTCGATCCATGGCGTCCGGGGGTGGTCATGTGACCGCGGTCTCGTCCTACATCGCCTACGCGCGGGCACTCAATAGGCTGGGTTGGACGCCGGCCGAGTTTGTAGTGGCGGAGTCGTTTGCCGTGCGCCTGCGCGGCATGCTGGGACGGCGTCCGGTTGCCGCCAACGGCCTGCCGCTCGTCATGGCGTTTCCACGCTGCTCTTCGGTCCATACGTGTTTTATGGCCTATCCCATCGACATCGCCTTCATCGATGCACGCGGCAATATCCTCGCGCGCTACGAAAACGTATGTCCCTGGTGTATGTGCTCCTGCCCCGGCGCCTGGGCGGTATTGGAACGCCCTTCAATCCTCGCTACACCTCCCGCCCTCCAACAAGTGCCGGCGTAAGAGATTGGCGACAGCGGACTTTCGTCATACGAAATTGGGTAAGATGGAGGAGAAGATGCATGGATGTTGAGATCCATCCCAACGCTAAAAAGCACCTGACGGAAAAGCAGGTACTAGGTGCCTGGTTCGCGGTTACTGAGTGCATTCGCCGCGAGTCGGAGGACGAGCCGCCGAGATGGCTTGCCATTGGATGGCTTCCAGATGGTCGAAGTGTGGAACTTGTTGCGGTCGAACTAATTCGTGGATGGCTCATTATTCATGCCCTGTCTCCGGTTCAGAAGAAATTCTGGCAAGAGATCGAGCGAGCTCGGCAGAGGGGTCGATGATGAGCAAGACGTATACGGCCGCTAATGGTCAGGTTGTAACGGATGAAATGATTGACGCGTGGTGCGAGTCGTACGAGCGCGGAGAGTTACCGGATGGCGAACACACCGTTGGTGGGATCGTGCATGGACGGCCCCCGCTCTCAGGTGAGGGGACGGCAACGCTGTCGGTCAAGATTCCTCTGGGAATGAAGGAGGCCATTCGTCGACGGGCGGCTGCCGAGGGGATGACGCCAAGTGAGTTTGCCCGTGCGGCTCTGAGCGAAAAACTTCTTGCTGCCGACTGATGCCTCTGACGTGCCGATTTATAGAACCGAGGCTGTGCTCAAAAACTTTTTTAAAATTCTCGGTTGACCGGAACGCGTCCTTGGTTATACTAATCAAGCCTTGAAACAAGGCACACCTCAAATGGCTGGGTAGCTCAGTTGGTAGAGCAGAGGACTGAAAATCCTCGTGTCAGGGGTTCGATTCCCTTCCCCGCCACCTTGAATTGACTAGGACCTCTGCAAAGGGGTCCTTTTCTTTTATATGGACCCTGCACGGAATCGAACCCCGTGAGGGCGCGGAGCTGAGGAAACGCGCAAGCGTTTGCCAGCGTAGCTCGCAAGGCGCGTAAGCGCCGCAGCGGTCCGTCCGCGCAGCGCGCGGACGCGATTCCCTTCCCCGCCACCTTGAATTGACTAGGACCTCTGCAAAGGGGTCCTTTTCTTTTATGTGGACCCGCGGAAAATGCATCCCAGTCTTTTGCGAAAAACGGGACGCGCTTTCCGGCGCTTACTTCCGACGTGCGTGCACATCTCGGCGCGCCATCTCGGGCCCGCTCAGACATTCCTCCCGCTTTTGCGCCACTTTACAGACCGTTCGGTCGTCTGTCCGCACGCGCGGGTATACTCAAAACGATACTTTTCCTATGCAATACGATGCAGGCTCGGCCTGCACGATCCGAAGGGGGCAGTGATGGAGAGGATACTCGGCGTTAATCTCTCTGGCTGGTTTATTCCCGAGCCTTGGGTGACCCCGTCGCTATACGCGGCGACCGGTGCATCCAATGCGGCCGAGCTGCAGGAGGCCATGGGCACCGCCGCCTATAACGAGCGCATGCGCCGTCATTACGAGACGTTTGTGAGCGAGGATGATTTCCGTCGCATGGCGCAGATCGGCCTCAACGCCGTGCGCCTGCCGGTGCCTTGGTATGCCTTTGGCTCACAGGAGTCCGATGCCTCCTACATCTCGGTTGTCGATTACATCGACCGCGCGATTGAGTGGGCTGCCAAGTACAACATTCGCGTGCTGCTTGACCTGGCGACTGTGCCCGGTGGCCAGGGCGATTCCAACGATTCGCCCGCCACGCCGGAGGCTGTTGCCGAGTGGCATTCGTCCACTAACGGCCGCCATGTCGCACTCGACGTGCTCGAGCGCTTGGCCGAGCGTTACGGCGAGGCCGAGAGCCTGCTGGGCATTGAGCTGCTGGATACGCCGCAGATGAGTGTCCGCAAGAGCCTCTTCACCATGACGGATGGCATTCCGGCGCACTACCTGCGCAACTTCTATCGCGACGCCTATGAGCTCGTCCGTTCGTATATGCCCGAGGATAAGATCGTCGTCTTTTCGTCTTCGGGGCATCCCAGCGAGTGGAAGCATTTTATGCGCGGCGCCAAGTACAAGAACGTCTACATGGACCTTCACCTGTACCATTACCGCGACGAGCATGCGCTCGACATCACGAGCCCCCGCGGGCTGACGACGGCGATTTCGCGTAACAAGCGCGAGCTTAAAGAGGCGATTTCGACTGGGTTCCCCGTGCTGGTGGGCGAATGGTCGGGCGCGGCGATCTTTGCCAACTCGTCGGTTACGCCCGAGGGCCGCAATGCCTACGAGCGCGTGTTTATCGCCAACCAGCTGGCTTCGTTTGCGCCGGCTGCCGGTTGGTTCTTCCAAACGTGGAAGACCGAGAAGCGCATTGCAGCATGGGACGCCCGCGCGGCGCTCGGTACGCTCGAGCGCGGCATGATTGAATAGGTTGATATGACGCAAAACAGCGCCCATACGGGCAAACTCTATGTGGTCGGCACGCCCATCGGCAACCTGGGCGACCTGTCCCCGCGCGTTGGCGAGGCCTTTGCCGCTGCCGATGTCATCTGCTGCGAAGACACGCGCGTGACGTCAAAGCTGCTGATGCACCTGGGCATTTCCAAGCCGCTTGTCCGTTGCGACGAGAATGTGATCGCCAGCCGCGCCACCGGCCTGGTCGACCGTCTGCTGGCGGGGGAGACCCTCGCCTTTGCCTCGGACGCCGGCATGCCGAGCGTGTCCGATCCCGGCCAGGCGCTGGTCGAGGCGGCGCGTGAGGCCGATGTGCCCGTCGAAGTTGTTCCCGGGCCCTCTGCTTGCGTCACGGCGCTCGTTTCGTCCGGCATTCCCTGCGAACATTTTTTCTTCGAGGGCTTTTTGGGTCGAAAGCGCGGCGACCGCGTGCGCCGTTTGCAGCGCCTTGCCGTGGTTCCCGGCGCACTCATCTTCTACGAGTCTCCACATCGCATCGTGGCGACGCTCGAGGCTGTGGCAGAGGTTTTTCCCCAGCGTGAGGTTGCCGTCTGCCGCGAACTCACCAAGCTGCACGAGGAGGTCTTGCGCGGGCCCGCCGCCCAGCTCGCCGAGGAGCTGCGTGCTCGCGGCGAGGTGAAGGGCGAGATTGCGCTGGTCATCGCGCCGCCGAGCGAGGACGAGGAGGCCGGTATCGTGCCGGTTGGCGCCGCGGCAGCGGATCCCGACGAGGCCCTGCGCGAGGATATCCGCGCCGCGCTCGAGGAGGGGGAGCCCGCGTCTGCGGTGGCCAAGCGCCTGTCTCAGAAGTATTCGCGCCGCAAGCGCGATGTCTATGCCATGGTGCTCGATATGCAATAGATGGAGGATATCCAGCCCTTGCGCTAGAATCATCCCCTGTATGCAACGTTTTTCTGGAGGACAAACCCCATGGATCAAAGCAAGCCTTCGTTCTTTATCACGACGCCCATCTACTACGTCAACGCCGATCCGCACCTGGGCACGGCTTATTCCACCATCATCGCCGATGTTCAGGCTCGCTATCGTCGCTCCGCCGGCTATAACGTCAAGTTCCTGACCGGCATGGACGAGCACGGCGAGAAGGTCGCCGAGGCCGCAGCCAAGCATGGCATGACGCCGCAGGAGTGGACCGACAGCCAGGCTCCGCACTTCAAAGAGCTTTGGAGCAAGCTCGAGATTTCCAACGACGACTTCATCCGCACCACCGAGCCGCGCCAGCATCATGCCGTGCAGTACCTGTGGGAGCGCATGAAGGAGTCCGGCTACCTGTATAAGGGCAGCTACGACGGCTGGTATTGCGTGCCTGACGAGACCTACTTTACCGATACGCAGGTCCAGAAGGGCGACGAGGAGTACGGCAGCGTCGGCCAGCACCTGTGCCCCGACTGCCACCGTCCGCTTGAGCGCGTGCAGGAGGAGTCCTACTTCTTTAAGCTTTCCGCCTTCCAGGACAAGCTGCTCAAGCTTTATGACGAGCACCCCGACTTTGTCGAGCCCGCGTTCCGCATGAACGAGGTGCGCAGCTTTGTCGAGGGCGGCCTTAACGACCTTTCCGTGAGCCGCACGAGCTTTGACTGGGGCATTCAGGTCCCGTTTGACGAGGGTCACGTGACCTACGTGTGGTTCGATGCGCTGCTCAACTATATGACGGCCGTCGGCTACGGTGTCGACACCGACGAGGCGCGTGCCGAGCTGGCCTATCGCTGGCCCGCGCAGTTCCACATCGTGGGTAAGGACATCATCCGCTTCCACTGCGTCATTTGGCCCGCCATGCTCATGGCCATCGGCGAGGCTCTGCCCGAGCACGTCTTTGCCCACGGCTTCCTGACCGTGCGCAATGCCGAGACCGGCAAGGCCGAGAAGATGTCCAAGAGCCGTGGCAACGCTATCGCTCCGCAGGACGTTATCGACATGTTGGGCGTTGAGGGCTATCGCTACTACTTCATGACCGACGTCGTCCCCGGCACCGACGGTGCCATCAGCTTCGATCGCATGGAGCAGGTCTACAACGCCGACCTGGCCAACAGCTGGGGCAACCTTATCTCGCGTTCGCTCAACATGAGCGGCAAGTACTTTGACGGTTGCGCGCCCGCCAAGCCCGCGTCGTTCGATGCGTTCGACAACCCGCTGGCAAAGATTGCCGACGGTTTGGTCGAGCGCTACATGGCCAAGATGGACGTGCTCGATTACGGTGGAGCCAAGGACGAGGTCATGGAGCTCATCCACGCCGCCAACCACTACATCGAGGACTCCGAGCCTTGGGCACTTGCCAAGGACGAGGCCAAGGCTGACGAGCTGGCGTTTGTGATCTACAACCTGCTCGAGGCCATCCGCATTGCCGCTCACCTGCTGATGCCGCTCATGCCCCAGACTTCTGCCGAGGCTCTGCGCCGCCTGTCCTGCGAGGACGAGGCCGCGAGCGACGACCTCAAGGGCATTTGCGCTTGGGGCCTGCTTGCTGGTGGTCAGCCCGTCGAGAAGGGCGATCCGCTGTTCCCGCGTCTGGGCTAAGACGCAGCGCGCCATATCGGCAATTTGCTGTTTAGCTGTAAGGGCATGGCCGCCACGGTCCATGCCCTTTTGTTTCAAGACGCCGCCATCATGCTAAGGAGGCAACCATGACAACTTCGCCTTTGGCAAACCCCACGGCCACCAGGGAGCTGCTGGAGGAGTTTGGCCTTGCGACCAAGCATCGCCTGGGCCAGAACTTCCTGATCGACAACCATGTAATTGAGCGCATTTGCGAGCTTGCCGAGCTTGCAGGCGATGAGCGCGTGCTCGAGGTTGGTCCGGGCGTTGGTACGCTCACGCTTGCGCTGTTGCAGGAGGCGGCGTGCGTCACGTCGATCGAGGCCGATCCCGAGCTCGAGCCGGTGCTCGATGCTCACGCCGCCGACTACGCCAACTTCCGCTTTATCATGGGCGACGCGCTTAAGGTGGGCCCGGAGCAGATTGAGCAGGCCGCCGGCGGTGAGCCGACGGTATTTGTCGCGAACTTGCCCTATAACGTGGCGGCGACAATCATCTTGCAGTTCTTCCAGACGATGCCCGCGCTCAAGCGTGCCGTCGTCATGGTGCAAAAGGAGGTTGCCGATCGCATTGCCGCAGTGCCGGGCAACAAGACCTATGGCGGCTATACGGCAAAGCTCGGCCTGTATGCGCAGGTGACGGGTCGCTTTGAGGTGCCGCCGCGTTGCTTTATGCCGGCGCCGCACGTGGACTCGGCCGTCGTGCGTATCGACCGTGTTGACGGCGTGGTGCCCGAAGGACTCGACCGCGAGTTTGTGGCCCGCGTGATTGATGCTGCATTTGCTCAGCGTCGCAAGACCATTCGCAACTCCATGAGCGCCAACGGCTTTGCCAAGGACGTGCTCGATGCCGCCTTTGAGGCTTGCGGTATCGCATCCACCACGCGCGCCGAGACGCTCGATGTTGCCGACTTTGTCCGCCTGGCCCAGGAGCTAATCCATGACGCTTAATGCCGAACGCGTGACGTTTACCAAGAAAAAGAAGACGGTTGCTTGTCCCGTGCCCTTGGCGCCGCTTGCCGACACGCATGCGCATCTGCTTTCGTTTTGGGGCAAAGAAGTGCCCGAGACGCTCGTGCGCGCCAAAGCCGCGGGCGTCGACCTGTTGGTGACGATGTTCGACCCCATCGCTGACAAACGCAGCGTGACGGACTATAGCGACTGGCTCGTGCGCGAAATTCTGCCGATGCAGGATATCCCTCAGATCAAGTATCTTGCCGGCGTGCATCCGTATGGTGCGCCGGACTATACCGACGACGTTCACGCGCAGGTCGTTGCCGCACTCGATGACCCCTTATGCGCCGGTATTGGCGAAATCGGCCTGGACTACCACATGGACTATGACGACGATATCGCGCCGGCACCCCATAACGTGCAGATTGACTGCATGACGCGCCAGCTCGAGCTTGCCGTGTGCCGTAACGTGCCGGTGGAGCTGCACCTGCGGCACGAGGACTCGGATGGGGAGCGCACCTCGCACGTTGATGCGTACAACGTGCTTCGTGAGGTGGGCGTGCCCCAGGCCGGTTGTGTGCTGCACTGTTTTGGCGAGGACCGCGCCACGATGGAGCGCTTTGTGGAGCTGGGCTGCTATATCGCTTATGGAGGCGCGGCTACCTTTAAGCGCAACGACGATGTGCGCGAGGCATTTGCGGCAACCCCACTCGATCGAATTTTGTTCGAGACGGATTGCCCGTATATGGCTCCGGAGCCCATCCGCGGTCTTGAATGCGAGCCCGCAATGATCTCCATTACGGCAAACACGCTGGTCAACGACCGTGTCGATCGTACCGGCGAGGATGCTGAGGCAATCGCGCGAGCAGCTTGGGAAAATGCCTGCAAACTTTTTCAAAAATAGTTCTTGCGTTCGCGATGGCGCTCCGTTATTCTAATTCCTGCACGCGGGCGTGGCGGAATTGGCAGACGCGTACGGTTCAGGTCCGTATGGGGGCAACCCCATGAAGGTTCAAGTCCTTTCGCCCGCACCATTGAATGAAAGAGCTCCCAGCAATGGGGGCTTTTTTTTATGGGCCCATCGCAGGGACTTGAACCTGCGAAGGAGCGAGCGTAAAGAAAACGCGGAGCGGTTTTAGCGAGCTGGCGAGTCCGCCGGCAGGCGGGCGAAGCCGGTGCGGATCCGCGCAGCGGATACGCGGACGTCCTTTCGCCCGCACCATTGATTGAAAGAGCTCCCAGCAATGGGAGCTTTTTTGTTATGGGTCTCTTGTTGATGTCACGTGGCTGCTTCGTGCGGGTATCCTAGTCCCAACGTGTGCCTTTCAGAGGAGAAACCATGCTGTTGTCCGGTATCATCGCTACCCTTACGAGCCTTCTACTTCCCATCATCATTTTGTTGCTGCTGCTCCCCAACGCCTGCTATGTCGTTGAACAGCAGCATGCTGTGATCATCGAGCGCCTGGGCAAGTTCAACCGCATCGTCAACGCGGGCTTCCACATGAAGGTGCCCGTGATCGACCGCAAAGCCGCCACGGTGAGTCTGCGCACCATGAAAAACGGCTTTGGCATTGACGTTAAGACCCAGGACAACGTGACTATCGGCCTTGAGGTCTCTGCTCAGTACCACGTGAGCTATGACATGGGCGCCGGCCCGGCAGATTCTGGCATCTACAAGAGCTACTACATGTTGCAGGAGCCCGTCGACCAGATGCGTGACTTCATCACCGATGCCCTGCGCTCTTCCATCCCCGTCTACACGCTCGATGAGGTCTTTGCCAAAAAAGACGATATCGCCAAGGACGTCAACGCCACCGTGTCCGAGCAAATGGCCGCCTACGGCTTCACCCTCGTGTCGACACTTATCACCAAGATCGCGCTGCCGACCGAGGTCGAGAACTCCATGAACGACATCAACGCCGCCCAGCGAAAGCGCGCCGCTGCGCAGGAGCTCGCCGAGGCCGATCGCATCAAGCGCGTTACCGAGGCGACCGCCGAGGCCGAGGCAATGGAAAAGGCGGGCGAGGGCATCGCCAACCAGCGCAAGGCCATCGCGCTGGGCATCAAAGATTCGCTCGAGATCATCCAGGAGACGGGCGTCGGCAACGATGAGGCCAACCAGCTGTTCATGTTTACGCAGTGGTCCGAGATGATGACGGAGTTCGCTCGCACGGGCAAAACCTCGACGGTCGTGCTGCCGAGCGATTTCTCGCAGTCGGCCTCGATGTTCGAGCAGATGCTGACCGCCGGCAAAGTTCAGAACGAGTCAAAGGAGTAAACGCGCGTGAAATATACTGTTGTTTGCGTTGGCAAGCTCAAAGAGCGCTTTTGGAAGGACGCGTGCGCCGAGTACACCAAGCGCCTAGGTGCCTATGCCAAGGTGGATATCCGCGAGGTGGCCGATATTGACCCGGCCAAGGCGGGCGGCGTGGATGCCGCGCGCGACAAAGAAGGTGCGGCGATTCTTGCCGCTCTGCCACCGCGGGCGCATGTGATTCTGCTGGCTATCGAGGGCAAGGAGCGTTCGAGTGAGGAGCTCTCGACCCGTCTCGATGACCTCATGCTGCGAGGCAACAGCGACATCGCTTTTGTAATCGGCGGATCGGACGGCGTGAGCGATGCCGTGCGCGCCCGCGCCGACGAGATGCTCAGCTTTGGGCGCATTACCTTGCCGCACAACCTGGCGCGCGTGGTGCTGCTGGAGCAGATCTACCGCGCCTGCAAGATCAGCCGTGGCGAGCCGTATCACAAGTAGGTCGGCAATACGAAACAATAGCGTGGGACAATGGCTTTCGTTTTGAGGAACGCATCTGAGAGGACTGTGTGATATGAAGATCGGATTTGTCGGTTTTGGCAATATGGCGAGCGCAATGGCCGATGGCTGGATTGCCGCCGGCGTGGCCGCGGGCGACATGTGCGCCTGCGCAGGCCGTTACGATGCCCTGGTCGAGCGTTGCGAGGCGCGGGGCATGGCTGCCTGCCATGATGCGGCGGAGGTTGTTGCCGCGTCCGATATCGTGGTTGCGGCGGTCAAGCCGTACATGATTGAGAAAGTCTTCGCTTCACTCAAGGATACGCTAGCCGACAAGATCATCCTTTCGGTCGCCTGGACCTGGGATAGCGCCAAGTGGGAACAGGTCCTGCCAGGTGTTGCTCATATCTCGACGGTGCCCAACACTCCGGTTTCGGTGGGCGAGGGCGTTATCGCCTGCGAGAAGGCTTGCACGCTTAGCGATGAGCAGCGTGCCACGGTGCTCGGTCTGCTCGGAAAGCTTGGCACGGTGGTCGAGCTCGATTCGAATCTGCTGTTTGTGGGCGGTACCGTGGGCGGCTGCGCCCCGGCGTTTGTCGCCATGGCGATCGAGGCTCTGGGCGATGCGGCCGTCAAACACGGTATTCCGCGCGCCGATGCCTATCGCATTGTGAGCCAGATGGTGCTGGGTACGGCAAAGCTGCAGCTTGCAACCGGTCAGCATCCCGCAGCGATGAAGGATGCCGTGTGCTCGCCCGGCGGTGCTACCATCAAGGGCGTCGTCGCGCTCGAGGACGCCGGCATGCGCAGCGCCCTCGTCAAGGCCATCGACGCCACCCTCCAGTAAAACCTGCCATTTAGGGACAGGTTCATTTTGGCAGGGTTTTCCTGCGGTTTTGTCGTATGTACGAAAAGCGCCTCGCAACTGGCTCAATTCCAGTTGCGAGGCGCTTGCGTTTGCCCAGATAAAAACCGACAAAATAAACCTGTCCTTTTTGGCAGGTTAGTCCCAGAAGCTGTCTTCTTCGTCCTCGGACTTGGGGCCGCGGTCGACATACATCTTATGGGTGCGCTTCTCCATCACAAAGGCAAGAATCGCAAATAGCAGGATACCGCCGGCGAAAAGGATGGCAAAACCGGTGCGGGTGCCAAACAAAAAGGAAAAAACTGCGTCCATTGGGTGCCTTCTTGCGTAGTTGAGTTGGGTCGTAAACGCTCATAAGTATATACTTGCCCATACATGTACAAGGTTGCAACCTAAATGGAATGTATATCGCCGGAGGATCTAATGCTTGATATCAAGTTTGTTCGCGAGAACCCCGATGCCATCGATACCGCCATGGCAAATCGCCAGACGTCTTGGGATCGCGAGAAGTTCTTTGAGCTCGACGACGAGCGTCGTGCCGTTATCACCGAGGTCGAGGAGCTCCAGGCCACGCGTAATGCCGAGTCCAAGAAGATCGGCGCCCTGATGAAGGAGGGCAAGAAGGACGAGGCCGAGGCCGCCAAGGAGGCCGTGCGCGCCGTCAACGAGAAGATCGACGGTCTGGCCGAGCGCCGTACCGCTCTTGAGCAGGAGCAGTACGACTTCATGGCTCACCTGCCCAACATTCCGTGCGAGGCCACCCCGTACGGTAAGGACGAGGACGAGAATATTGAGCGCCGTCGTTGGGGCACCCCGCGCGAGTTCGACTTCGACTTTAAGCCGCACTGGGATCTGGGCACCGATCTGGACATCCTCGATTTCGAGCGTGGCAACAAGCTCTCCGGAAGCCGCTTCACCGTTCTCGGTGGCGCCGGTGCCCGCCTGGAGCGCGCCCTTATCAACTTCTTCCTGGACACGCACACGAGCCGTGGCTTCAAGGAGTGGTGGCCGCCCATCGTCGTCAAGCGTCAGACCATGTTCGGTACGGGTCAGCTGCCCAAGTTCGAGGACGACGCCTATCACGTCTCGGGCGATAACTTCCTGATCCCCACCGCCGAGGTCGTGCTGACCAATCTGCACGCCGGCGAGGTCCTCGATGCCGACACCCTGCCGCGCCGCTACACCGCCTTCACCCCCTGCTTCCGCGAGGAGGCCGGTTCCGCCGGTCGCGACACCCGCGGCATTATCCGTCAGCACGAGTTCGACAAGGTCGAGATGGTCAAGTTCGCTAAGCCGGAGGAGTCCGACGAGGAGCTCGAGAGCATGACCGCCGAGGCCGAGTACCTGCTGCAGCAGCTGGGCCTTCCGTATCGCGTGATTAGCCTGTGCACCGGCGACCTGGGCTTCTCTGCTCGTCAGACCTACGACGTCGAGGTTTGGCTGCCGAGCTACAACGCCTACAAGGAAATCAGCTCCTGCTCCAATTGCGGTGACTTCCAAGCCCGTCGTGCCAACATCAAGTATCGCGACCCCGAGAACTTCAAGGGTTCGCGCTACCTGCACACCCTTAACGGTTCCGGCCTGCCGGCTGGTCGTACTATGGCTGCCATTCTGGAGAACTACCAGAACGCCGACGGCACCATCACGATCCCCGAGGTTCTGCGTCCCTACATGGGCGGCCTCGAGAAGATCGAGCCGGTCGCGTAAACTAGCTGCATAGGCGATTTGCGAGGGCGCTCCTTTTAGGGGCGCCCTTTTTGTGTACGGCTATACCATGCCGTGCGGACAGCTCGATAGAAAACACACGAACAGACGTTCTGTATATATGCATTTACCTGCTATTCTTTTGTTGACTAAGAGCAAGAGAAAGGGGATGTGATGGAGCTGTTCGACGAGCGGGTTGTTTTGTTCCAGAGCAATGAGGGCGGGGAACACCTGCTGGTAACGTGCGAGCCATCGGGTATGGGTGGCTTGGTGGTTCGGCAGACGAGTGAGGGACCATTGACGCAATGGTGCTTTGAGGAGTCGCCGCATGTGGTCGAGACGTTTGTGGCGCATGAGGGGCTTGTGGCGCTTGAGCGGTTTTATGAGGTGGGAACTTCTAACCAGGTGGCGCGCATGCTGGGTATCTCGTTTGCCGACTACGACTGTGCCCAACGGGTGCGTTCGCTTCTGGGGGAGCTTGGCGCCGGGTTCGATGTGATTGAGAAGCCAATCGATCGCACAAGAAGCGCTGATGCTTGTGGTGCAGCGTGACAAATTGCGGCCCGCGCGAAAAAAGTTTGAGATTTTGCTTGACTCTAACGAACTAAAGTGGTTTTATATGTCTTGCGCTGCGGCGTTACCTCAGCTGGATAGAGGGTCTGACTACGAATCAGAACGTCATAGGTTCGAATCCTATACGCCGCACCAATTGAACTTGAAAGCCTCCGGCAACGGGGGCTTTTCTTTTAGGCAGACGCCGCATGGATTCGAACCTCGGTCGAGGCGCGAGCGTGAAGCGGACGCGGAGCGTCCGTAGCGAGCGGGCGAGTCCGCCGGCAGGCGGGCGAAGCCGGTGCGGATCCGCGAAGCGGATGCGCGGAATCCTATACGCCGCACCAATTGAACTTGAAAGCCTCCGGCAACGGGGGCTTTTCTTTTAGGCAGACGCCGCATGGATTCGAACCTCGGTCGAGGCGCGAGCGTGAAGCGGACGCGGAGCGTCCGTAGCGAGCGGGCAAGTCCGCCGGCAGGCGGGCGAAGCCGGTGCGGATCCGCACGACAACTTAATCAGCGCTTCGTAAAAATTTTCCAAATTGTTGCTTGACCCATCGAGGGCTCACGTGCATAATAATCCGTGCGTTGCGGCGTTACCTCAGCTGGATAGAGGGTCTGACTACGAATCAGAACGTCATAGGTTCGAATCCTATACGCCGCACCAATTGAGTTTTAAGCCTCCGGAAACGGGGGCTTTTCCTTTACGGGGGCATTGCGGAGATTCGAACCTCGTTCGAGGCGCGAGCGTCAAGAAAACGCGGAGCGTTTTTAGCGAGCGGGCGAGTCCGCCGGCAGGCGGGCGAAGCCGGTGCGGATCCGCGCAGCGGATGCGCGGAATCCTATACGCCGCACCAATTGAGTTTTAAGCCTCCGGAAACGGGGGCTTTTC
>DXZU01000007.1:49254-142297 GCA_019419525.1 Collinsella sp.
GAATCCTATACGCCGCACCAATTGAGTTTTAAGCCTCCGGAAACGGGGGCTTTTCTTATATCGCGATGTGTCGAAGATCGCGCCAAGTGCCCCAAATGAGTAAAAATCAAATTCAATAACTTTTTTTGAAAAAATGCTTGACCATTATTCAGCACCTGTGCATAATAATCAACAAGTCGCGGCGTTACCTCAGCTGGATAGAGGGTCTGACTACGAATCAGAACGTCATAGGTTCGAATCCTATACGCCGCACCATTTGAGATTAAAGCTCCCGGCAACGGGGGCTTTTCTTTTACGTAAGCACCGCATGGATTCGAACCTCGGTCGAGGCGCGGGCGTAAAGAAAACGCGGAGCGTTTTTAGCCCGCGGGCGAGCGCGCCGGCAGGCGGGCGAAGCCGGTGCGGATCCGCGCAGCGGATGCACGGAATCCTATACGCCGCACCAATTGAAATTGAAAGCCTCCGGCAGCGGGGGCTTTTCTTTTGGGCAGGCGTCGCATGGATTCGAACCTCGGTCAACGGGGACTATTTCCCATCGACTCGTGTAAGATTTCGAGTATGCGCCTCGGTGAGCCCGTGGTGCGCTCTTTCTTTAAACGACCGATCAGGGTGATATTTCGTGGCAGAGCGTCCGACATACAAGCTCAGGTTTCTCGATTCCAAAAAGCGCTTTCCGACCATGTCCGAGCAGCCTGCGGGACGCTCGTATGGCGTGGTTTGGAAGCTCTTTGACGAGGACCCGCATGAATCATGCTATGTCGTCGAATTCGTCGGCAAAAGCCATGTTTCGCTTTTGGGCTATGTGAGCGTTTCGGGTGAGGTCTATAAGGTGGATCGTCCCGTTAACGAGGTATCGCTGCCCGACGATCCCGACATGCAACTGATTCTTGACAAGTCCGATTCCAATATCGGTGAGATTGCGGTCAGGGGCGCCGATGGGACGATGCATTCCCGGGCGCGAGTCATCGGCTCTCCCGAAGGCACCATGCGCGAGCAATCCGATCGCGAGACATGGAATTCGACACGTAGCCTTCGCTACGGCGAGTTCATGGCCTCGATGTTCTTGCGTTACGTGGTATTCGCCGATTCTGAAAACGCTGTCTTAGGCGCGGCAGACGGTGACGGCCTCGACGAGGGCATGAAAAATGCCGTCGACAAGATCAAGCTTGTAAAACTCCCCGAGCCGGTTGAGGTACTGCTGGGTTTTGATTCCACGCCGCTGCCCGATGCAATCGAAACGTTGCTCTACCGCATTGACCATACAGATAATCCAAGTGGCATTGAGCGCTATGCTGCCGCTTTGATGGGCGAAGTCAATCTGCCTCGCCTGCGCACCATTGCGGCCAAAACCGAAATGAGCCTGGCGCGCATCGATCGCTCAAGGCTCTTCTATCTCAATTTTGACCGTAGCCTGCTGGACCAGGACGAGATCGATACCCTGCTTGCCGTCGAGTGCCGCCTGAACCGCCTATCGGGCATTCTTGAGCGTATTGGGGCAGGGTTGGGCCCCGTTGCCTCGTCGCCGAGCTTTGAGGGCTGCTCGCTCTTTGACCTATGGCACATCAGCAAGACGACAAACGACGTTCCTCGCCTGCTCGAAACGCTGTCGAATGACAACCCGTGGGCCAAGCCGGGGACGGTTGCGTGCCAGCCGGGTGGCGAGTGGGACGTTCGCACCCGCTTTGCACGTATCGTAGAAGCGCTCAACGTGGTCACGCGGCTCGACTACACCTATCGAGCGAACGTCGCCGAGGGCATCATGCTGGTGCGATTTGGCCGCACGGTTGTCGATGCTATGCCGCAGCGCGAATACGATGCTCAAGATGACGCCTGGCGCGAGGTGGATGAGCCTAAGCGCGCAGCATGGGCCACCGAGCACGATGCGCGTATTGCGCTTACACTCGCAGCGGCATGCTTTGCCTCGGGTGCTCGCATCACGCGCTGCTACGTGCAGATTGCGGCTCCCGACGGCGAGCAGGGCGAGCGCGTTGTTAAAACGTACTCCTTTGGCCGTGCGGCTTATCTGGCCGATTGCGTTTCTGTCGCCAAGGATCTTGAGAGCATGGATATGGACGACATGCCCTGCAAGCATTTGCTCGAGGCATATGAGACAGATGCGCCGGACATGATTGAGCCTGCAGAGGTTCACGCCCGACCACGTGATGACCATCGTCCATTGCCGCCTGCGCTTCGCGATTTGCTGCTCGCTGATACGGCTGACGAGCTTGAGGTCATGGAGGAGGACAACGATCCGTATGTCGCCCGCATCGTCGAGCTGCGCGAGCAATCCAAAGTTGACCGAGCTGGTGCTTTCGAGTGCTTTTCTCGCCTTGTGGAGGAGCTGGAAGCCAAGTGTACTGTTGCTGAGCTTTTGGCGACGGGTCCGGTGCAGACCCAGTTCTGCGATAACCAGCTGGTGCGCATAGTGCTGCCGGTGATGGAGGAGGACCGTTCCGTGCGTATCCTTCGCGCTCCCGATGCGCTGTATTTTGCCCAGCACGAGATCTGCAGCTTTTACGCCGAACAAGAGGACTTTGAGCGTGCACTGCCCGAGGTGCGTCGTCTCTACGATTTGGCACGCTCGTCCATGCAGTCCCACTTTGCCCTGATCAACGTGCTAGCACGCCTGGAGCGCTATGACGAGATTATCGAGGTGGCGCGCCACGGCCTGCGTATTGCCAGCGACCGGCCTTCGATCGGCTACCTGTTCTATCGCCTGGCGTTTGCCTATTGGAACTGCGACCAGCTCGAGCTGGCGCTGGCATGTTATCGCCTGGTGCCGCGCGGCGAGGAGTCGGGCGGCAGTGCGCAGGAGGAAATGCAGGGCCTTATGAACGAGATGGGCGTCATCAAACCGCCCACGTTTGAGGAGGCTGTCGAGACCATCCGCAAGGCAGGTCTTGAGCTGCCGCCGGTGCCCGCCGTGACCAATCAACTCGCGGATGCCGCCGTGCAGCTCGTCGATAACGGCTTCTTTTTCTTGGCGCGCGGCTGCATCTATCAAATGTGGCGCACCATGGGCAACGACGAACTCGGTTCCCTCAACCGCTCGCTGGGATAGGGGGCAGTCTGTAGGTGTTACAGATTGAGACGTTGTGTCCTGAGGGATTGTTTGTCTTGATCTGTAACATTTACGGTCCGATTTGCTCGATAACTGTTACAGATTGAGACATTTGCGGATGGCGCTGACTGTTTGTCTAAATCTGTAACATTTGGACGAAGATTCGGCCTGTACCTGTTACAGATTGAGATGATTGGCTGAGACGTCTACTGGCAAATTGGAATCGCTCCAAAATTCCCCCTTGCCCATCCTCGACTGTTTGGTTACTATAGAACGGCTGTTACGGAGAGCTGACCGAGAGGCCGAAGGTGCTCGCCTGCTAAGCGAGTATGCCCCAAAAGGGCATCTGGGGTTCGAATCCCCAGCTCTCCGCCAGTATGACTTGAAAGAAGGGTCCCATTTGGGGCCCTTTTTTAGTTTGGAGAACGTGGGGATTCGAACCCGAGAGGGCGCGGGCGTTAAGCAAACGCGAATGCGTTTGTAGCCCGTGGGCGAAAAGCCGCTAGGCTTTGAAGCCGGAGGGCATGCGTAGCATGCCCGGACATCCCCAGCTCTCCGCCAGTAAGACTTTAAAGAGGGGTTCCGAAAGGGACCCTTTTTTAGTTGAACCACGTTAGCTGGGGATTCGAACCCTAAAAAAGAAGGCATCCGAAAGGATGCCTTCTTTCAGTGAGCGTATTGTTCTTCGGCCCTACACCTCAGGAGCCTTGGCTACGGTCTCGCTCTCGGCTGTGAGCGGTCGGTTGTCGATGCGGCGGCCCAGGCGGTCGAGCTTCACGAGCAGCCACTCGATGGGATTGGGCCCCGTTCCTTCCTCGTCGGCAACCAGGTCCATAACGGCGATCTTGGTGCCGTCCTGCTTAAGCGTAACGCTGCCCACCTTGTCGCCAACATGCACCGTGCCCGAAAGGTCATCGTAGCTAACCTTTTCGGTCACTTCGCCGGCGAGTGAGAACACCGTTGCCTGTGCGGCGGGGTCGGCGAGCGTGGCGTCGATCGTCTTGTCCGTCCAATCTGTCTGGCTAATGCGCGCCATGAGCGGGTTGCCGTTAGCGGTCTTCTCCTGCGTGTTGGCGATCGCGACCGTGACCTTGTGGCCGTAGTACCAGTTGGCAAGGGTGGCGGTATCGGTAAAGCGCTGGTCGGTGGTGGTGGAGTTCAAAATAACGGTGTAGATCTCGTCGCCGTCGCGGTTGTAGGCGCTCGTAAAGCAATAGCCCGCGTCGTCGGTGGTGCCGGTCTTGCCACCAATGTTTCCGTCCTGACCGAGCAAAACGTTGTGCGTGTCCATGGAATGCGAATGGTCTGAGCCATCGGCGCCCGTGACCTCAATCCAAGAATCCTCGCTCGCGACGACTTTACGAATCGTATCGTCTTTCATGGCTTCCTGCATCATCAGTGCCACGTCATGTGCGGTTGAGTGCATGTTGCCGGCCCACTCATCAAAGTCCAGACCGTGTGGGTTCTCAAAGACCGTGCCGGTGCAGCCGAGCTTTTTGGCGCGCTCGTTCATGGCCTTCACAAAGGTTGCCTCGGCGTCTTTGGTCTTGGGGTCGATCTTTTTGCCCACGTACTCGGCAAGCACGATGGCGGCGTCGTTGCCCGAGGGGATCATCAGGCCGCGTAGTGCCTGCTCCACGGTGAGCTCGTCGCCTTCGAGCAGGCCGGCAGTCGAGTTGCCTACGGTGGCGGCAGCGTTGCTCACCGTGACCTTCTCGTCCATCTTGCAGTTTTCGACGGTCAGGATTGCGGTCATGACCTTGGTGATCGAGGCAATCTTGACCTGCTCATCGGCGCCGCGTCCATAGTAGACGGTGCCGTCCTTGCCCATAACAAGGGCATTAGTTGCCTCGATATCGGGCAGGTTTTCTGTCGTGATGCCGCGGACGTCGGCGGTCTTGCCGCAGACGTCGTCGGTCGTGAGCACTTGGGCGCCGGCAACAGCAGGTACGCCGGCAACAAGGGCGATGGCGCAGGCAAAGCCGGCGGCAAGCTGGGCGGAGCGTTTTGCAAAAGAGGTGAGGGACTTCACAGATTTCGCTTTCGACGGGATGGTCTCTTCTGGCACTAGAGTATATCGTTTGCCGGCGACGACGATCGTTGCGTGCGCGCATGGCCCGCATTCGTGCTCGAATGGGCGCAAGGGTGCTTAAGGTCGACTTAATCGCCCACGCTTGTTGTGTGTGGCGGGCGCCGCCTCGGGCATAATGGAGCGCGAGAGGAGCACGCATGAACGAGCGCATACTGGTAGTTGATGACGAGAAGGCCATCGCCGACCTGGTTGGTATCTACCTTACAAAAGAGGGCTTTGACGTCCAGATCGCCTACAGCGGGGCCGATGCGGCCAAGGCAATTCTGGAACAAGAGTTTGACCTGGCACTGCTCGATGTCATGCTGCCCGATATCGATGGCTTTGAGCTGCTGCGTACCATCCGTGCCAGCCATACCTATCCCGTAATTATGTTGACGGCACGCGATGCCCAGCAGGATAAGATCGAAGGCCTTTCGCTTGGCGCGGACGATTACGTGGTCAAGCCGTTCCGCCCGCTGGAGCTCATCGCGCGCGTTCATGCTCAGTTGCGTCGCTACACCAGCTACGGTAGCCGCGCGCAGGCGACCGAGTTGCCGACCCTCCAGCTCGACGGCCTCGAGATCAACCGTGACGCTCGCTCCGTGACGGTGGACGGTGCGCCGGTGCGCCTCACGCCCATCGAGTATTCCATCTTGCTGTATCTGGCCGAGCATCGCGGCAGCGTAGTGCCCGTGGAGGACCTGTTCCGCGCGGTGTGGAACGAGGACTTTATGCCCGGCTCCAACAATACGGTGATGGTGCACATTCGTCACCTGCGCGAAAAGATTGGTGACGACGCTCAGAAGCCGCGTTTTATCAAAAACGTCTGGGGCGTCGGCTACATCATCGAATAACGCTGTTCGCTTGTGAGGATCTTGATATGACAAAAGACGATAGACGGGCGTTCGAGGTGCCCGATCGGCTCTTTGAATACGTGAGGGCGGTCGTCGACAACCGCGCGCTCGCGACGGTACTGCTCTTTTTGCTGAGTCTGCTGCTAATCGGCATTGACAATATCGTTGGCATCCTGGCAGTTCTACTCATTGGCTTTTTGCTGATTGATCGATTCGAAATCGTTCGCCGCTGTGTGGTGATCGGCGGCGCCGCGTGGACAATTACGTTGGCGATCGGGTCCATGGCGCTTGGCGGTATTGGCGAGCCCGTATTCTTTGACGCCGGCTTTGTGTTCAACATGCTTGGATTTGTGCTGGCGCTTGCCGTGTGCGTCCTGTTCTTCTGCGGACGCGCCCTGTACTACCAGGGTTACGAGCAGGGCGAGCTGCACGCCGACCGCGTGATTGCCGCCCGCATTCAGGATCGTCTGATCGATAACCCCGACACATGGGACAACATTGACGGCGACTTCCTCGAGGTCGAGGGCGCGCTCAACCGGGCGCGCGATTGCGAGCGTAGGGTTCAACAAGCCCTGCGTGACGAATCGCATCGCAAAGATGACCTGGTGACGTACCTGGCGCACGACCTGCGCACGCCGCTCGCCAGCGTGGTGGGCTACCTTTCGCTCTTGCAGGATGCTCCCGATCTGCCGCTTGAGCAGCGCGCACGCTTTACGGGTGTGGCACTCGACAAGGCCCACCGGCTCGACGCGCTCATCGAGGAGTTCTTTGACATCACGCGTTTTGATTTCCACGATATCGTGCTCACTCGCAGCTACGTCGATTTGGGGCTCTTGCTGGCACAGGTGGCTGACGAGTTCTACCCCATTCTCAATGAGCAGCATAAAGAAGCCCAGGTTGATATCTGCGAGGACCTGACGGTGCTCGTGGACGGCGACAAGATGGCTTGCGTATTCAATAACATCATGAAAAACGCCGTCGCCTATAGCTATGAAGGCTCGATGATCACGATTGAGGCCAGGCGCCTGAGCGACGGCGGCGTGCGCGTACGGTTTATAAACCAGGGCGACCCGATCCCTGAGCCAAAGCTCAAGGTGATCTTTGAGAAGTTCTATCGCCTGGATGCGGCGCGTGCGACCAATCGCGGCGGCGCTGGGCTGGGTCTCGCCATCGCCAAGGAGATTGTATGCGCGCATGGCGGCACCATCGCGTGCGAATCGACGCCCGAGCATACCGTTTTTACCATCGAGCTGCCCGCCGCGTAGCGTAGGCGCCCTTACAAACACCTGACAATGCGCTCACGTGCGTATGAGCCGCGGTTTCTACTATCGATACTGCTGAATTGATATCGACGTGGAGGTATGCGGTATGACGGCTGGTGTGGCTATGGAGCCCACGGAGCTCGAGGAGCTAATGGAGGCGCGAGCCGAGGCCGCGCGCGAGCGCGAGGTTGGGGATGCGACTCGCCCCACGGCAGAGGATCTTGCCGCCTCGCCGACGCGCATCGACGTCGAGGGCCTCGACCTGTTCTATGGCGACCATCATGCGCTCAAGGACGTGAATATCAAGATCCGCGACAAGCAGATCACCTCGCTTATCGGGCCTTCGGGCTGCGGAAAGTCCACGTTGCTGCGCTGCTTTAACCGCATGAACGACGGCATCAAGGATTGCCGAATCGAGGGCAAGATCGCGCTCGATGGTCAAGATATCCTGGGCGACTACGACATCTGCCGTTTGCGCCAGCGCGTGGGCATGGTGTTTCAGCGCCCCAACCCGTTTCCCATGAGCATCTACGACAACGTCGCGTATGGTCCGCGCGGCATGGGCGTGCGCGATCGCGCTGTGCTGGATGAGCTGGTCGAGGATTCCCTTCGTCGCGCTGCGCTATGGGATGAGGTCAAGGACAAGCTCAAAGAGTCGGGCCTGGGTCTTTCGGGCGGCCAGCAGCAGCGTCTGTGCATCGCCCGTGCGCTGGCCGTCCAGCCCGACATTCTGCTGATGGACGAGCCGACCTCGGCGCTCGACCCCGTGTCGACGCTCGTGGTGGAGCAGCTGGCCTGCGAGCTCAAGGAGGCCTGTACGCTCGTGGTCGTTACGCACAATATGCAGCAGGCGGCGCGTATCTCCGACTCGGTCGCGTTTTTCTTGCTGGGCGAGCTGGTGGAGCACGCGCCCACCGCTCAGCTCTTCAAAAAACCGACCGATCCGCGCACAGCGGATTATTTGACGGGACGTTTTGGCTGATACCATCTCGTAAAGGTACCTTTAGGGTTAAGATGCGGTCATGCCGGCCGCAAAGGGGTTCAACATGATCTATTACGTCGAGGACGATGACAACATCAGGGATTTGACGGTCTATGCGCTGCGCAAGCAGGGGATCGAGGCCGAGGGCTTTTCGTGCGATGGCGAGTTTAAGGCTGCTGTGGCGCGACGGGTGCCCGATGCTGTCCTGCTCGACATCATGCTGCCCGATACCGATGGCCTGGCAATTATGCGTCGCCTGCGTGCCGACCGCCTGACGGCGACGGTGCCCATCATGATGCTTACTGCCAAGGACGCCGAGCTCAACAAGGTGATGGCGCTCGATGGCGGTGCCGACGATTACCTGACTAAGCCGTTTTCGCTCATGGAGCTTGCGAGCCGTTGCCGCGCACTGCTGCGTCGCGGCGGCATGGTCAAGCAGGCGAGCGATGTGCTCAGTGTGGGCGACATCGTGCTCTCGCCCAGCCATCGCGAGGTGACCGTTGCCGGCGAGCCGCTTAAGCTCACCCTGCGCGAGTTCGACCTGCTTGAGTATCTCATGCGCAAACCCGGCGTGGTCTTTACCCGCGAGTCGTTGCTGCAGAGCGTGTGGGGCTGGGACTTCGACGGCGGTTCGCGCACCGTTGACGTGCACGTGCAGACGCTTCGCCAAAAACTCGGCGAGCATGCCAGCGCCATCGAGACCGTGCGCGGCGTGGGCTACCGCTTGGCCGAGCCTTCTGCCAGTGATGGTGCCGAAGGTGACGACACCGCGGCCACCGCATCGGAGGAGTAACCCGTGGTCTTCGCCCCCCAGGGAAAACAAACGCTGTCGCATCGCGTTTTTGTGACGATCTTTGTTTGCGCCATGGCGGTTATCGTGGCGTTTACGGTGTTGGGTGCATTCTTTGTGCAAAACACCTTGGCGGATGCCACGAGTGCCAATCTGGCGCAGGAAACCGAGCTCATTGCTGCCGCCCTCGACGAGCAGCAGGAGCCCATCCCGTTCTTGCGTAGCCTCGATCGCGAGGACTTACGCATCACGCTGATTAACAAGGATGGATCGGTTGCCTACGACAACGAGGCGTCGCCTTCCACACTGCCCAACCATGGCGATCGCCCCGAGGTCATCGAGGCCTTTGAGAGTGGTTCGGGTTCCGCGGAGCGCGCAAGCTCTACGCTCGACGAGATTATGCTGTATCGCGCCGTCGCCCTTGATAACGGACAGGTTGTCCGCTTGGCGCAGGCCCAGCCTGGCGTTGCGGCGATTTTGCTGTCGATGGTGGCGCCGATGCTGCTTATCGCAGCAGCGGGTGCGGTACTCTCGTTTTTCATGGCGCGCCGCGAGTCCCGTGCCATCATCGCGCCGTTGCAAGAGGTGGATTTGGACCACCCGCGCCGTAGCTATGAGCACGCCTATGCCGAGATGGTCCCCATGCTTGAGCGTATCGAGTCGCAGCGCCAGGAACTCAAGCGCCAAATGGCGGTGCTAGCGGACAACGACCGTATGCGCCGCGAGTTCACGGCGAATATCACCCATGAGCTCAAGACGCCGCTTACGGCGATTTCGGGCTATGCCGAGCTCATCGCAAACGGCATGGTCGAGGGCGAGGGCGACCTGCGCAACTTTGGCGGTCGCATCTATCGTGAGGCGGGCCGCTTGGCAGCGCTTGTCAACGATATCCTTACGCTGTCTAACTTGGACGAGGCCGAGCGTGCAACTGAGGGCGAGGCGGTGCCCATTGGTTCCACGGAGCCTATTGAGCTCTCGCGTGCCATCTACGCGGTTGAGCAGCGTCTTGAACAGGTCGCCCGTCAGGCGAATGTGACGATAAGTCATGAGACCAAGCCTGTGGTCATCGAAGGCGTGTCGCGCTTGATTGACGAGCTCATCTATAATCTGGCGAGCAACGCCATCCGCTACAATCGACCCGGCGGTGCGGTTACGCTGCAGTGCGGCACCAACGACGAAGGCCATCCGTTCCTTGCGGTCGCCGACACGGGAATCGGTATCGCGCCTGAAGAACAGGGCAAGGTATTTGAGCGGTTCTATCGCGTGGACAAGAGTAGGTCCAAGGCGCGCGGCGGAACCGGTCTGGGGCTTGCAATTGTCAAGCATGCGGCCCTGTATCATCACGCCACGCTCGATTTGTCGAGCGAGTTGGGCGTGGGAACCACCATTACGGTGACGTTTCCCATACGGCAGGACGAGCCATTCGCATAGCGATACAACATAGATATTGATGCAGACGCCGCATTTGACTTTCGGGTGCGGCGTTGTTGTGCAATTTTACGATTGCTTCCGACATTTTTACAGGAGAGCCTGTTTCTTATGTATAGAGTTTGGTCTCGGTAAAAAGATGCGATAACATACGGACAGTTTTGTCAATCCGAACTGGGGAAATGAAAGGCAAGCTGCATGACCCTTCTCGAACTGTTCCAGCTGCTGAAGAAGCACCTTCAGCTGGTCATCACCCTTCCGGTGGTCTGCGCGATCGCCATGGGCATCGTGTCCTTCGTTGCGATGGACAACACCTATACCGCGACGACGAGCATGTACATTCTCGCCAAGACCGACGATAGCGGTCAGATGAGCTACAACGATCTCTCGGCGAGTCAGATGCTTTCCAACGATATCGCCACGCTGCTGGATAGCGATAGCGTTAAGAGCGGCGCAGCCAATGAACTGGGCCTCACCGATCTGGATGACTACAAGGTGTCTGTTTCCTCCGAGACCACCACGCGTGTCATTACGCTTTCGGTTACCGGCACCGATGCCAAGGAGACGGCTAAGGTCGCAAAGGCCATGGCCAGCTCGGTGAGTACGGTCGCTCAGAACGTCGGCGCTGCCCAGAGCATCAACGTTATCGACGAGGCTAAGACCCCCGAAGCCCCCAGCGGTCCCAAGCGTATGCTGTACGTTGCTGTCGCGTTCCTCGCGGGCATCTTTATCGCAGTTGCCTATGTCGTTTTGGCAGACATGCTCAACACCCGCATCCGCGGTGCCGAAGAGGCAGAAGAGCTCCTGGGCATTCCCGTTGTTGGCCGAATTCCGGCTATGAAAGGTGGTAAATAGGCATGGCTAAGGCAAAGAACACCGATAAGCTCGTTGTACAGAATGCCGCCAAGACCCTTCTGGCCAACATCCGCTTTGCGAGCGTGGACGACCCCATTCGCACTATCACCGTTACGTCCTCGATTCCCAACGAGGGCAAGTCTACGGTTTCCATCAACCTTGCCCAGGCTATCGCCACCAGCGGCAAGAGCGTCCTGCTGGTCGAGGCTGATATGCGTCGCAGGTCCCTTGCCGATATGCTCGGCGTCCGCTCCCGCGGCGGACTCTATGCAGTCCTTTCCGAGCAGGTTTCTATTGACCAGGCGATTGTCGAGACGGGTCAGAAGAACTTCTACTTCCTCGATGCCGAGCCGCATATTCCCAATCCTGCCGACATCATCGTCTCTCACCGCTTTGCCAAGCTGGTAAAGGCACTGTCCGCCAAGTTCCAGTACGTCATCTTTGATGCTCCCCCGGTCGGCACCTTCATCGATGCTGCCGAGATCGCAAGTCTGACCGACGGTGCGCTTTTTGTCGTGCGTGAGGATTTCACCAAGCGCGAGGAGGCGCTCAACGCCATCGGTCAGCTTAAGAAGTCCGAGAAGGTCAAGCTCATCGGTACCGTTATGAACTACTGCGAGACCGAGACCAGCGAGTACTACTACTCCTACTACACCAAGGACGGTAAGAAGGTGAAGAAGGGCTCCGACGATCAGGGGACTTCCAAAAAGGGCATCTTCACCAACCGAGCAAACGTTTAGTTGATTAAGGCTGACCTATGCGTGACATTCATTGCCATATCTTGCCGGGTGTAGACGACGGCGCTGCCGATCTCGATGAGAGCTTGGCGATGCTCGAGGCTGCCAAGCGGGCCGGTGTAACCAGAATCGTTTGCACTCCTCACTGCCGTGATCCCTATTTTGATTACGACAAGATGTGGGATGCCTTTGAGCTGCTGCGTGATAACGCTGACGGTTTTCCGCTCCAGATGGGCTTCGAGGTCAACCATCGAAAGCTCGTTGAGCTTGGTATCGATGCCGCGGAGCACTTGCATTTCGATGGGACCAACGAGTTTCTGCTCGAACTTTCGACGCATGCCGATGCGTATGCGTTTAGAGAGTACGAGAACACGATTTACGATTTGCAGTGCCGTGGTTACCAGGTGATTATCGCTCATCCTGAGCGCTATCGTGCGGTTCAAAAGGATGTAAGCGTGGCGGAGCGCCTGGTCGATATGGGCTGCAAGCTGCAGGCTTCGGCGGACTTTATTGCCGGCGGTCGCTTTGGTCGCGAGAAAAAGCCGGCACAGCGCCTGTTCGATCAGAACCTGTACAGCTTCATCGCGAGCGATGCCCATAACGTGGGTCATTACGACTGCCTGGCGAAGGCTCGCGCGAAGTTTAGCGTGCGCGGAGCTCATTTTCGCTAAAATCGGTCCCTAACGTTCGCATTGAATGAAAGGGCAGCCATGGATATCCAACTTAAGACGGGATGCTTTGATGACGCGGCGTTGGTGCGCCGCGTCATTTTTATGGACGAGCAGGGCTACGAGAATGAGTTCGACGCTATCGACGAGGATCCGAACTGCATTCATGTGACGCTCTATGTAGACGGCGAGCTTGCCGGTTGCTCGCGCGTGTTTCCCGAAGAGCTTGAGCACGCGGCTGACGCAGAGGCTCCGGTGTCGCCGGCGTGCGACTTGGACGAAGGTGTCGCGGCGGGGGAGACCTACATTATGGGGCGCGTGGCCGTGCTGCCGAGCATGCGCCGTCGCGGTTTGGCGAGCAAGATTGTCGAGGCCAGTGATACGTGCGCGCGTGATGCCGGCGCCAAGCTCATTAAGCTGCATGCTCAGGAATACGTGCTGCCGCTCTATGCCAAGGCGGGCTACACGCAGATTGCCCCGGTGGACTACGAAGACGAGGGCCAGCCTCATGCCTGGATGGCCAAGCGCGTAGATGGCAGATAGGAACGTTCCTTTCCTGCCGGCAGTTGGGGACACTCCTTGGCAATTGGCGCATCAGAGCGCTCGGACATACAGTTTTTCGATTCCGTATGTATATATGCGCGTTAATGGGTTATAAAATCTAAGTCTGAACATAGCAGGTCTGCGATGCGGCTCGGGCGACCGAGCCGTTTTTGCGGACAGGGGTAGCGCGAAAGGACTGCACATGCGTCAATTTAAGACCGAGAGCAAAAAACTGCTCGACCTCATGATCAACTCCATCTACACCAATAAAGAAATCTTCCTGCGCGAGCTTATCTCTAACGCGAGCGACGCCGTCGACAAGCTCAGCTTTAAGAGCCTGCAGGACCCGAGCGTCAAGATCGACCAGGGCGACCTGGCCATTCGCGTCTCCTTTGATAAAGACGCCCGCACCATTACCATCTCGGATAACGGCATTGGCATGACCGCCGAGGAGCTGGAGCGCAATCTGGGCACCATCGCCCATTCCGGCTCCGAGGAGTTTAAGACCGAGAACGCCGAGCAGCAGGGCTCCGATGTCGACATCATCGGTCAGTTTGGCGTGGGCTTCTACTCGGCTTTTATGGTCGCCAGCCATGTGAAGGTCGTCAGCCGCGCCTACGGCGAGGATGTCGCCCATGTGTGGGAATCCGACGGTCTTGAGGGCTACACCATCGAGGACGGCGAGCGCGCCGAGCACGGTACCGATGTCATCCTGACGCTGCGCGAGAACGAGAAGCTCGATGCCGACGGCGAGGCCGAGACCTACGATCGCTTCCTGACCGAGTGGGGTCTCAAGAGCCTGATTCAGCAGTACAGTAACTATGTGCGTTACCCGATCCAGATGATGGTGTCCAAGAGCCGCCAGAAACCCAAGCCCGAGGACGCCGGCGACGATTACAAGCCCGAGTACGAGGACTACCAGGAGCTCGAGACCGTCAATTCCATGACACCGATCTGGAAGAAGCACAGCTCCGATGTCGAGCAGAAGGACTACGACGAGTTCTACAAGTCCACGTTCCACGACTTTGACGATCCTGCGCGCACCATCAGCTTCCACGCCGAGGGCACGCTCGAGTATGACGCCCTGCTGTTTGTGCCGGGACGCGCGCCGTTCGATCTGTACAGCAAGGACTACGAGAAGGGTCTGGCGCTCTACAGCTCCAACGTCCTGATCATGGAGAAGTGCGACGACCTGCTGCCCGACTACTACAACTTTGTCCGCGGCGTCGTGGATTCCGCCGACGTGTCGCTCAACATCTCGCGCGAGACGCTGCAGCAGAACCGTCAGCTCAAGGCCATCGCCAAGCGTGTGGAAAAGAAGATTACCGCCGACCTTGAGGATATGCGTGACAACGACCGCGAGGCCTACGAGAAGTTCTTTGAGAACTTTGGCCGCGGTCTTAAGTACGGCATCTACTCGAGCTATGGCATGAAGGCCGATGAGCTCGCCGACCTGTTGCTGTTCTGGTCTGCCAAGGAACAGAAGATGATTACCCTGGCCGAGTATGCCAAGGGCATGCCTGAGGATCAGAAGGCCATCTACTACGCCGCCGGCGACTCGCGTGAGCGCTTGGCCAAGATGCCCGTGGTAAAGGGCGTGCTCGACCGCGGCTATGACGTGCTGCTGCTGACGCAGGATGTGGATGAGTTCACGTTCCAGGCTATGCGTGAGTACGTTGCCGCCGATATGCCCAAGATCTACGAGGACGATGCTGCCCGCGAGGCTGCCGAGAAGGCCGTGGCCGATGGTGCCGAGCCCGAGGTTGAGGATCGTCACCTGGAGCTCAAGAACGTCGCAACCGGTGATCTTGACCTGGCGACCGAGGACGAGAAAAAGGAGGCCGAGGACGCCACCAAGGAGAACGAGGACCTCTTTAACGCCATGAAGGAGGCACTCGGCGACAAGGTCGAGAAGGTTGCCGTCTCTGCGCGCCTGACCGATGCTCCCGCGTGCATCACCACCGAGGGCCCGCTTTCGCTCGAGATGGAGAAGGTGCTCCAGAAGGGTCCCGAGGGCGCGCCCGACGGTATGCCCAAGAGCCAGCGCGTGCTCGAGCTCAACGCCAAGCACCCGGTCTTTTCCAAGCTCGTCGCCGCTCAGAAGGCGGGCGACGCCGACAAGATCAAGCAGTACTCCGGTTTGCTCTATGACCAGGCCCTGCTGGTCGAGGGCATCCTCCCCGAGGATCCCGTAGCCTTCGCGGCGGCTGTTTGCAACTTGATGTAGTTCGGGGATACGGCACCGTAACTAGATTAGAACGAGAGTGGATAATCTCCCACTTTTGGCTCGAATGCGGGCTTGAAGTGAGAGATTTTCCACTCTCGTTTCCTTTTGAATGATCCCTCCGTCCCCAAGGGATCATTTATTTGTGCGGGTTGTGGTTTTGTGACCTGCTGAAATTTAAGATACTGTACAACTGTACGTTAACTCATCTTCGTAGTATATTGCTACCCGCAAAACTCAACACCATTGTGCTTTGAGACGTTAAAGCGCCTACTACAATGGTTGTCGATAGTACGATTCGATTCAACGACAGGATGGATGGTCCAAGCGTGAGTCTCGGCAGCAAACTATCCAATGCAAAGGTCTCCTTTGCGATATTTAAGCGCGACATTAAGCGACTGCTTGTGAACCCCGTCGCCTTGGTGGTTACCCTTGGCGTGTGCGTTATTCCCTCGCTGTATGCCTGGTACAACATCGTGGCCAACTGGGATCCGTACGGAAACACCCAGGGCATCAAGATTGCCATCGCCAACAACGATCGGGGCACCCAAAACGACCTGGTGGGCGAGCTCAACGCGGGCGATCAGGTCGTCGATCAGCTCAAGGAGAACGATCAGCTGGGCTGGACCTTCGTCGATTCTGCGGCCGATGCCAAAGAGGGCGTCGAGAGCGGTGAGTACTATGCGGCCATCGTAGTCCCCAAGAACTTCTCGGATAACCTGGTTTCGATGCTCGACGGCAACTACCATCAGCCCAAGCTTACGTACTACGTCAATGAGAAGAAGAGCGCTATTGCGCCCAAGGTTACCGACACCGGTGCAAACACCATCGAGGAGCAGATCAACTCGGAATTTGTCTCCACGGTGGGCGAGACCGTTGCCAGTATTGCCAAGGATGCCGGAGTCGATTTAAAGGACAAGGCAACCCAGACTCAGGATTCGTTGGCCGGTTCGGTATCAGAGGCTTCCGATACGTTGGGCGAAGTGCGTGATTCGATTGGCGACATGAATGCCGCCATCGATAAGACGAGTGGTTCCATTGCCTCGGCAGATGCGGCACTTGCCGGTCTGCAGGGTCAGGCGCCGTCGCTGACGCAGGCGATCTCCCAGGGCAATGACCTGCTGGGCGAGGCTCGCGCCACGGCGGGCAACTCTGTCGCCTCGCTCTCCAAGGCGCTCTCGGAAGGCAGCCTTGCGCTCACCAAGACGTCAGCCTCCGCAAACGCTGCGATTGGCAAGCTGGCGGGCACGGTCGCATCTACGACTACCCGTATCGACAACTCGCTTGAGTCTCTCCAAGCGACGATCGACCACAATAAGGCCGTTATCGGGCACTTGGAAATTCTCGTCAATGACACGTCGACAGGTTCCAAGGAAATTGACGCGCGCATTGTATCGATCATCGATTTGCTCCGCGAGCAGAATGAAAAGCTTCAGAGCATCAAGGACGGTCTGTCTGCGCAGTCGAGCGCCATGGCGAATGACGCTGCGGCTGTCTCGGGTGCCAGCGACGCTATCAATAATGCAATTCAGACCGGTGCGACCAACCTTGGCCAGGCTCAGACGGACCTGGGTCAAAACGCGCTGCCGAAGGTCTCGAGCGCACTTGATTCGTTTGCCGCCGTCTCGGGTGATCTGACGGGAATCGTGTCTGGCCTCACGCCTACTATTGCAAGTGCGCGCGGTACACTTTCGCAACTCAACGCCACGCTCGGTCAGGCCAAGACCACGCTGTCCCAGACCGATGCCTCGCTTGCCAAGGTCCAGGACAAGCTCGCAACCGCCGCCAACGACATCGCGGCGCTACAGACCTCCGAGTCCATGGGCGAGCTGGCCGGCCTGATGGGCGTCGACGTCGATGATGTTGCAGACTTCATGGCATCTCCGGTCGAGCTGACCTCAAAGTCAATTTACCCGGTCAAGAGCTTTGGTTCGGGCATTGCCCCGTTCTATACCAATCTGGCGCTGTGGGTGGGCGGCTACGTGCTTATCGCCATCTACAAGCTCGAGGTCGACCGCGAAGGCATCGGCAGCTTTACCGCGCGTCAGGGCTACTTTGGCCGCTGGTTGCTCCTGGTGATCCTGGGCGCGTTGCAGGCCATCATCGTTACGGTAGGCGATCTGGTGATCGGCGTGCAGTGCGTCAGCCCGCTGCTGTTCGTGCTGGGCGGCATCGCCATCTCGTTCACCTACGTCAATATCATCTATGCGCTGTCCACCACGTTTAAGCATATCGGCAAGGCTATCGGCGTCATTCTGGTTATCGTGCAGATCCCGGGTTCGTCGGGCATGTACCCCATCGAGATGATGCCAGGCTTCTTCCAGTGGCTGCACCCGCTGCTGCCCTTTACCTACGGCATCAATCTGCTGCGCGAGACGGTCGGCGGCATGTATTCGTTCAACTACCTGTTTAACCTGTGCATTCTGGGCGTGTTCTTGATCGTGGCGCTCTTTATCGGCCTGCAGCTGCGTCCGCTGCTGCTCAACCTTAACCTGCTCTTTGATAAACAGCTCTCCACGACCGGTATGATGATTTGCGAGTCCAACGACCTGCCGCGCCAGCGCTACTCGCTGCGCACGGCCATGCGCGTCATGCTCGATTCCGATTCGTACCGTCGCGAACTGCTCGATCATGCGGTCGCCTTTGAACATCGCTACCCGTACTACATCAAGGGCGGTTTTGCCGCCGTGGTGGGCGTTCAGGTCCTGCTCTTTGTCCTGTCGACGGTTCTCGATATCGACAATAACGGCAAGATCATCCTGCTTGTCATTTGGATCATCTCGGTTATTGCCATCTGCGGCTGGCTGATCAATATCGAATATATCCGAGCGAGCCTCAATACCCAGATGCGCATCTCGGCGCTTTCGGATGAGGACCTGCGTCGCGAGATGCGCGAACACACGGCCGCCATTCCTGCCGCCCGCCACATGTTTGGCCTCAACGCCAGCGAGCGTGGTGCCAAGGGCGGCGATCAGTCCACGGGCCGCTTGCCGCATATCGGCTCGCACCATAAATCTCAGGGCAGCGACAGCACAGCCACAAATGATGGAGATACCACCGCGCTTGGCAAGCACTCCAAAGGAGGTGAGGCATAAATGAAGAACATCCTGCATCTGTTTAAGCGCGATGTCCAAAACGTGTCTCGCTCCGTGATCGGCTTGGTTGTCGTGATGGGCCTCATTATCGTACCGTGTCTGTACGCGTGGTTTAACATCGCCGGCAGCTGGGATCCGTACGGCAACACCGGCAATCTTAAGATCGCCGTGGTCAACACCGATGAGGGTTACGAGAGCGATTTGATCCCCGTCGAGGTTAGCGTGGGCGAAAACGTGACCGCCACCCTACGCGGCAACGAGAGCTTCGATTGGGTTGTGCTCAACAATCGCGAAAAGGCTATCGAGGGCGTTAAGTCGGGCGCGTACTATGCTGCCGTCGTTATCCCCAAAACGTTTAGCGCTGACATGATGACGCTTTTCTCGACCGACGTGAAACACGCCGATATCGAGTTTTACGAGAACCAGAAGGCCAACGCCATTGCGCAGATCGTGACCGAGAAGGGTTCGAGTGCCGTTCAGAGCCAGGTTAACGAAACTTTTACCGAGACCATTACGAGCATCGGTCTTAAGACGGTGTCCAGCCTGCTCGATTACATGAGCACCGACCAGGTCAGCAACTTTATCGCCAACCTGTCCTCGACGCTTGGCGATTCGATTGAGGACCTGCGAGACGTTCAGGCAAATGCTTCGTCGCTGGCGGGCATTTTGAGCTCCACGTCCGATTCGCTGACGTCGGCGAGCGGCATGCTCAAGCAGACCGGTGCCGTCGATGAGTCGACAAAGCAGCTCATGGAACATGCCAAAAGCGGCATCGATGATTCCAAAGAAGCGCTTAAGGCGGCAAACGATGCCATCGATGCCGCAATCGATGGAAGTGCGGGTTCGTTCGACAATGTGTCTGCCGAGCTCGCGAAGGCGTTCGACACCGCAAACCAGCATGTCGACCTTACGGTGTCCCAACTCAACGATGCCGCTGCGGCCCTCAATGCGCGCGCCAAGGATATCGATGCGATGGCCGATCAGCTCCGCAGCCTTGCCGACCAGGTGAGCGATGAGAATTTGAAGGACGGCCTCAAGTCCGCCGCGACGTCGCTGGGCAGAATCGCCGTTGAGTACCGCAACAATGCCAAGGATCTGGCGGCTACCGCGAAGTCTCTCTCCGATAGCATGGCCGAGGTCAACAACTTGCGTGCCGAGGTCGATCAGGCCATCGCTGATGCCAAGGCCGGCATCGCGGGTGCCAAATCCGATTACGATTCCACGTTCTCGGTTAAGGCCAAGGAGCTCAAGAAGACGGTTTCGGGCATTCTGGACTCGCTTGATGGCATCTCGGGCGACCTGGATAGCGCCGTAGGCGGCCTGACCGACGCATCCGGCTCGTTGGCGAAGGGCCTCTCCAAGGCCGCCAAGCTGGTCAACAAGGCTTCCGATCAGCTAGGTGAAGCGTCCGATAAGATCAGTGCGTTTAAGGATGAGCTCGATGGCGCCCTGATGTCGGACGATCTGGCCACGATCAAGACGATGATTGGCAACGATCCCGAGGGTTTGGCCGTGTCGCTTTCCGGTCCCGTCGCGCTCGATCGCAAACCGGTCTATCCGATCCGCAACTACGGCTCGGCCATGGCGCCGTTCTACACGATTCTGTCGCTCTGGGTCGGCTCGATCGTGCTGGCGGCCATGATGAAGGTGTCGGTTGACGATGAGCTTATCAACGAGCTCATCCCCGTACGCCTACACGAGATCTACCTGGGTCGTTACTTGTTCTTTGGCGGTTTGGCTCTGCTGCAGGCAACGCTCGTGTGCGCGGGCGACATCCTGTTCTTTGGCATCCAGTGCGACAACCCGCTGCAGTTTGTGCTGGCGGGCTGGGTCGCGAGTCTCGTGTTCTCCAATATCGTCTACACGCTTACGGTGTCGTTTGGCGATATCGGCAAGGCTTTGGCCGTTGTGCTGCTGGTCATGCAGGTCGGCGGTTCGGGCGGTACGTTCCCCATCGAGATGACCGGCCCTGTGTTCCAGGCGATCTATCCGTTCCTGCCGTTTACCCATGGCATTAACGCCATGCATGCCGCCATGGCTGGCGCCTACCATATGGAGTACTGGGTTGAGCTGGGCATTCTGGCGAGCTATCTGATTCCGTCGCTGGCCCTGGGCGTCGTCTTCCGCCGTCCGGTCATCAAAGCCAACGACTGGATCATCGAAAAACTGGAGTCAACCAAATTGATTTAGTTCAGACACGTAAACGCTGTCAGAACATCGAGGCCTTCCAGTTTTACACTTTATTATGCTGGATTGCGATGCAACGCCGGTTGTTGCTACAGTAGCGGGGCGTGCCGGGGGTCCGGTGCGCCCCGTTTTTATTTGACCATGAGGCGGCACGCAGCCATACGCGTGCGGACACCACGCCAAGATTGAGTGTGAGGATGTTCCATGGCCCAATACGCTGCCAACGAAATCGAAAACATGCCCGATAGCCCTGTCGCACGGGAGGACCTGGGCGCCGGCGGCACCTCCCGCGGCGCCGGCGCACGCTCGCCGCTGTTCTGGAAGGTCTTGCTGCTTTCGATAGCGGTCATCTGGGGCTATTCCTTCACCACCATGAAGGATGCGCTCGATACCGTTCCGGTGTTCGAGCTGCTCTACATTCGTTTTCTTCCGGCGTCGTTGGTCATGCTTGTCATCTTCCACAAGCGCATCATTGCCCATTTCAACGCTCGAAACCTGATTGTTGGACTTGGCATGGGCGCGCTCATGTGGGGTGCCTACGGTTTGCAGACGATCGGCCTGGCACAGACCACGGCAGGCAAAAGCGCGTTTTTGACGGGCACGTACTGCATCTTGGTTCCGTTTGCGAGCTACGTTCTAAGCGGCGAAAAGCTTACCCGTTACAACTTGGGCGCCGCGTTGCTGTGCCTGGCGGGCATTGGGCTGGTGGCGCTCGATAGCGTCGAGTTCAATGTCGGCGATGTCATCACACTGGGCGGCGCGGTCTTCTTTGCCATCCAGATGGCGGTGACCGCCAAGTATGGCCGCAAGATGGACATCAACGTCATCACGTTTTGGATGTTTGTGGGCAACGGCGTGCTGAGCCTGATCTCGTCGCTGTTATTCGAGACCCAAGCGCCGCTGTCCGTGTGGACGCCGAGCTTTATCGGTGTGATGGCGTTTCTATCGGTGGGCTGTACGTGTGTGGCTCTGCTCATCCAAAACGTCGGCCTGGCGCATGTCCCGGCCTCGACGGGCTCGCTGCTCCTTTCGATGGAGTCGCCTTCGGGTGTGCTGTTCTCGGTGCTGCTGATGGGGGAGGCGCTCACCTCGCGCCTGCTCGCCGGCTTCGCGCTCATCTTCTTGTCGATTATCTTGAGCGAGACGCATTTCGATTTCTTGCGCCGAAAATCTCGCCCGCAATTGTAAACAACTTGTTGCGCCGCCCTTCCAAGGCGGCATTTTTTATGTCATGCCCTTACAGTTGTGCCTTGCACTTTACGCTATCAAAGTGCGTGCTGCAAAAACGTTACTGGAGGGCATCTATGGCATCAGCTCTGTCCGATTTTCAACCGCAACTAGCGCCCAAGGCCACCACAGCGGCGCAGACCGCTATCGGCGACGGTCTTGTCGCAGAAGCTCAGGCTTTTGCAGACGAGTTCGCTGCGTGGCGCCACGATCTACACCAGATGCCCGAGCTCGGTAACAATCTTCCGCAGACGTCTGCCTATATCCAGGCACGTCTGGACGAGATGGACATCCCCCATACCACGCTCGTCGACGGTTCCTGCGTCGTTGGCCTGATCGGTGCCGGTGCGGCCGCGGCCGCTCAGGGCAATGGCACGTGCAAGGACGAGCAGGCCGGAACGGTCGTCATGCTTCGTGGCGACATGGATGCCCTGCCCGTTGCCGAAGAGTCGGGCGAGCCTTTCGCCTCTACCAACGGCTGCATGCACGCTTGTGGCCACGATATGCATGCGACGGCGCTGCTCGGCGCGGCCCGTTTGCTCAAGGCCCGCGAGGCCGAGCTTGTGGAGGCCAACGCTACCGTCAAGTTGCTGTTCCAGCCGGGCGAGGAGACCTTTGAGGGAGCACGCGCTGCCATCGCCGACGGCTTGCTCGAGAACCCGCGCCCTCAGGCGGCCTTTGCCATGCATGTCAACAGCCAGTCGCCGCTTGGCCTGGTGCTCTACGGCAGCCCGGCGCTCTCGGGCGTGTACGGTTTTCGCATCACGCTTCAGGGCAAGGGCGGCCATGGCTCGAGCCCCGAGATTTGCATCGACCCCATCACAGCGGGCGTGCATGTGCATCTGGCGCTCCAGGAGCTCATCTCCCGCGAGGTGCCGGCGGCCAAGGAGGTCGCGCTTACCGTTGGCAAGTTCGCCGGTGGCTTGGCGGCCAACGTCATCCCCGACACCTGCGTGCTCGAGGGAACGCTGCGCGGCTTTGATGTTGAGCTCATGGCTCACCTAAAGACCCGCATCGCGGAGGTCGTTAACGGCGTTGCCACGACCTATCGTACGCCGGCGACCATCGAGACACTTTCGGATGTTCCGCCGCTTGTACTCGACAGCGATATGACTCAGGCGTCGCTTGGCTACGTGGGCGCAGTGCTGCCCAAGGCGGCTTTCTTGCCGCTTTTCCATGCCATGGCGAGTGAGGACTTCGCGCTTATCTCGAGCGAGATTCCGAGTGCGTACTTTACCGTGGGCGCGGCCGTAACCGACACGGACGAACACTTTGCCCAGCACCATCCCAAGGCACGTTTTAACGATGCCGAGCTGCCGCTCGGTGCTGCGGCTTATACCGCCGTCGCTTTGGGCTATATCGCCGACCACCGGTAGCATCCAACCTTGCCTTTCAAGCCTGCGGGCATGGCCGTAAGGCCTATGCCCTTGTCTTTCAAGGCAATCTTGGGCACTACCGGCGCCCGGCGCCGGCTATTCGTTTGTTAAATAAGGAGCAGTATGTCCCAGCAGCGTAAGTTCTTCCCCGGCTGGCTCGTGGTGACCTCCGGCTTCGTGATCATGGCCACGTGCTACACGATTTTCGTCAACTGCATGAGCCTGTTCCAGCCGCTGATCGTCAGCGACCTGGGCATTTCCCTTGCGCAGTACAACATCTCCAATGCCATCTCCACCGTGGTGAGCGTCGTGGGTTCGCTCGTTATCGGCCATGTTGCCGATAAGGTGAGTGGCCGCATATTGGGCTCGCTCACCGTTATCGCTACCTCGGCGGTGCTTGCTGGCATGAGCTTTGTCGGTGAGCTGTGGCAGGTCTACGTGCTCTTTGCCGTTTCGGGCTCCTTTGCGAGCACCTGGATCGTGTGCTTGGCGTGCTCCGTGGTCATGCTCGTGTTCCTGCTGGTATCCGAGCCCATCGCCGCCAAGCTGCGCGCGAGCGTGGCGGGGGAGTAGGCGTCCGTCGCTCTTTTCTGTTCGTCCCGTTCTGTCCGTGGCCGCCTTGGAAGCCGAATGGATGCTCGTACCATCATTCGGTTTCCAAGGCGGCCACGGGCCTACGAAATGATCCCTATTCCTCCGTCCCCAAGGGATCACGTGATCCGAAGGGGACGGAGGAAAAGGGATCACAAACAGCGGCGGCGCGTCTGGTCGAACGAGTCCCCATACCCTCGTTCGGTCAGACGCGCCGCCGCTGTTTGTATTTGTGCCGTATAATGACCGTTACCTATGACGCGATACAAAAGAAAGGTGTTTGCCCATGCAGGCACAGAAGGCGGAGGGAACCCGCGACCTTATCGGCGCCGAGATGCGCGCTTGGCAAAAGATGCAGCAGATTGCGGCCGGCGTATTCGAGCCGTTTGGCTTTAAGCCCATCGAGACGCCCGCGATCGAGCAGGTGGACGTCTTTGTCCACGGCATCGGCCAGTCGACCGACGTCGTGCGCAAGGAGATGTTCCGCGTCTTTAGCGGCGCCAACCTGGAGCGCGTCTTTGCTGAGGGCACCGATACCAAGCTCAAGCCCAAGCAGCGCCTGGCGCTTCGTCCCGAGGGCACGGCCGGTGTGGTGCGCGCCGTCGTGGAGAACAACCTGGTGCCCCAGGGCTCCACGCCGTTTAAGGCTTATTATGCCGAGGCCATGTTCCGTGGCGAGCGTCCCCAGAAGGGTCGCCTGCGCCAGTTCCACCAGGTGGGCATCGAGTGGCTCGGCGCTCCCGATCCGGCTGCCGACGCCGAGTGCATCATCATGCTTATGGAGTTCTACAAGCGCCTTGGTTTCGATCTTTCCAAGCTCCGTCTGCTCATTAACTCGATGGGCGATGCCCAATGCCGTCCGGCCTATCGCGAGCAGGTCAAGCAGTTTATCCTCGATCACGCCGACGAGATGTGCGACGAGTGCCGCGAGCGCGCCGAGCTCAATCCGCTGCGTGCCTTCGACTGCAAGAACGACCACTGCCGCGAGATCATGGCCGACGCACCGCTGATGGGCGACAACTTGTGCGATGAGTGCCGCGAGCACTACGAGCAGGTCAAGCGCTATTTGGATGCGGCGGGTATCGAGTATGTCGAGGATCCCACCTTGGTGCGTGGCTTGGACTACTACACCCGTACCGTCTTTGAGGTCGAGGCTCCCGGCGCCGGCGTCGGCTCCATCGGTGGCGGCGGTCGCTATGACGGCTTGGTCGAGCTCGAGGGTGGCAAGCCCACGGCAGGCGTCGGCTTTGCCGTCGGTTTTGAGCGTGCGCTGCTGGCCCTGCAGGCCTTTGGCAGCGACCTGGGTGCCGAGGAGGCCCCGTGCGTCTACGTCGCCAATGCCGGCAAGGAGCTGCGCCAGAACGTCTTTGCCATCACGCAGGAGCTTCGCGCCGCTGGCATCGTGACCGAGGCCGACTACCAGGGTCGTTCGCTCAAAGCTCAGTTTAAGCAGGCCGATAAGGTGGGCGCCAAGCTCATTTTGGTCCTGGGTGGCGACGAGCTTGCCGCCGGCAAGGTCAAGGTGCGCGACATGGAGAGCCATGACGAGGCCCTCGTCGATCTGGCCAACGTGGTCGAGGCGGTTCGCGAGCGCCTGTAGCGCATGATTTTTGAGCTGTAGTGCCGCTGAGGTGCCCAGCTCATTGCGAGCGATTGTTACGGGGGTGTTTCGCTTTTATGCGGAATGCCCCCATTTACGTATGCCGCCCACCGAGAAATACGACCATTTAGGGCAAAAACCCTTGCAATGCAGAAAATACTTTTGTGTGGTAAAGCGCAATCAGCGCCGAAAGTTTTTGCCGAGTGCCTATAATGAATACCGCATGTTACGTGCATAGAAGGAGGAATGGGAGGAAACGTGGCTGAGAACCTAAGCAACCAGTCTGTACCCGAAGCCGCGGCGCGCGTCGCTGCCGTGGTCAACCGCCTCGTTAACCGAATCGGCTCGAATGCCGAGTCCAGGGAGCGTCTCGCCGAGATCGAGATCCCCGAGGAGCTGCGCGACAACTTGGCGCTGTTCCTGCGCCTGGAGCGCCGTGTGCTTAGCGAGTATGATCCCGAGATCGCGGACCTGTTCGACAAGATCCTGACGGCCGAGATTGTGGCCAATGCCGGAAACCCCGGCGCCCGTGCTGCCGACGAGTCCGTCGACGAGCAGGGCGTGCCCACCGCCGACGAGCCTACTGCTGTGGCGTTTCGTGAGGTCGTCGATCTGATTGACAGCCTGCCGCTCGATAAGCAGCAGGTCATCGTTCGCGCCTTTACGAGCTTCTTCCATCTGGCAAACCTGTCGGAGGAGAACTACCGCGTGGCGCAGCTGCGCGAGCGCGAGGCAGGTGCGTCGACCGATACCGAGGTCGATCCCGCCAACGAACTCACCGTCGCCTATCACCAGTTGGTAAACGAGATGGGTGTCGAGGGCGCCAACGAGCTGCTCGACAAGCTCGAGTTCCACCCTGTCTTTACCGCACATCCCACCGAGGCCCGTCGTAAGGCCGTCGAGGGCAAGATTCGCCGTATCTCCAGCCTGCTGGAGGAGCGTCCGCGCCTGGGCGGCTCCGACCTGGTGGAGAACGAGCGCCATATGCTGCAGGAGATCGACGCTCTGGTGCGTACGAGCCCCATCGCGCTCAAGAAGCCCACGCCGGTCGAGGAAGCCGATACCATCATCGACATCTTCGATAACACACTGTTCGATGTGATCCCCGTCATCTATCGTCGCTTTGACGACTGGGTGCTGGGTGATAAGGCCGGTACCGTGCCGCCGCTGTGCCCGGCGTTCTTCCATCCCGGCAGCTGGATCGGTTCCGACCGCGACGGTAACCCCAACGTCACCGCCAAGGTGAGCCGTGAGGTCGCCGCCAAGTATTTCACCCATATGGTGCTCAAGCTCGAGGACAAGTGCCGCCGCATCGGCCGCAACCTCACGCTCGAGGCCACCTACAGCAAGCCGTCTGGCGAGCTCATCAACCTGTGGAACCATCAGGTCGAGATGAGCACCCAGTACACGGCTCGCGCCGAGCTGATTTCCGAGCACGAGCCGCATCGCGCCGTCATGCTCGTCATGGCCGACCGTCTGAACGCCACCGTGCGCCGTATCACCGATACCATGTACCACAGCGCTGATGAGTTCCTGGAGGACCTGCGCGTCGTCCAGCGCTCGCTGGCCGCTTGCGGTGCCGTCCGTGCTGCCTACGGCCCGGTCCAGACCATCATCTGGCAGGTCGAGTCCTTCGGCTTCCATATGGTCGAGATGGAGTTCCGTCAGCACTCCGTGGTGCACGCCCGCGCCCTCAAGGATATCCACGAGAACGGTATCCATGGCGACCTGCAGCCCATGACGCGCGAGGTTATCGATACCTTCCGCGCTATCGGCTCCATCCAAAAGCGCTACGGCAAGAAGATGGCGCACCGCTACATCATCTCATTCACCAAGAGCGCCCAGCATGTGGCCGACGTCTTTGAGCTTGCCCACCTGTCCTTTGCACACGAGGAGGATGTCCCCGAGCTCGACGTGATCCCGCTGTTCGAGCAGCTCGAGGACCTCGAGGGCTGCGTCGACGTGCTCGACCAGATGCTTACGCTGCCCGTGGTGCAAAAGCGCCTTGCCCAGACCAACCGCCGCATGGAGGTCATGCTGGGCTACTCCGACTCTTCCAAGGATGCCGGTCCTACCACGGCTATGCTCGCGCTGCACTCTGCGCAGGAGCGCATTGCCAAGTGGGCCGAGAAGAACGATATCGACCTGGTGCTCATGCACGGTCGCGGCGGTGCCGTGGGCCGTGGCGGCGGCCCGGCCAACAAGGCCGTGCTGGCGCAGCCCAAGGGTTCGGTCAACTGCTTCTTTAAGCTCACCGAGCAGGGTGAGGTCATCTTTGCCCGTTACGGCAACCGCACGCTGGCCCAGCGCCATGTTGAGTCCGTTGCCGCCGCAACGCTTTTGCAGTCGGCCCCGAGTGTCGAGAAGACCAACACCGAGACCACGCAGAAGTTCTGGGATATGGCCGACAAGCTCAACGCCGCAAGCCACGAGCGCTATCTGGACCTGCTGAACACCGAGGACTTTACACCGTGGTTCTCGACCGTGACGCCGCTGACCGAGGTCGGTCTGCTGCCGATCGGCTCGCGCCCGGCCAAGCGCGGTCTGGGTGCCAAGTCGCTCGACGACCTGCGTACCATTCCGTGGATCTTCAGCTGGAGCCAGGCTCGCATTAACCTGGCCGCTTGGTACGGTCTGGGTACCGCCTGTGAGCAGCTGGGCGATCTGGACCAGCTCAAGGCTGCCTACCAGGAGTGGCCGTTCTTCCGCACGTTCATCGACAACATCGAGATGTCGATCGCTAAGACCGACCAGCGCATCGCCAAGATGTATCTGCACCTGGGCGATCGCCAGGATCTGTCCAAGAAGGTCTTCACCGAGATGCAGCTCACGCGTAAGTGGGTCCTTGCCATCGTCGGTGACGAGTGGCCGCTGCAGCGTCGTCGCGTGCTCGGCTGCGCCGTCCGCGTGCGTAACCCCTACGTCGACGCCCTGTCCATCGCCCAGGTCCGCGCCCTTCGCGAGGTGCGCATGAACCAGGACGAGATGGCCGAGGAGAAGAAGGCCGAGTACATGAGCCTGATTCTTTCGACTGTGACCGGCGTCTCGGCAGGATTGCAGAACACGGGGTAATCGATAGCCCTGTGGCTCTCACCGGGATCCGACGGGTTTCCCTCTGAATGCGTCCTCGCACTTGAAGCCCCCTTATCCTGCTCCTTCGGAGCTGCGGATAAGGGGGCTTCGTGCTGCGGAATGCATTCAGAGGGAAACCCATCGGGTCCCTTCGTCCTCGGTCTTCTGGGATTAAAGCTGAAGGGAATAAGGCGCGCTTCGCGCATAGCGTGGAGTGCGGCGGGGGCTTCTTGCGTCCTGCGGAGTGTGCCTAAAAGTAAACTGATGGCGGGCCCTGCGATGTCCGGCTTCGGCGGATGGCCGCTGGGTGAGGGTGGTGCTTGGGGTGACGTGCAAAAAACGGAGTTTTCAGCAGCTAAAGATTGATGCATAGGACCATAGGTGACGTTCGCGTTCCCTGTTGATGCTTTTGCACGACAATTGGGCCTTGGCGATGCTCATATATGACTGGTTTCTTACCGCATGCTGCCTAGAAGGCAAGAGCCATGGAGGCTTCCTAGCTTTCGATAGGCTTTTAGCCCTATAGACTTATCTCGCGATGCTGAATACTCCCAAAAATGCACGCTCCGGATGGGGCTACCCTGTTACGGTCCGAAACCCGTGCGTCATTCTATGCATTTTATTGACGTATTTATGCAAGATAGCTTACGCGCGCATGCCACAGGATTGATGTTTGCCTCTGCGCTGTGTAAGCCATCCTGTCCATAGTGCCATTGACAGGCGGCCGCGGTCCCGTTTGGGATCGTGGCCGTTTTGTTGTGGGTCAAATATGAACGTTGTGTTAATGAGTCGGTGGACGGTGGTGTTTTTCGGTGAGCGGCGTATCCTTCCAACGGTTTGACTAGTGTGTCAGTTGAAAGGAAGAGGGCGCTCGTCAATGTTTGAATGTGAACTGCCGTTTGACCACAAGACGTTGCATCTGGAGCTCGAGGACAAGAACTTCGCGGGTGTGATGGAAGGTCATCAAAACGAGTTTAAGACTACGAAATCGCAGGAAGAGCTGGTAGAGGAGTCGCTTGCCAACCCTTATGGGTCGCCTTCGCTCGAGGAGCTTTGTGCTGGCAAAAAGGACATCGTCATCATTAGTTCCGACCACACGCGTCCCGTTCCCTCGCGTGTGACGATGCCTATTCTGCTGCATCACATTCATGCCGCTGCGCCCGAGGCCCGTGTGCGTATTTTGGTTGCTACGGGTATGCACCGTCCGTCGACGCACGAGGAGCTCGTCAACAAATATGGCGAGGAGATCGTTGCCAACGAGGAAATCGTTATGCACGTCGCGACTGACGACAGCATGATGAAAAAGATCGGCACCCTGCCTTCTGGTGGCGAGTGCATTATCAACAAGATTGCTGCCGATTGCGATCTGCTGCTTGCCGAGGGCTTTATTGAGCCGCACTTCTTTGCCGGTTTCTCTGGTAGCCGCAAGTCCGTCCTGCCTGGCATCGCCAGCTACAAGACCATCATGTACAACCACAACGGTCAGTTTGTGAATGATTCCCACTCGCGTGCCGGCAACCTGTGCCATAACCACGTGAGCGAGGACATGTTTGCCGCCGCCGAGATGGCCCACCTCGCCTTTGTGCTTAACGTGGTGCTCAACGGCAAGCACGAGGTCATCGGCTCCTTTGCCGGCGACATCCACAAGGCGCACGAGGCCGGCTGCGAGTTCGTGAAGAGCCTTGCCGGCGTTGAGCCCGTCGAGTGCGAGATTGCCATCACCACCAACGGTGGCTACCCCCTCGATCAGAACATCTATCAGGCCGTGAAGGGCATGTGCGCTGCCGAGGCCACGCTTCCCGAGGGCGGCGTGATCATCGACGTCGCCGGTTGTGCCGACGGTCACGGCGGCGAGGGCTTCTATCACAACATCGCCGACAACGATCCGGCAGAGTTTGAGCGCGCCTGCATCGATCGTCCCAAGGACGAGACCCTGCCCGACCAGTGGACGAGCCAGATCTTTGCCCGCATCCTGGCGCATCACCCTGTGATTATGGTCACCGACCTGTGCGATCACCAGATGCTCAAGGATATGCACATGACGCCGGTCAACACTATCGAGGAGGCGCTCAAGCTCGCCTTTGAGATGAAGGGTGCCGATGCCAAGGTTGCCGTTATTCCCGATGGCTTGGGCGTTGTCGTTGCGCAGCACTAGCGCGTGGCTTAAACGAATCGTTTATAACCGACAAGAAAGATAAGGTTTTATGCTTACCAAACTCCTCTGCGAATTCGGCGCGACGGCCCTCATGATCGTCTTTGGCGTGGGCGTGCACTGCGATACCGTGCTCAAGGGCACCAAGTATCAGGGCTCCGGCCACATGTTTGCCATCACCACCTGGTCTTTTGGCATCTCGGTCTGCCTGTTTGTCTTTGGCGGCGCCGTGTGCATGAACCCCGCCATGGTGCTTGCCCAGTGCATCGTCGGCCTGGTGCCGTGGGGCAACTGCATTCCCTTCATGCTCGCCGATATGCTCGGCGGCTTTGTGGGTGCCGTGATCGCTTGGTTTATGTATGCCGATGAGTTCAAGGCTTCCGAGGGCGTCGTCGACCCCATTGCCCAGCGCAACATCTTCTCGACCAACCCCACCACCGAGGGTACGAACTATGCCCGCAACTTCTTCTGCGAGGCTATCTGCACCTTTGTGTTCATCAGTGCCATCCTTGCTGCCGCTAGCCGCGCCGGCGAGAACGTTCTGATGCTCGCCATCTGCGTCGGTCTGATTGTTTGGGCTGTTGGCATGGGCATGGGCGGCATCACTGGCTTCGCCATGAACCAGGCACGTGACCTTGGTCCTCGCATGGCCTATCAGGTGCTGCCGATTAAGAACAAGGCTGACAACAACTGGAAGTACGGCCTGCTTGTTCCTGGCATCGCGCCGTTTGTCGGTGCTATTGTGGCCGCGCTGTTTGTGCATGGCTTCTTGGGCATGTTCTAGTCGAAGGCTACATAGTTGTCCGCTGGCCGCATGGGGTAACTTCCCAGCGCGTCCTCGGACATGCAAAAAGGCTCGCTGCGCACTTCGTGCGGCGAGCCTTTTTGCGTCCTGCGGAATGCGCTGGGAAGTTACCCCATGCGGCCAGCTGCGGGATCTTTGCTGCGCTCGAGCAAGCAACCCAACATATATCTGAATTTGGATGGGAGGGGCTTGTTGCTGATAGGGGCGTTGAGCTGTTGTTGACACTTTGGGATGCGTGGCGCCCTGGGTTGGGGTGATGCTTTGGGATGGGCTTCTTACTTAGCCGAAGAGGGGTTTTATGGCTGATAGGTAGTCTTTGGCTACGTCCTCTTTTGGGGCTTGGAAGTTGTGCCAGGCCCACCATTGGACGGTGGCTACGAAGCTTGAGGCTATGTGGTGTAGTAGGAAGCTTCGGTCCATGGTAGCGGCGGGGCCGTTTGGGTCGGTAGGGACGGTTTCGGCTGCTCGTGACATGATGGTCTTGCGTAAGCAGTCGGCGAAGACGCGTGAGCCGGCACCGGCTACGAGGGCTCGAACGCCCTGACGGCGTTCCCAGAGGTTGTTGAGGATATGCTCGACCTGCACGAGTGGGTCGTCGAGCGGTGTGCCATCGTCGTCGAGAGCGTGGGTGCAGATGTCGCTCACGAGCTCGGACAGTAGGTCGTCTTTGCTCTTAAAGAGACCGTAGAATGTCGCGCGGCCTACGTGAGCGCGCGCGATGATGTCGCCGACGGTGATCTTGCTGTAGTCCTCCTCGCGCAGGAGCTCGGAGAATGCTGCGACGATGGCGGCGCGGCTTTTTTTCTTGCGGGCATCCATCGCTATGCGTCCGCGTGAACGAGCAGACAGCGGAGCGTGCCGGAGCAACCCTCGTAGGGGCGTTTGCCGGCGCCGTAGCCGACGGCCTCGATGCGGTAGCGGGCTGGCAGGTGCCCGGACGTGCGCAGTGCGGCGACGATGGCGGCGCCCGTGGGCGTCACGAGCTCGCCGGCAACCGGTGCAGGCGTGAGGGCGATATTGCCTGCTTGGCATAGGTTGACGACGGCGGGCACCGGGATGGGCATAAGGCCGTGGGCGCAGTGGATGGTGCCGTGACCCTCGGAGAGCGACTCAACCACGATGTCCTCAATACCCAGGTCATCGAGGCAGATGGCGACGGAGCAGACGTCGACGATGGAGTCGACGGCGCCCACCTCGTGGAACATGACGGTCTCGGGCGTTTTGCCGTGGGCCTTGGCCTCGGCGGCGGCGAGCGCGGTAAAGATGGCGAGCGCGCGATGCTTGGCGCCATCGCTTAGCTGCGAGCCATCTATGATGGCGGTGACGTCCGCCAAAGAACGGTGGTGATGGTGGTGGGCGTGATGGTGACCCTCGTGGCCATGACCGTGCTCCCCATGGTCGTGCTCGTGCTCGTGCTCGTGGCAGTGATCATGTTCGACATGGTCATGATGATGGCGCTCGTGCTCATGGGCGTGCTCGGCAGGCACTTCGTTGCCGTAGAGCCAGGCCATATCGTGGTCGTGGTTCTCGAGGCCCTCTGCAAGCTGGACGTCGAAATCGCAGGCGTCGATGCCGTGCTTGTTTACGCGCGCGACGGCGATCGAAAAGCCGTCGACCGGCAGCGTGGCGAGCTGTTCGCGCAGGTGCTCCTCGCTGGCGCCCAGGTCGAGCAGGGCCGCGACGGTCATATCGCCGCTGATGCCCGAAGTGCCGTCGATGATAAGCGTGTGCTGATGGTTGGACATGGAATGCTCCTTAACGGGCGCAGGATGTGCCGGCGCTCAGATGATTGATAAGACTTGCCTGGTAGGCGGCACCAAAGCCGTTGTCGATATTGACGACCGAAACGCCGCTGGCGCAGGAGTTGAGCATGGCGAGCAGCGCGGCTACGCCTCCAAAATTTGCGCCGTAGCCCACGCTGGTGGGAACGGCGATGACCGGGCAGCTCACCAGACCGCCGATAACGCTCGCCAGGGCGCCCTCCATGCCGGCGATGGCGATGACCACCTGCGCCTGAGCAAGTTCCTCGGCATGCGCGAGCAAGCGGTGCAGGCCGGCGACACCTACGTCGTAGAGGCGGTCGACCTCGTTGCCATAGAATTCGGCCGTCAACGCGGCTTCTTCGGCGACGGGTAAGTCGCTCGTGCCGGCGCAGGCGACAACGATGCGTCCGTTGCCGGTGGGGGAGGGCTTGCCGCCCACGAGGGCGAGCTGTGCGTCCGGGATATATCCCAGGTCGATGCCGTTGTCGAGGAGCTCCGAGGTACGGGTTGCCTTCTCGGCGTCCAAGCGCGTGACCAGGATGCGCTCCTGGCCGGCATCGCGCAGCGCTTCGATAATGGCGGCAATCTGCTCGGCGGTTTTACCGGCGCCGTAGACAACCTCGCCGGCTCCCTGGCGCACCCCGCGCGAAAGATCGAGCTGCGCAAAGCCCAAATCGGCGGTCGGAACCGTCTGGATGCGCGTGAGGGCGTCGGCAGGGGTGACTGCCCCGCCGGCAACATCGCTCAGCAATTGCTCAAGATCTCGCTTATCCATATATGTTCCCTTCGACGGCGCAAAGTCTAGCACTCAAAGGGTATGTTTCCGAACATTAGAACAAAATTGTTCGGAAACTAGACATAGAGGATTTGATGCTGTTGTTCGATGGATCGACTAGTCGCGCAGGATGATGTCCATGGCGAGCATGAGGTTGCGCTCGTCGATGGCAAACGGGGCGGCCTTGCGCGTCTTGGGCTTGGCGCAAAATGCGATGCCGGTGCCCGCGGCTTGAATCATGGGGATGTCGTTGGCGCCGTCACCGATCGCGACGGTATGGGCCATATCGACACCACACTCAACGGCCCAATCCAGCAGCTGGATGAGCTTGGACTCCTTGGTCACAATATCTGCCGCCAGCTTGCCGGTGAGCTTGCCGTCTACGACCTCCAAACGGTTTGCCAGGCAAAAGTCGATGCCCGCGGCGGCCACGATCTTATCGGCGACCTCGTGGAAGCCGCCGCTTACCACGCCGACCTTCCAGCCCTTGCTGTGCGCCGAGCGCACAAGCTCCAGCGCGCCGGGGGTAAACGTCACGCGCGCAAAGGTGCGCTCGAACACACTCTCATCCAAGCCGGCAAGCAGCCCCACGCGTTCCTCGAGCGCCTGCTTAAAGTCAAGCTCGCCGCGCATGGCGCGTTCGGTGATCTGTGCAACTTGCTCGCCCACGCTGGCCTCTTCGCCCAACAGGTCGATGACTTCCTGGTTGATGAGCGTGGAGTCGATATCCATAACGATGAGGCGTGCGGTCATGACGGGCCTTTCCGAGTGCGGTTGTATTGGGGCACATTGTCGCACGCGGCGCGCCTTGGCGACGGCCAGGCTGCGTCAATTGTTTCGTCTCCGTCAAGTCTTTGGACAAGAGCTACTTTTTCGCGGCACATCGACGCGGGTGCGATAAGATAGAACGCCACGTTCGGCTGCGCGGTTTACGCAGGCTGGGCAAATCTGTACGACGCCGCCCGGAACGACACGGGGCGGCACAGATCCATAAAGGAGGATCACTGGTATGAGCCAGACCCGTCCCATCGATGAGCATTCCATGCACACCCGTACCTGCGGCGAGCTTCGCTTCGAGAACGTGGGCGAAGAGGTCACCCTCACCGGTTGGGTGAGCCGTCGCCGCGACCACGGCGGCCTTATCTTCTGCGACCTTCGCGACCGCGAGGGCATCACGCAGCTCACCTTCGACCCCGAGCACTCTGACGGCGACGCCTTTAAAATCGCCGAGACCATGCGTCCCGAGTGGCCCATCAAGATCCACGGTGTCGTGCGCGCCCGTGGCGAGGAGACCACCAACGCAAAGCTCGCGACCGGCGAGATCGAGGTCCTGACCGACCACGCCGAGGTGCTCAACACGTCCGTCACCCCGCCGTTCCAGATCGAGGACGGTATCGAGACCAGCGAGGACACCCGCCTGCGCTATCGCTATTTGGACCTCCGCCGTCCCGAGATGATGGCCAACCTCAAGCTGCGCTCCGACTTCACCTTTGCCATTCGCGAGGCGCTGCACAACCGTGAATTCATGGAGGTCGAGACGCCCTCCCTGTTCAAGTCCACGCCCGAGGGCGCCCGCGACTTCATCGTCCCCAGCCGCATCCAGCCGGGTAACTTCTACGCCCTGCCGCAGTCCCCGCAGCTCCTAAAGCAGCTGCTCATGGTCGGTGGCGTTGAGCGCTACTACCAGGTCGCCAAGTGCTTCCGCGACGAGGACCTGCGTGCCGACCGTCAGCCCGAGTTCACCCAGGTCGATATCGAGATGTCCTTCGTGGACCAGAATGATGTCATGAGCGCGCTCGAAGAGGTCCTGTCCGATGCCTTCGGTCGCATGGGCGTCGAGATGCCCACGCCGCTGCGCCGCATGGATTACTGGGAGGCCATGGACACCTATGGCTCCGACAAGCCCGATACCCGCTATGGCATGCACCTGGTCGACCTGACCGATATCTTTGCCAACTCCAAGTTTAAGGTCTTTGCGACCGCCGCAAACGAGGAGGGTTCCGTCGTCAAGGCCATCAACGCCAAGGGCGCCGGTGCCTGGGCACGTGCCAAGATCGATAAGCTTGCCGGCGTGGCCTCCACGTTTGGCGCCAAGGGCCTGGCCTGGATCGCCTTCCGCGAGGACGGCTCCATCAACAGCCCCATCGTCAAGTTCTTCTCGGACGAGGAGATGGCGGCTCTGCGCGAGCGTATGGACGTCGAGCCCGGCGACCTCGTGATGTTCGCCGCCGGCCCGCGCCTGCTTTCCGACGAGATCCTGGGCGGCATGCGCTCCCACATGGCCAACGCGCTCGAGATCAAGCGCGAGGGCCACGACTTCCTGTGGGTCGTCAACTTCCCGCTGTTCCATTGGGACGAGGATCGCAAGGCCTATGCAGCCGAGCATCAGCCCTTTACCCTGCCGACCGAGACCGACATCGCCAAGATCGAGGCCGACCCGCTGGCAGCCGGTTCGTGCACCTACGACTTTGTCATGGACGGCTTTGAGGCCGGTGGCGGCGGTATGCGTATTCACAACGCCGAGATGCAAATGTCCATGCTCAAGCTCCTGGGCTTTACCGAGGAGCGTGCCGAGTCGCAGTTTGGCTTCCTCATGGAGGCGCTCAAGTTTGGCGCGCCCCCGATGGGCGGTTTCGCCCTGGGCCTGGACCGCGTGTGCATGCTGCTCACCGGCTCCGACTCCATTCGCGACGTCATGGCGTTCCCCAAGACGGCCAGCGGCTCCGACCTCATGTCGGGCGCCCCGAGTACCGTTAGCGGCGCCCAGCTCAAGGACGTCAGCCTGCGCCTGATGTAGGCGAGCAGCTACCTATTGCTTGCAACGAGGGAAGGACGTGTGCCTTCCCTCGTTTTTTATGCGCGGGCGTTGCGAGGGCATAGGTTGACTGGGCGTCGCGGAAACTGCGTCCCAGAATTCGCGCCCAGAGTGAGATGAGCTTTCTAGCGGGTCCCGACAAGCATCTAACGCTACAATAACTACCACGTGGCTGGGTTTTGCCGGCCGAATGAGCGATGCCGCGGGAGGGGACATGGTCGAGTTTACAAAGACGATTAAAGATCCGTTGGGACTGCACGCCCGCCCGGTCGCGCTGCTCTACGACATCATTGCCAAGCATCGTAGCGACGTGTCGGTCAGCATCGGCGACCGCCATACCGACGGCCGTGACGTGATGGGCCTCATGGCGCTCTACGGCGAATGTGGCGAGGACATCGTCTTTCGCGTTTCGGGCGTAGACGAGGCCTCGTGTGTCACGTCGATCAGAAACCTTTCGCTCTAAGCGCAACAGATGTGACAAAGGGACAGTCCCTTTGTCACATCTGTTTCATATGGGAAACTTTTTCGAAAACTGAATAGGGACCCTTTCCAAAAAGTTAACCACGTGCTAGTTTACTATAGCGAACATAGACGTGGTTAACTTTTGCTGCGTCGATGTTGAGGACGAACCGACGTTAGGAGCTCACTCATGTCTTGCGGACCGCAGATGCCGGCTATGCCGCTTTCGATGGTAAAAGCGGGCGAAACCGTGCGCGTGTCTCGCGTAAAGGGCAATGAGGACATGAAGCACCACCTCAAGGACCTCGGCTTTGTCGAGGGCAACGAGATTCACGTGGTGAGCTCGAGTGGTGCCAATATCATCGTCACCGTGCTGGGCGCACGCTTTGGCATCGATTCCAAGGTCGCCATGCACATCATGACCGTCGGTTAGTTCGCAACATTCCGCAAAAACTGAAAGGGGGAAAAGAATATGAAGACGTTGGGTGACGTTAAGGTGGGCGAGAGCTCCACCATCGTCAAGCTTCACGGTGAGGGCGCACTTCGCCGCCACCTTATGGACCTGGGGCTCATCAAGGGCACGTCGTTTAAGGTCGTAAAGGTTGCACCGCTCGGCGATCCGGTCGAGATCAACGTGCGCGGCTACGAGCTTTCCATCCGCAAGGAGGAGGCTGCCGTCGTCGAGGTCCAGTAAGGGCCCGCGGCGATTATTTCTGCAGATAAAGTTAGGTTTTTCTAACTCTGCAATGCAACGTTGAAGCACAATATCCAGCCCGCGCGGAGAAAGCTGCGCGGGCACACAAGGAAGAAGGATTGAATGGCGGATTCTCAGATCCATGTCGCGCTGGCGGGTAACCCCAACTGCGGCAAGACCACGCTTTTCAACCTGATTACCGGCGCCAACGGCTACGTTGGCAACTGGCCGGGCGTCACGGTTGAGAAAAAGGAAGCCAAGCTCCAGAGCGACAAGAGCGTCACGATTACGGACCTCCCCGGCATCTACTCGCTTTCCCCCTATAGCCCCGAGGAGCAGTGCTCGCGCGACTACCTCATGAGCGGCGAGCCCGACGTGGTCGTCCAGGTTGTGGACGCCACCAACTTGGAGCGTAACCTCTACCTGGCGCTTCAGGTCATCGAGACGGGCCTGCCCGTGGTCGTTGCCCTCAACATGGCCGACCTCGTGGAGAAGAACGGCGACAAGATCGACACCGAGAAGCTCGAGAAGAAGCTCGGCTGCCCGGTCGTTATGATCTCGGCCCTTAAGAACAAGGGCGTCACCGAACTCTTTGAGCAGGTCAAGAAGTCCGCTGCTGCCAAGGCCGACGTGCCGGAGCACAAGTTCGATTCCTCCATCGAGGACGTTCTGGACCATATCGAGAACAACCTGCCGGCGAGCGTTCCCGCCAACAAGCGTCGCTACTACGCCGTCAAGCTGTTCGAGCGCGACGCGGACGCCTGCAAGCTCATCAACCTCACCAAGGAGAAGGCCGCTCGCGTCGAGCAGCTGGTCGCCCAGTGCGAGCAGGATTGCGACGACGACGCCGAGTCCATCATTACCGGCGAGCGCTACGGCGTGATTGCCCACATCATCGACGAGTGCCTCACCAAGGCTCCGGCCAAGATGAGCACTTCCGAGAAGATCGACCGTGTGGTTACCAACCGCATCCTCGGTCTGCCGATCTTCGTCGTGATCATGTTCTGCGTGTACTACATCGCCGTTTCTACCCTCGGCGGCACGGTGACTGACTTCACCAACGACCAACTCTTCGGCACCGACGGCTGGTACGTGCTCGGTCAGGGTCGTGACGCCTATGACGCAGCTGTCGAGGCTGCGGGCGACAACGCCGACTCGGTCGACCCGGCGCAGTACGGCCCTTATGTCCCGGGTATCACCACCATGGTGCACGACGCCCTTGTGGCGGGCGGCACCGAGGACGGCGGCCTGGTCGATTCGCTGGTCTGCGACGGCATCGTCGGCGGCCTGGGCGCCATCTTCGGCTTCGTCCCGCAGATGTTCCTGCTCTTTGTGATGCTGTCCTTCCTGGAGGACTGCGGCTACATGGCCCGCGTCGCCTTTATCATGGACCGCGTGTTCCGCCGCTTTGGCCTGTCCGGTAAGTCCTTTATCCCCATGCTCGTGTCCTCGGGCTGCGGCGTCCCCGGCGTCATGGCCACCAAGACCATCGAGAACGAGAAGGACCGCCGCATGACGGTCATGACCACCACGTTTATTCCCTGCGGTGCCAAGCTGCCGATCATCGCCCTGCTCATGGGTTCCATCATCGGCGATTCTTCGACCACCGCCGCGTGGATCAGCCCGCTCTTCTACTTCCTGGGCGTCTTTGCCGTCATTGCTTCGGGCCTCATGCTCAAGAAGACCAAGCTCTTCGCCGGTCGCCCGACGCCGTTTGTTATGGAGCTTCCTGCCTACCACTTCCCGGCGATCCGTTCTTGGGCGCTGCACGTGTGGGAGCGCTGCTGGGCCTTTATCAAGAAGGCCGGTACGGTCATCTTCGCGTCCACCGTCGTCGTTTGGTTCCTCTCCAACTTTGGCAGCTACAACGGTTCCTTTGGCTTCCTGCCTGCGATGGACGGCATCCCCGAGGAGTTCATGGATTACTCCGTGCTCGCCATGCTCGGCAACCTGGTCGCTTGGATCTTCGCCCCGCTCGGCTTTAGCACCTGGCAGACCACTGCGCTGACCGTCTCCGGCCTCGTGGCTAAGGAGAATGTCGTCGCTACCGCCGGCTCGCTGCTCTCCGTCGCCGATGCTGGCGAGACCGACCCGAGCCTGTGGACCGCGTTTGCGGGCATGTTCCCCACCATGGGTGCTTGCGTGGCCTTTGGTGCCTTCAACCTGCTGTGCGCTCCGTGCTTCGCAGCCATGGGCACCATCCGCAACCAGATGGATTCCGGCAAGTGGACCGCTATCGCCATCGGCTACGAGTGCGCCTTTGCTTGGGTCATCGGCCTGTTCATCAACCAGTTCTACAACCTGTTTGTGTTGGGCCAGTTTGGTATTTGGACGATTGTAGCCATCGTGCTGCTGGTTGCGATGCTCTTCCAGATCTTCCGTCCCATGCCCAAGTATGCATGGACCGACGAGGACGAGACCAACACTGCTTCCGCCGCAGTTTCCGCTTAAGTCCGAATAAGGATTAGCCCCTTTCCACGAGCCCGGGTGTCCCAGCGACACTCGGGCTTTTTGGTGCGGGAGATGTGGCGTTTCCGCAGATAAAACCGACCAAAATATACCTGTCCCTTTTTGGCAGGTGGAGAATGGGGTAAAGTAAGTGGTGGTTAACTAGAGGAGGCTTGCTATGGCACCTATCGATATTGTTGTACTGGCTGTTATCGGCATTGCGTTTGTCGCCGTGTGCGTGCGCATTTATCGCAAGGGCACCTGCGCCGACTGCGCTCAAGGTGGCGTTTGCACGGGACATTGCTCCAACAAAAAGACCTGCGCCGCACTTAAGGGCGTAGACAAAATCGCCGAAGACTTGGGCCGCGGTATCAAGTAAGCCCAGACATCCAAGCGCCCCGCGAGCATCCGCCCGCGGGGCGCTTTGTACATTTGGGGGAGAGCGCGGCGAGTTGAAGAGTATTTTTGGGGTATCGCTAACTATGTGGTCAACGGCCCGCTCACCGTGGTCCATGCCGTGGCAGGCGCCAAGCTCGCCGTCGAAGGCATGACTAACTACCTGGGCCTCTAACTCCACCCCGCCCATCAGTTGCGGTGGAATACGGACTGTTTTGGCTGTCAAAGGCCTTATCTACTCCGTATTCCACCGCAACTTTTTGTGGGGTGGGCTAGAGACGCTGCATGCGGTAGCCGACACCCATGTGCGTCTGAATCATCTTGGGGTGAGAGGGGTCTGCCTCGATCTTCTTGCGCAGGGTGCGCATGAACACGCGCAGGCTCGCCAGATCGCTGTCCCAGCTCGTGCCCCATATCTCGCGGGTGATGAAGGTGTGGGTGAGCACCTTGTCGACGTTTTTCGCCAGAAGGACGAGCAATTTGTACTCGGTTGGGGTGAGCGAGAGCTCGCGTCCATCTTTCGTCGCGTATCCCGCGGCGTAGTCGATATGCAGCGGACCGTTGTCGAACGTGCTCGCTTCTGTCGACTCGCTCGACGCCATCGAGGAGCGCCTCAAATTCGCACGGACGCGCGCGAGCAACTCATCCACAGAAAAGGGCTTGGTGAGGTAGTCGTCTGCCCCTGCGTCAAGTGCTGCAATCTTGTCGGAATCTTCGGTGCGCGCCGAAATGACGATAATGGGGACTGCTGACCAGCTTCGGATCTTCGTGATGACCTCGATACCGTCAATGTCGGGAAGGCCGAGGTCGAGCATGATGAGGCTGGGGCCGTGCGACACCGCATCCATGATGGCGGCCTGGCCGTTGCAAACCTTGCTCACGATATAGCCGTGGAGGTCAAGCGCGGTCGAAACGAGGTTTTGAACGGTCAGGTCATCTTCGACCAGGAGGACGCGTGGCTTAGCGGCATTATTCATGAATCTCGATCTCCTCAGCGGGCAGGGTAAAACGGAAGACGGCCCCATGGGGGTGGTTGTCGCGAACTTCGATGACGCCGCCATGCGCCTCCACGATGGAGCGGCAGAGCGACAGCCCAAGGCCGATGCTTCGACGCGAATCCACGGGCCGCGTATTGCTTGAGGTGAAGAAGCGCTCAAAGATATGAGGCTTGTCGCAGTCTGCCACACCCGGCCCATCGTCTGCGACGTCCACCACGACGAACGCACCCTCGCGACGTGCTCTGATGGTGACAGTCGAGTCCTCGGGCGTGTATTTGAAGGCGTTCATGATGAGATTCGTAAGCACCTGCATGATGAGATGGACGTCGATGCGTACCAGCAGGATGTCGTCAGTGTGCTCGATGGTGACAGTACGTCCATGCGATGCTTGGGCGACATGGCTGAGGGCGGCCTCGATGACCTCGTCGATGAGCTCGGATGTGAAGTTGAGGCGAATGGTGCCATCCTCGACGCGTGTGATGGCGAGGAGGTTCTCCACGGTATCGATAAGCCAGAGGGAGTCGTCGTAGATGGCATCGGCAAGATCGCAGCGTTGTTCGAGGCTGAGCTTCTCGTCTCTCTTCCGAAGGATTGCCGCAGATCCGGATATAGCCGTGAGGGGTGTCCTCAAATCGTGGCCGATGGAGCGCAAAAGGTTGGCGCGCAGCTGCTCGTTTTTCGCCAAGACCGCAGCCTCTTCGCGCTCTTGCGCCGCTCGGTCACTTTCGAGCGCCAAGGCGCATTCACCTACGATAGATAGGACGATCGAATGCTCGAAGGCTTCGGTCTCGCGCCCCTCCAGGGCGATGCCGATGACACCGAATACCTTGTCACCGGTGCGAACCGCGAGGTAGAGACAGCGCGCCTCAGGCAGGGTCCGCGTGCTTGCGCCCGCGCGCTTGTTGTTGGTGAAGGTCCAGGTTGCAACGGCGCGCTCGTAGTCGGTGAGCAGCGACGCGGATCGGTTTTCGGTGCCAGCGGACTCATAGAGCGCCTTGCCGAGCGTGCCGTGTTCGGCGGGGTAGAAGACCACGTCGAGTTTTAGCAGTTTGACAAGTTGGTTCATGGCGACGCGGGCGCACTCCTCCGCGCTATGGGCTTGCTGTAAGATCTGGTTCGTTTCGAGGAGTACGCGCGTTTTGAATGCGTTCTCGGCGGAGGTACGGGCATTGTCGGCGATGCGCGCAGTTAACTCGCCGGCGACCATAGCGGTAGCGAACATGATGCCGAACGTGACCAGATAGCTTCGGTCGTAGCTGGCGAGCGAAAACAGAGGCGTTACGAAGCAGAAGTTGTAAAGCACTACAGAGAGCACGCTCGATACGATCGTGCAGATACGCCCCGTCGTGGTGACGGCGGTCAGCAGGGCCGTGAGGATATAGAGGGATATGATGCTGGAATCGGCAAATCCCAGATGGCGGAAAGCCGTGCCGATCGCCGTGGCGACAAGAGAGAGGGTCAGCGTGCGAAGCACGTCTCGGCTGCTGGGCGGCTGCAGGGCGAGCGCACGGCGGCGTCCTTTGGGCCGGGAGGGCGGAGTCGACTGGTCTGGAATGATGTAAATGTCGAGGTTCGGGGCGAATGCTATGAGCTGCTCTACGAGAGATTTGCGGCCGAAGAGGGCCTGACGGACGCTGCTGCGCTCGCCCGTGCGCCCCATGACGATCTTCGAAATACCCGACAGGCGCGCGAACTCGGAGATCTGAAACGCGACGTCGTCGCCATAGACGGTTTCCATATGTGCTCCGAGCTGCTCGGCCAGGGCGATATTGGCTGCAAGCTTGGCGCGCTCATCATCGCTCATGGCTTGCGTGCGCGGGCTCTCTACGAACAGGGCGACGAGCTCGCTGCGAAACGCTTTCGCCATGCGTGCGGCGGCACGGACGATGCGGGGATTGGTCGGCGCCGGGGAGACGCAGACTAAGATACGCTCCCTGGTGTAGTAGTCACGGTTTCCCAGCACGCGTGCGGCGTCTGTGAGGTGGCCGGTGCGATCGGCGCAGCGGCGCAGCGCGATTTCTCGGAGTGCGGTGAGGTTCTCGACGGTAAAAAAATGCTGTTGCGCTCGGTCGGCTTGTGCGGGACGGTAGACGAGGCCGGCGCGAAGGCGCTCAAGTAGGTCTTTGGGCTCTATGTCGACGAGCTCGACCTGGTCGGCATCATCGAAGATGCGGTCGGGGATTCGTTCGCTCACGACAACGCCGGTGATGGATGCAACCATGTCGTTTAGGCTCTCGATATGCTGAACGTTCACGGTCGTATAGACGTCGATGCCTGCATGTAGAAGTTCCTCGACGTCTTGATAGCGTTTGTCGTGGCGAGACCCCGGCGCATTCGTATGGGCGAGCTCGTCGACAAGGATGAGCTGAGGGGCGCGTTCGATAGCCGCATCTAGATCGAACTCGCTGAGCGCAATGCCGTTGTGCTCGATGAGTTTACAGGGCGCGTTCTCAAGCCCTTGTGCAAGATGGGCAGTTGCCGGACGTTCGTGCGGCTCGATGTATCCCGCGACGACGTCGACACCTCGCCGCTTGGCGGCGTGGGCGGCTTGAAGCATCGCATAGGTTTTGCCTGCACCAGCAGCGTAGCCAAAGAAAATCTTGAGGTGTCCCCGGCTGGTTCGAGCGTCATCGGCGACCTCGTCTTTCTCAATTGCCTTGAGGATGAGGTCTGGATTGACGCGAGTGTCCGATGCGTCGCGCTGCATAGCGTAGCCTTTCTGAAACGTTGTCCATGCGTGCATACGCGGTGAGGACGCCACTGTATGCTCGCGAGGTCGAGTATAGGCGCACTGCAGCCGCAATAGTGCTTTCTACCTGCATCTTTACGGCATCTTAAGGTCGTGAGCCCCGGCCCTCACGCCTCTTTAATCTCTAGAAGCGTTTACTGTCCCCAGGCGCTTGCGAGAGCAGGCGTCCGAGACATCGGACCGCGCGTGAAAGGGGCGGTAATGGACATCCTCATTCCCATTATCGGAGTCGTCTGCATCGGACTCCTTATCTATTACATCTACATTCTGATGAGGAGTGATTCGTAAACTATGGACGCTGCGATTCAGTACATCTTGTACTTTGCCGTGCTCGTCGTCCTGGCCGTTCCGCTCGGTCGGTTCATGGCCCATATCATGGATGGCGAGCATACGTTCCTGTCGCCTGTGATTGCTCCTGTGGAGCGTGGCGTCTATCGTCTGCTTCGCATCGACGCGGCAGAGCAGATGGGGTGTAGGCGCTATCTGGCGAGCGTGCTGGTCTTTTCGGGGATCGGCCTCGTGGCCCTTGTGGCACTCCAGGCGCTTCAGCCCTTCTTGCCAGGCAATCCCCAGCACCTGCCGGGTGTGTCATGGGACCTGTCGTTCAATACGGCCGCTTCCTTCATAACCAACACCAATTGGCAATCCTATTCCGGTGAGACCACCCTGTCCTACCTTGTGCAGTTCATGGGCCTCACCGTGCAGAACTTCTTGTCCGCCGGCACCGGTATTGCGGTCATGTTCGCGCTCATCCGCGGTTTCCGTCAGGTCAAGGAGCAGGGTCTGGGTTCCTTCTGGGTCGACCTCACCCGCACCGTCCTGTATGTGCTCATCCCGCTGAACCTCGTGTTCGGCATCTGCCTGGCTGCCGGTGGCGTCATCTCCAACTTCCAGCCGGCTCAGAAGGCTGAGCTCGTAGAGTCCGTCGCTGTCCAGCCTAATGCAGACGGCGGCTGGAGCGTCATCGACGGCGCCCAGATCGAGGGCGATACGGTCAAGGTCGACGGCAAGGTTGTCGAGGGCGCGCGCGTGGTCACCGAGCAGTTCCTGCCCCAGGGTCCTGCGGCTCCTCAGGTCGCCATCAAGCAGTCCGGTACCAACGGCGGCGGCTTCTTCGGCGTGAACTCCGCCCATCCGTATGAGAACCCCAGTGCCTTCACCAACATCATCGAGATGACCAGCCTGCTGCTGATCCCGGCTGCCTGCTGCTTCACCTTCGGTATCGGCGTCAAGAACACCAAGCAGGGCAAGGCCATCTTCGCGGCGATGCTTATCCTGCTCGTGGTCTTTACCGGCATCATCGCCGTTAACGAGCATATGGGTACGCCGCAGCTGGCCGATGGCGGAGCGGTCAACATCGAGATGACCGATGGCCAGGCCGGCGGCAACATGGAGGGCAAGGAGAGCCGCTTCGGTATCGCCACCTCCTCCACGTGGTCGGCTTACACCACCGCCGCTTCCAACGGCTCGGTTAACTCCATGCACGACTCCTACACCCCGCTGGGCGGTTTTGTCCAGATGCTGCAGATGGCTCTGGGCGAGGTCGTCTTCGGCGGCGTGGGCTGCGGCCTGTACGGCATGATCGGCTTCGCCATCCTCACAGTGTTCATCGCCGGCCTTATGGTCGGCCGCACGCCCGAGTTCCTGGGCAAGAAGATCGAGCCGGGCGAGATGCGCTGGGCAGTTGTCCTGTGCCTGGCAACTCCGTTTGCCATTCTGGTGTGCTCGGCCATCGCCTGCATGGTGCCCGGTCTTGCCGACCAGCTCAACAATGGTGGCGCGCACGGCTTCTCCGAGGTGCTGTATGCCTTCACCTCATGCGGCGGCAACAACGGCTCGGCGTTTGCAGGCATGAACTGCAACATTCCCTGGATCAACGTCATGCTCGGCCTCGAGATGCTGTTCGCCCGCTTCATGCCCATCATCGGTACGCTGGCTATCGCTGGCTCGCTGGCCAAGAAGGGTAAGGTCGCCGAGAGCGCCGGTACCCTGTCTACCACCAACGGCATGTTCGTATTCCTGCTCGTGTTCATCGTTCTGCTGATCGGTGCCCTGAGCTTCTTCCCGGCCCTGGCGCTTGGCCCCGTTGCCGAGTTCTTTCAGATGATTGCGTAAAGGAGGGCGCAGATTTATGGCTATGCAAAAAGACATGATGGGCCGCGCGGTCCGCGACTCGTTTGCCAAGCTGGATCCTCGCGTCCAGATTCAAAACCCGGTCATGTTCCTGGTGTGGCTTTCCGCCGTCATGACCTCCGTCCTGGCCGTCGCTTCCATTTTCGGTGTGCAGGACGCGGGTGTGCCCACCTACTATGTGGTCGCCATCGCGGTCATCCTGTGGCTCACCGACCTGTTCTCGAACTTCGCCGAGGCGCTTGCCGAGGGCCGCGGTAAGGCCCAGGCCGATTCCCTGCGTGCGGCCAAGAAGGATGTCGAGGCCCATCGCATCGAGTCCGTTGAGGGCAAGGAGCACTTCATCGTCGTTCCCGGCACCGAGCTCACGCGCGGCGACCTGGTGATCGTACGCGCCGGAGAGCAGATTCCCGGCGACGGCGACGTCATCGAGGGCGCTGCCTCCGTTGACGAGTCCGCCATCACCGGCGAGTCCGCCCCTGTGGTCCGCGAGGCCGGCGGCGACCGCTCTGCCGTTACCGGCGGTACCACGGTGCTGTCCGACTGGATCATCGTCAAGATCTCCAGTGAGCCCGGCCAGAGCTTCCTGGACAAGATGATCGCGATGGTCGAGGGTGCCGCGCGCAAGAAGACCCCTAACGAGATCGCTCTGGAGATCTTCCTGGTGGCCCTCTCCATCGTCTTTATCCTGGTCACGCTGGCCCTGTATTGTTACTCCTGCTTCTCGGTCGGTCTTAACGACATGGACAACCCCACGGCCGTGACCACGCTCGTGGCGCTGCTCGTGTGCCTGGCTCCCACTACCATCGGCGCCCTTCTGTCCGCCATCGGCATCGCCGGCATGAGCCGTCTGAACGAGGCCAACGTGCTGGCCATGTCCGGCCGCGCCATCGAGGCCGCCGGCGACGTCGACATCCTCATGCTCGACAAGACCGGTACCATCACCCTGGGTAACCGCCAAGCCGCCGAGTTCATCCCGGTCGACGGCGTCGATCCCGCGGAGCTGGCCGATGCCGCCCAGCTTTCCTCGCTGGCCGACGAGACCCCCGAGGGCCGTTCCATCGTCGTACTCGCCAAGGAGCAGTTCGGCCTGCGCGGCCGCACGCTCGAGGATAAGGGCATGGAGTTCATCCCGTTCACCGCGGCAACGCGTATGTCCGGCGTGAACTACGAGGGCAATGAGATCCGCAAGGGCGCTGCCGATTCCGTGCGCACCTATGTGGAGGCAGCCGGCGGCGTGTTCTCCCAGGAGTGCGACGAGGCCGTCGAGCGCATCGCCAAGGCCGGCGGCACCCCGCTGGTCGTGACCAAGAACTGCCGCGTGCTGGGCGTTGTGTACCTCAAGGACATCATCAAGTCCGGCGTTAAGGAGAAGTTCGCCGACCTGCGCAAGATGGGCATCAAGACCATCATGGTGACGGGCGACAACCCGCTCACCGCCGCGGCAATCGCCGCCGAGGCCGGCGTTGACGACTTCCTGGCCGAGGCCACCCCTGAAGGCAAGCTCGAGAAGATCCGCGAGTTCCAGCGTGAGGGCCACCTGGTCGCCATGACCGGCGACGGCACCAACGACGCGCCCGCTCTGGCCCAGGCCGACGTCGCCGTGGCCATGAACACGGGCACCCAGGCCGCCAAGGAGGCCGGTAACATGGTCGATCTCGACTCCAACCCCACCAAGCTCATCGAGGTCGTGCGTATTGGCAAGCAGCTGCTCATGACCCGCGGTTCGCTCACGACCTTCTCAGTGGCCAACGACGTGGCGAAGTACTTCGCTATCATTCCGGCCCTGTTCTCGCCAATCTACCCCGGGTTGGACGCCCTCAACATCCTGGGGCTCACCAGCCCGTTGTCTGCCGTGCTGTCCGCCATCATCTACAACGCGTTGGTCATCGTCGCGCTGATTCCTGCCGCCCTGAAAGGCGTGAAGTACCGCGAGCTTTCGTCCGGCCAGCTGCTGACCCACAACCTGCTGGTGTGGGGTCTGGGCGGTATCGTGGCGCCGTTCGTATTCATCAAGATTATCGACATGCTGCTGGCCTTGTTCGGCATTGGCATGATGTAGACGGAGGTTTGTATGTTCAAAGGTGTTGCATCGCGCGCACTGGGCGTGTTCGCGCTGTTTACCGTTGTCTGCGGCCTGGGCTATACGCTCGTCGTGACCGGCATCGCCCAGGTTGCGTTCCCGTACCAGGCGAACGGATCGCTCATCAAGGTCGACGGCAAGGTTGTGGGTTCCGAGCTCATCGGCCAGAACTTCGATGATGAAGCCCACATGTGGGGTCGTATCCAGAACGTGTCAATTGTCGAAGGCGAAGACGGCGAGCTTATGGCGTATGGTGCTCCGTCCAACCTGTCCCCGGCGAGTGAGGAGTATCGGCGGCTTGTGGACGCGCGCGTGAAGAAGATCCGCGCTGCCAACCCCGATGCCGATATGGACGCTGTGCCCGTCGACCTGGTGACGTGTTCGGGGTCCGGCCTCGACCCGGAGATCTCTCCGGATGCCGCCGAGTACCAGGTCCCGCGCCTTGCCAAGGCCACGGGCAAAAGTAAGGACGAGGTGCGCGACATCATCGCCGCGTGCACCAAGGGCCGTTTCCTCGGCGTGTTCGGCGAGCCCACGGTTAACGTGCTCAAGGTGAACCTTATGCTGGACGGCGCGCTGTAGGTGAGGGAGTGGCGGATGAGGGCATGACTGACTATCTGAGCCCTCAATTCCACCCCGCCCATCAGTTGCGGTGAAATACGGACTGTTTTAGCTGTCAAAGGCCTTATCTACTCCGTATTCCACCGCAACTTTTTTGTGAGGGTTGGGATTGAAGGTGAGGAGTGCGAGCGAGTGCAGATATGGCGGTTGCTGATACGATAGGTACGTTAGCAACTGCCGCCGAGCGGCTCAAACGAAAGGAACCCTGTATGGAGTCTTCCGCCTACCCGATGCTCTTTAGCCCGATCAAGGTCGGTACGACCGAGGTCAAGAACCGCGTCTTTATGCCGCCGGTGTCCACGAACCTGGCCGATCATGGCTATGTGACCGACGACTTGGTTGATCATTACCGTGCCCGTGCCAAGGGCGGCGTGGGCCTCATCATTACCGAGGTCGTGACGGTCGAGCCCACCTATACCTATCTGCCGGGTGACATGTGCTGCTACGACGACACGTTTATCCCCGGCTGGGAAAAGCTCGCCGCAGCCGTCCACGAGTATGGCTGCAAGATCATGCCGCAGCTCTTCCATCCCGCCTACATGGCCTTTAACATTCCGGGCACGCCGCGCCTGATCGCTCCGTCCTTTGTGGGCCCGTCCTATGCCCGCGAGGCGCCGCGCCCCATCACGGTCGATGAGATCCACGAGCTCACGCATCAGTTTGGTGACGCTGCTGTGCGCATGCAGAAGGCCGGTGTCGACGGCGTCGAGGTCCATGCGGCACACGCCCACGGCATGCTCGGCGGCTTTTTGACCCCGCTCTATAACAAGCGCACCGACGAGTACGGCGGCTCGCTCGACGCCCGCATGCGCTTCCTGCTCGAGGTCATCGCCGAGATTCGCGAGCGCTGCGGCAAGGACTTTATCATCGACGTCCGTATCTCGGGCGACGAGTACACCGATGGCGGCCTGACCCTCAACGACATGATCTATGTCTCGCGTCGCTTGGAGAAGGCCGGCGTCGACATGATCCACGTGTCGGGCGGCACTACCATCAAGCGCGGCTCCGCCATTCCCGCCGCCGGTACGCAGCAGGCCTCGCACGCCGCCTGCTCGCGCGAGATCAAGAAGCATGTGAATATTCCCGTTGCCACGGTCGGCCGCATCAACGAGGCATGGATTGCCGAGGAACTGATCGAGGACGGCGCCGCCGACATCTGCATGATGGGCCGTGCCAATCTGTGCGATGCCGAGTTCTGCAATAAGGCCGCTGCCGGCAACACCGACGACATCCGCCCCTGCATCGGCTGTTTGCGCTGCCTGAACGGCATTATGTTTGGCAAGCGCATCTCCTGCACCGTCAACCCGGACGTGGAGCGCGACGAGGCCGGCTACGAGCCTGCCGCCGAGGCCAAGAACGTGCTCGTTGTGGGCGCTGGTCCTGCGGGCATGGAGGCAGCCTACATTGCCGCCAAGCGCGGCCATAACGTGGTGCTCGTGGATAAGCAGGACGAGCCGGGCGGCGAGATGCGCATTGCGGCCGTTCCGCCGGCAAAGCAGGAGCTCACGCGCGTGATCAAGTATCAGTACCGTCGCCTGGCCGAGGCCGGCGTCACGTGCGTCTTTGGTACCGAGCTTTCGGCCGAGGACATCCAGCGCGACTACGCGGGCTACGAGGTTGTCCTGGCTTATGGCGCCGAACCCATCGCCCCGGCCTTTATGCAGGGATTTAAGCAGGTCATGACGGCTGACGACCTGCTGGGTGGCAAGGCTTTCCCGGGCAAGAAGATCGTCATTGTGGGCGGCGGCACCGTTGGTTGCGAGACGGCCGATTACCTGGCCCCGTTGGTCAACGACCTGTCGCCGGCCAACCGCGATGTCACCGTCATCGAGATGACCAAGACGCTCGCCGCCAACGAGGGCGGCGCCGGCCGCGCGGTGCTCATCACGCGCATGCTCTCCAAGGGTGTTCACGTGCTGACCGAGGCCAAGGTGACCGAGATTACCGAGGACACCATCAGTTACGAAAAGGACGGCGAGGTCCACACCATCGCCGACGCCGACACGCTGGTGCTTGCCATGGGCTATCGTCCCAACACCAAGCTGGCCGACGACCTGGCGGCAGCCGGCGTTACCACCCACGTGCTGGGCGATGCCAACAAGTGCGGTAACATTCGCGACGCCATCGGCGATGGCTACAAGGTTGCCTGCGAGCTCTAGTTAACCCCTTTGCACCAATCGATTGCAAAAAGCGGCGGCTGCCCTGTGTGTTGGGCAGCCGCCGCCTGCGTTTTGCCAAAGAAAGATTATTGTCGGGCCCTAAATGCCTTTTGTTTCTGCTCCCTCCGCAATCATGTTGCGGTTGTAGACCAGGTGCAGATACATCGCATCGTGAGCGGCGGTGGGGCTGTGCGCCTCGATGGCGTCGGCCACACCGCGGTGCGTGCGGATGGTCTCCTCGACGAGCCTTTTGCCCGTTACATCGATAAAGAGGGGAACGGATGCCTTGAGCACACTCATCAGACGGGTAACGACGAGGTTTCCGCCATCCAAGGTGGCTACATGGAGTAGCGCCCATGCGCATCAAATATCTCCTCTCATAGATGCGCGGCACAAAGAGCCCCGAGCTCACACGAGCTCGGGGCCTTTTTCGTCTGGATTGGGGACGCATAGCCGGACGAAAACAATTTGCGTCTGGTAATAAGCGTACGAAAGCGCAATTTACGTCTTAATTTCGGACGCAAATCAAGACGAAAACCGTTTACGTCTGCTTTAAATCCGTACGAAAACGGTTTTCGTCTTGCAGGGCAGTTGTCGTTTCTACAGTTCAACTTCCAGTTCGGCTTTGTGCTCGTAGAGGTAGTCGCGCATGTAGGGGATGGCAAATGAGACCTTGCCGTACGAAGGAGCCTCGATAATCGATTCTCTTAACAGGCGGCTGCGGACGGAGCTCACCTGTTGAGGCGTTTTGTTTAGGGCATCGGCAACCATGCTGGTCGAGCTCGTCTGCCCCAAAGACGCCATGCTCAGCAGATAAGCGATGCACGTGGGCGGAATGCGCTGCAGCGCGGGCTCAATCACCATGGCGCAGAAGCGTTCGCGTGCCGTTGCAATGCCACGCTCGGCTTCTTCTTCTCCAATAATCGCTGTATGTGCGCGTCTTGCCAACTGCCATGCGTAGTATCCAACGAGTTGGATCATGAAAGGATAGCCTTGCGTTGCCTCGGCAAGTTGGCCGGCAATACCTGGCTGCAACTCCATGCCAGACGCTTCAATGGTTTCCTCGAGGGAGTACGACACTTCGGTTACTGCCACAGCCTTCAGATCAAAGGGGAGGGCACGGCGCAAAAACGTAAGTGTCTTTCCGTTGATGATGCTTTCAATCATCGAAGGCAGCCCAGCAAAAACAAAGGCGATATCAAGGTCTTCGCCGATAACCTGCTGAATCGCAATGGAGAGCGTTCGGACCTCATCGAGCTCTGCGTCTTGAACCTCGTCGAGAGTGATGAGCAGGCCATTTCCATTCTTGGATATTGTCTGTCTCATGGCGTCGCGTAGCGATGGGCCGATTCGCTCAATATCTATGCTGCCGATGGATATGCCAGCTACGGTGGGCTCAAATCTGGCGTGTTTGGCCTGGAATTTGGGCTGCAGCTGTTCGAGAATGCGCTGGCAAAGTCCCTCGGTTGCGACCTCTTTTATGACCGTCCAGCCACGGCTTTGCGCCAAACGTGAGCACTCGTCAAGGAGGACCGTCTTGCCCGTTCCACGGACGCCGGCTATGCGCATTAGGCGCCCCGGGGCACCAGGCCCGTTGACGAGGCCCTCATTGAATTCTTCGAGCACATCTTCGCGGCCGATAATCGTGGGAGGTGTTTTACCTGCTGTGGGCTTAAAAGGGTTTGTTTGCATGTGAGCCACCTTTGCTCAAGATATAGCAAGATATAGCAAAGTATAGCAAGATATAGCAAAGTATAGTGAGATATAGCAAAGTAAGCGCTACTCGCGGGTTTTGCGGTGGTGCTATTTTCCAAATGCCGCGCGGATAAAGCGCTGGGCGAACAGCTTGTTGGCAACTCACGAGGGCTCGGGGTGCCAATTTGGGGTGCAGTAGTGCTGCGCCACGAAAAGGGCCTATCTACTACGTTTAAGCCGCAAGGGTCAACCATAGCCGGCTATTTTGAAAATCGATAAGCTCTCTACCAGCGGTTTTGTTTTTGCACTTTTCAGCATGGTCTGGGCTCTCCGCGTTAACGTAGTAGATGGGCCCCTTTTGTGGCAAGGGGCCGACCTGCGGCTCAGGGTAGCCAAAAAAGCCCCGTCCCAAAAAGACTGTTGGAAGTTGCGGTGGAATAGTTCCTGTTTTTGCTGCTGAAGGCTTTGAGCAGGAACTATTCCACCGCAACTTATGAGGGGGCGGGGGATGCGATAGTATTACGTGGTGCTATTCGACAAACCGTGGGCTTCATTCGAGGGCTTTATGGAACAACATCAGCATTATCAGAGCCTGCAAGACCAGGCATACAACGCGTTGCGCTCCAAGATCATCTATGCCGAGCTCAGGCCCGGCACGCGCCTTTCGGCGATTGGTCTGGAAAAGGAGACGGGAATCGGGCGCACGCCCATTCGCGAGTCCTTTGTGCGCCTGCGCGAGCAGGAGCTGGTGGAAACGCGTCCCAAAAGCGGCACCTATGTCTCAAAAATCAGCATGGAACGCGCCGAGAACGCCTGTTTCTTGCGCGAGAAACTCGAAAGAAGCGTACTCATTAAATGTTGTTCGTCTGCCACGCCCGAGCAAAAGCATCGGCTCGAGCAGATTCTTGCCGAGTCCGAGTCTCTCGACCATAGCGAAACGCGTCGTTTCTTTGACCTGGACAACCTGTTCCATGAGACGTGTTTTGCGATTGCCGGCCGTCACATGTTGTGGGATTGGATGAAGAGCGTCAATACGCATTTTGAGCGATACAACTGGTTGCGTATGGTGTCGCAAGATCTTGATTGGGAGCCGATTCGTCGACAGCATCGCCGAATTCTCGAGGCCATTAAGAGGGGCGATACCGACACGGCGAGCTATCTGGCAGAGACACACCTGCACCTGATGCCCGAGGAGCAAGGCCCGGTTATTGCCTTGCATCCCGACTATTTTGAGCTGCCTAAAGACTCGTCTATCTAGCCCATCATCGCATCTGCTCGAGACGCAAAAACGATGCTGCTCATCTGCAGCGTTTTGAAGCCGAGTTTTTAAAAAATGCCTAAAATGGCTCAGACTGCCGACAATTGGGAAACGGGGTGCGCTATGGCGCAGATGAGGATTAAGGACATTGCTGCCGAGGCGGGCGTGAGCCCGGCCACGGTCTCGCGCTATCTCAACAACCGCCCCGGGCAGATGACCGAGGAAACCCGTGCTCGCATCGCGGCAGTTATCGAGCGCACCGGCTATCGTCCACGTGCCGCCGCGCGCAATCTGCGCAGCTCGCGTACCAACCTCATCGGCGTGATCTTGGCCGACATTGCTAACCCGTTCTCCAGCGCCATGCTCGAAGGGCTTTCCGCTAGTGCCGCCGCGCGCGGCTGCTCGCTTATGACTGCCATTAGCGGCAATGATTCCGCCAAGGAAGCAGAGTCGCTCACCAGACTTATCGATGCCGGTGTGGACGGCCTGGTCGTCAACACCTGTGGCGGCAACGACAAGGCGATTGCCGCGGCTGCGGGACGCCTGCCCGTCGTGCTGCTCGACCGCGATGTTGCCGACGGCGGTGTCGATCTGGTGACCTCCAACAACCGTGAGCTGGTCGCCGGCCTGGTAGACGCCTTGGCTGTCGCGGGCAGCGAGCGCCTGTGCCTGCTCACCGAGGCAAGCGACGACAGCCCTGTGCGTCGCGAGCGTGCCGAGGCCTTTGCCGACGAGCTTTCGCGCCGCGGTCTTGCGGGCGAGGTCGTCACCCTGGCCGACGGTGGCGTCGAGGGCGTCAGTCGCCTGGACGAGACCATCCGCGAGTATGCGGGTAAAAAGCTCGGCCTCATTGCCGTCAACGGCTTGGTTTTCCTGCGCCTGACCGAGGCGCTGGCCCAGCTGGGGCCCTCGTTGCCGGCGGGTCTCAAGATCGCGACGTTTGACGACTATCCCTGGAACCACGTGCTCTTTGGCGGTGTGACCACGGCCGCGCAGGACACCCTCACCATTGCCGAGCGCGTGGTCGAGCGCCTGTCCGAGCGCATCGACGTTGTTACCACTACGGTGGGCGATGCCGCAAAGCTCGCCCCCAAGCGCATCGAGATCCCCGGCCACATCGAACACCGCGCTTCGACCTCGCGCTAGTTTGTGTGATAATATATAGACAATGTCATACAGGAGGTATCCATGGCTGCGTCTGTACTGAGTGTACGAGTGGACTCGTCAATTAAAGATTCATTTGCCGAGCTATGTGAAGAACTCGGCATGACTTCGTCTGTAGCGGTCAATATGTTTATGAGGCAGATGCTGCGCGAGCGCTCGCTGCCGTTTGTTCCTTCACTTGGTAAAAACTCTGCGAGCGAAAACGTCGCCGCAGACATTTTGGATATTGCTCAGATTGAGTCCGCCGTCCGCGAGGCGGCCAGCTCGATTCCCGCCATCAAAACCGTGATTCTTTTTGGCTCGTATGCTCGTGGCGAGGCGCGTGCCGATAGTGACATTGACTTGCGTCTCGAAGTCGATCGCGATCAGGGCTTTGGCCTTTTCGCGTTGTCGGCGTTTGGTGAGGCGGTGCGCAAAGAAACCGGGAGGCAGGTCGACCTCGTCTCGAGTGATCATCTTGATGACGATCTTGCCGCGGTAATCGAGCGCGAAGGAGTGATCCTTTATGATCGCGCGTAAGTCAGACGGCCTTCGCGCTCAAGAGGTTTTGGAAGCCATCTCTGAAACGAACGAGCGCATCAGGGCTTTTGATATCACCGAGGACCAGTTTCTGCATGCGAATGACGTGCGGACGAGGGCGTTGGCGGACTCCCTTTTGACTTGTGCGCTTAGGGTGACGGAAGAAGCGGGCAAGTTGTCGGAACGCTCGCAGCGGCTTCATCCCGAAATCGAATGGCGTGGAATTATCGGCATGAGAAATTATCTTGCGCATGATTACGGCAATGTCGACCGCTCGGTTGTATGGGATGCAGTGACGATGGAGTTCCCTACGCTGGAACGAGCTTGTAGACAAATTGTCTCCGAATCTGAACGCTAGCCACTCGTTCGCAACTGCCTGTTCGCGCACGTTTTTTGAGCGCTTGATACGCTTTAACCCTGCGGAAACATTTTTCTGCGATAGTATCTGCGATATAGACCAGTCGAAACCCGCCCGAAAGAAAGGGGAGCGACATGAACCAGCAGAACATCGATTACGTACTCCGCTCCGTAGAGCAGCGTGATATCCGCTTTGTGCGTCTGTGGTTTGTCGACATTCTCGGCCGCCTCAAGAACTTTGCCATTAGCCCCGAGGACCTCGAGGTCGCTTTTGAGGAGGGTATCGGCTTTGACGGCTCCGCCATCGAGGGCTTTGCCACGCCCGAGGAAGCCGACATGCTGGCGTTCCCCGATGCTTCGACCTTCCAGATCCTGCCGTGGCGCCCGAGCCACAACGGCGTCGCCCGCGTGTTCTGCGACGTGTGCACTCCCGATCGCAAACCGTTCGCCGGCGACCCGCGCGATGCCCTGCGCCGCATGTTCCGCAAGGCCGAGAAGGCTGGCTATCTGCTCAACGTGGGCGCCGAGCTGGAGTACTACTACTTCCCCGACGAGCACACGCCCGAGCCTCTCGACAACGTGGGCTACTTCGATCTTTCGGTGAGCGATGCCGCTCGCGACCTGCGTCGCAACACGGTCCTCACGCTCGAGAAGATGTCCGTGCCCGTGGAGTACACCTTCCACGCCGCCGGCCGCTCGCAGCACGGCATGAGCCTGCGCCACGCCGAGGCCCTGAGCATGTCCGACGCCATCACCACGGCCAAACTCATCATTAAGCAGCAGGCCTACGAGAGCGGTTGCCACGCCTCCTTTATGCCCAAGCCGTTGGCGGGCGAGGACGGCAGCGCCATGTTTTTGCATCAGTCGCTGTTCGACCACGACGGCAACAACGTCTTTTGGGGCGAGGGCGACGAGAAGTACCATCTCTCCGACGTCGCCAAGCACTATATGGCCGGTATCTTGGCGCACGCGCGCGAGATCAGTGCTATCACCAACCCCACCGTCAATTCGTACAAGCGCATCACCACGGGCGGCGACTCCGTGCCGCAGTACGCCACGTGGGGCCTGCGCAACCGCGCAAGTATGATCCGCATCCCGGTCTACAAGCCCGGCAAGCAGCTGTCCACGCGTATCGAGCTTCGTAGCCCCGACCCCATGGCCAATCCGTACCTGGTCAACGCCGTCACGCTGGCGGCTGGTCTCGATGGCATCGAGCGCAAGCTGGAGCTTCCGCCCGAGGCCACGGCCGAGACACTCAAACTCACCGACCGTCAGATGCTCGAGGCCGGCTACACGCCGCTGCCGCGCTCGCTCAAAGAGGCGCTCGACGTGTTTGAGGACTCGCAGTTTATGAAGGATGCCCTCGGCGAGCACATCCACAGCTTCTTCCTCAAAAAGAAGCGCGACGAGTGGCATAAGTTTGAGTCTACGATCACCGAGTGGGAGATCAAGCACTACCTGGCGAACTCCTAATCGCGCTGGCTTGTTCCAGTACGATTGAGCTCATTTCTTTGGAGGCCGATATGTCCGAAAAGAGTGCCCTGTTCATGGCGCGCACGACGCGCTTCCACGAGTTTGCCCGCAGCTTGACGACTACCCTGGGTGTCGAGGTGAGCCTGGCAACCCCTGATTCGCCAACTGCGGCGCACGACTTTGACCTGCTGATTCTCGATTCCGATGGCATCCGCAGCGACCGCATCGATCAGATTGCCAAGTGGCTTGACGATCGCGGCGGTGTCCCCATGCTGGTGATCGTCGACGACGAGGCACTCGGCACCCTACGCCTGCCGAATCACGCGCATGCCGACTTTGTATGTCCCACGGCGACGCCCAACGAGCTCAAGGCTCGCGCGCAGCGCTTGATGGGCGAGGAGGAGACCGTCACCGCCGACGATGTGCTCAACATCGATAACCTCGAGATCAACCTGGCTACCTACCAGGTGACACTCGATAACGAGCCCATCGACCTGACGCTGATGGAGTACTCGCTGCTGAGCTTTTTGGCGACGCACCCCAACCGCGCCTACAGCCGCGAGGTGCTGCTGCACCGCGTGTGGGGCTTTGAGTACTGCGGCGGCACGCGCACCGTCGACGTGCACATCCGACGCATCCGCTCCAAGGTGGGCCCGCAGATCGCGGCACATATCACCACCGTCCGCGGCGTGGGCTATCTGTTTAAGGACTAGCAAGTAAATAGAGGAATGTGAGGGTACCGGAGATTTCTCCAGTACCCTTTTCTCGTTTAGGGCGAAAAGAAGACCTTTCACTGATTTAAAGTGTGTCAGTAAAAACAATATCAAACGTATAGCACTATCTCACGAATATCATTTAGTTACCGTATCTCCCTACTGCACGGATGGAGGAAGAAATGCGTTATTCGAGAAAGGTGATTGTCGGATTCATAGTATTGCTTGCCGCCCTGATGTCTCCAAGGTTGGTTTTTGGAGACGACGACTTGGTTCGTGTCACACCGCAAATAGCTGTGGAGCAAGCGCAAGCTTTCTTTGATGACGTATCGGATGAGCCGGTGACCGCTTGTGACCCAGTAAAAATGGTGAATTCCGATGGGGAATCAATCGGGTATATCGTTCGCGCGAAGCGGGATGACGTTAACTATGGCTACGTCGTATTTGATTCAGAGCGATCTTGGTGGATCGGCGAATACTGCTTGGCTCCGAACGCCCCTATGCCCATTGAGAATACAAGCGATGAAATAGCCCTTCTCGCATCCCAAGATGACATCGTTGCTTTGAAATTTGACGAGCTGTCTTTTGGTATTGCAGATCTGGATAATAACGTTGTTTTAGATGAGAAGGGATGCCGGTCAACAGCGGTGTTTTCTGTGGGAAATAGCCGCAGCGGATCTCCAGGCAGGTTCGAGGATGTTTTCGTATTGCCCAAAGACCTGTATAAACAAGGATATGTCATTGACGCAAGTAAAACTATTTCAGGGATGATAACGCCTACACAATCAGAGGTTATTAAAGAAACGGGGACCTATGCTTGCGATGTGTCTGCGATGTTTGCGGTAAGCAGCCACTATGTAACGCTAAACCGGCTCAAATTGCCAGACTTATATCATGAGCTTTGGCAGTTATCGGGAACATCCGGCAAACCAAATAAGTCATTCGATCAAGCTACGGGCCTTTACTTTACCCAAGGAGAGACTCCATCTCCAAATGCTGCCCCGGCTATTAAGGAGTTCTGTGCTAGGCGCGGGAAAAGGCTTGAGACATCATTTGCTTGGTATCCATCTTGGGATTCTTTCAGGGCAACTGCAGATTCTGGAAATCTCAGTATCTTTTCTGGGACTCTCAGTTCAAGCCATGACGCTCATGCGATGGCTGTTGCGGGATATGTGGCTATGCATAATACATATTCAAATGATAAGAAATATATGCTTGTTGTCTGGGATGGTTGGTTCAATCAGCTGCGTTTTCTTCCATATGACACAACGATTTATATATCGCATGAAGGGACGTATTGTGGAGAGTGACGGCGAAGATGATAGAAAGCGCATACGTAAAACGCTGGGGCTTCTTTGCGCATTTCTTGGGATATTGGTTGTCGCGGCCTATCAACCGAGCCCCTCGGTCGTCGGTGGAAAAGATGACGAACATATTTCAGTTGAAGTACAGACGCTGTCGGATATTCATAACGGACAATTTGAGGCTCTCGTGTCAAGTGGAGGGCGGAAAGAGATCGATATCCGTAGTTACTTTAATACCGGAACTGCTTCAGGGCTGAAGGCGGGAGAGAAATGGATTCTATTCTTTGCAAGTGATGCCAATTTAGAAGAGGAAACTTTGCATCCCTACTATATGGAAAAAGTTAACTAAATCGGTGAGGAGCGAGAGGAATGATCAACAGAAGACAGCTATTCGTCTTGGCATCAGGAGCTGTTATGTTTGCTGGGGCGAGAGGGGCCAACGCTGCGCAGCTTACGAATGCGCAAAAACGATTGACGCTTGTGACCGACATGATAGTTCGGAATGAGGCTGGGGTTATTGTGTCCTCGGCGCGAAGCAAAGATGTCTTGGGTGCCGGAAATAGAAAAATGGCTGTTGGCAGCATAAACAGGAATAATGACGGTGCAGCGTCCCTGACAAGAGCGGCAACTAAGAATTTGGTGACGGTTCATAGGGAGTCAGATGATTCACTGCCGGTGTTGGCAAAGATTGAGATTGTTGTTGAATATTCTGAAGATGGGCAAAGCATTGCAATTCGGTCAGGAAAATATTCGATAATTCAAACCGATCCGCTTGTGATGTATGCAAACGCTTGGTATGCGCTCATGCAGAAAGATAAATATGTGATGAACTACTTCACAGAAAGCGAAGCATCATATGAAACGGGGTGGGGGCCAACGCCATACGATGCGGAGAAGGATAAGTGGACGTGCGGATCGGGTATGGGCGCGACGATTACAGACTTTATTAACGATTCAACATATAGTTTTGCTATCGACTGCTATATCGAATAGACATGACGGCATAAAACGAATTGGCCTATAAGCATGTCATTACTTAAGCAAAGCTGAAATCTTGGCATCTAGTGCTCGGGACTGCCCAGCTTGGGGTACAACTCAACGTGAACAATGATGGCCCGCCACATGTTTGGCGGGCCTTTGGTTATTTGACGAAAGGATCGCAGCTATGAGCGAGAACGATTCCCAGCGTCCCCAGGATGCGGGCAACGCCGGCGAGACTCAGCAGCAGCCGCGCGTGCAGGTGGAGTCGACGCCTGCCGATGGCAACAACATTCCCTACGTGCAGGCCTACGACACGCAGACCGGTAAGCCGCTGGGTGGCCAGCAGGTTGTAAACAAGCACACGGTGGTCAAGACCAAGACCAAAAAGCTGCCGATCTTTATTACGGCACTCGCCGGCTGTGCCTGCGGCGCTCTGCTGGTCATTGCGCTCATTATGAGCGGCACGCTCAACATTGGCGGCGGAAAGAATGCCGTGACGGCGGGTGCTTCGGGTTCGTCGACGCAAAAGATCTCGATCGACTCCGAGGACACCACGCTGGCCGAGGCCGTTTCTGCCAAGGCGTTGCCCTCCGTGGTTTCCATTACCGCCACTTCGAGCGGCGGCCAGAATGGCTCGCTTTCGCAGTCTGCCGACGAGTCGGACGGCTTGGGCAGCGTCGGTTCGGGCGTTGTGCTCGATACCGAGGGCCACATCCTCACCAACAACCACGTGGTCGATGGCTATGACCAGTACGTGGTGACCATGGATGACGGCACCACATATGAGGCCGAGTTCGTGGGCAACGACGCCTCGAGCGACCTGGCCGTTATCAAGCTCAAGGACGCCGACGCCTCCAAGCTCACGCCGATTGAGATCGGTGATTCCTCCAAGCTCAACGTGGGCGAGTGGGTCATGGCCATCGGTTCGCCGTTTGGCAACGAGCAGTCTGTCTCCACGGGTATCGTCTCGGCGCTCTATCGCTCTACGGCCATGAGCTCTGCCAACGGTAACACCATCTATGCCAACATGATCCAGACCGATGCCGCCATCAACCCGGGCAACTCCGGCGGCGCGCTCGTTAACGATAACGGCGAGCTTGTGGGTATCAACTCGCTCATCGAGAGCTACTCGGGCTCCAGCTCGGGCGTGGGCTTTGCCATTCCGGTCAACTATGCCAAGAACATTGCCGACCAGATCATCGACGGCAAGACGCCGGTGCATCCGTACATGGGCGCTACGCTTTCGAGCGTCAACGCGCTCAACGCCCGCACCAACAAGCTGAGCACCGATAGCGGCGCGTATGTAGCGAGCGTCGTCGAGGATGGCCCCGCCGCCAAGGCTGGCATCCAGGAAGGCGATGTCATCACCAAGCTGGGCGACGACGAGATCACGAGCGCCGATGGCCTGATCATCGCGTTGCGCAGCCACGAGGTGGGCGAGAAGGTCGAGATCACGCTCATGCGCGGCAAGGAAGAGAAGACGGTCACCGTCGAGCTGGGCTCTGATGAGGAGTTACAGAACCAGCAGCAGAACGACAGCGCGACCGACACCGGCAACGGCGGCATTACCGATGAGCAGCTGCGCCAGTACCTGGAGGAGCTACTCGGCCAGCAAGGCCAGGGCCAGGGTCAAGGCTACGGCCAGGGTTACTAACGAGCCGTATCACACATACCGATGCCAGAGGGGGCTGTCCCGCCAACGCGGGACAGCCCCCTCTTTTCTTGTTGATCCGTTGGAGGCGGAGGAAAACGGATCATTTAGAAATGGCAAAGGCATGGTTTGATCGCGCGATCCACTCCGGTCTGGCGGCTGCCGATTCGGTGCGGTTTGAAAGGGTTATTCGGCCTCGTCGTGGCCGGTGGTACTCTAGTAGCCGTTTGAAATCGAGCGAAGGAGTGCCGCTATGGAGCAATCGAGCCTGTTTGGTGACGGTGTGGATATCGATACCAAAACGTCCGCGAGCGCGGATGCCGCCGCACCGACCGACGCCCATGCCCAGGCGGCAGCGCGCGCGGCCGAGCTGCGCCACGAGCTCGATTACCACGCGTACCGCTACTACATGCTCGACGCACCCGAGATCACGGACGCCGCCTTCGACAAAATGCTCGTTGAGCTGCAGGAGATCGAGGCGACCTACCCCGATTTGGTGACGCCCGACAGCTATACCCAGCGTGTGGGCGGATACGTGAGCGAGCAATTTACGCCGGTCACGCATATGGCGCGCATGTATTCCATGGACGATGCCATGGATCTGGACGAGCTCGACGCATGGCTCCAGCGCACCGAGGATGCGCTCGGTGCCGGCAGCGTCACCTATACCTGCGAGCTTAAGATTGACGGTCTGGGCGTGGCCCTGACCTACCAAAACGGAACCTTCGTGCGCGCGGCAACGCGCGGCGACGGCACCACGGGCGAGGACGTGTCGCTTAATGTGCGCACCATCAAGGACGTGCCCATGCACCTGTCCGAGCCGGCGCTCGCTCATATGGGCGCCGACCGCGAGCGTACCATCGAAGTACGCGGCGAGGTCTACATGCCTAAGGGCAGCTTTGTTCGTCTGAATGAAGAGGCCGATGCCGAGGGCCGTGACCCCTTTGCCAACCCGCGCAACGCCGCTGCAGGATCCCTGCGCCAAAAAGACCCCAAGGTCACGGCGCGTCGCGACTTGGCCACCTTTATCTACGCCATCGCCGATACCGATCCGCTGCACGTCCACAGCCAGCGCGAATTTCTCGACTGGCTGCGCAGCGCCGGTTTTAGCGTCAACCCCAACGTGGCCCGCTGCGCCACGCCGGCCGAGGTCCACGAGTTCTGCGCCCAGGCCCTCGAGCATCGCGGCGACTTGGACTACGACATCGACGGCGTGGTCGTAAAGGTCGACAGCTTCCAGCAGCAGCTCGACCTGGGCTTTACCGCCCGCGCACCGCGCTGGGCCATTGCCTTTAAGTTCCCGCCCGAGGAAAAGCAGACCATCCTGCGCGAGATTCGCATCCAGGTTGGCCGCACTGGTGTGCTCACGCCGGTCGCCGAGTTCGACCCGGTGACGGTCGCCGGCTCCACCATCGCGCGCGCCACGCTGCACAACATCGACGAGATCCGCCGCAAAAACGTGCGCGAGGGCGATACCATCATCGTGCACAAGGCGGGCGACGTGATTCCCGAGGTCGTGGGCCCGGTGCTCGACAAGCGCCCGGCCGATTCGGTCGACTGGCACATGCCCGAGGTCTGCCCCGTGTGCGGTAGCCCCGTGGTTCACGAGGATGGCGAGGTTGCCTACCGCTGCGTGTCCATCGACTGCCCCGCACAGCTCAAGGAGCGTTTGCTCCACTGGGTGAGCCGCGGCTGCATGGACGTCGATGGCCTGGGCGACGAGATCGTCGACAAGATGATCGCTGCCGGCCTGATCCACGATGTCGCAGACTTCTACCAGCTCACGGTCGATGACATCGCAGGCCTGGATACGGGGCGCGTGTACGCGAGCACCAATAGCAAAAAGGGCGTTAAGAAGGGCGATCCCATTCCGGTAGGCCTCAAGACGGCCGAGAAAATCATCGCCGAGCTCAACAAGTCCAAGAGCCAGCCACTCGGGCGTGTGCTGTTTGCCCTGGGCATCCGCCACGTGGGCAAGAGCGTGGGCGAGGTCATCGCCGAGCGATTCCTGTCGATTGATAAGCTCATCTTGGCGAGTGAAGAGGACATCGCCGAGTGCGAGGGCATCGGTCCCAAGATTGCGGCGAGCGTCAAGCAGTTCCTGGCCGTGCCCGAAAACCTTGCCGTGCTGGAGCGCTTGCGTCAGGCGGGCCTGTCGCTCGAGGTCGACCTGGGCGCCGCGCACGCGCAAGCTGCGGCCGACGCTGGCGTGGCGGGCGAGCTCGCCGACGCACAGCCACTCGCGGGTCTGACGTTTGTGCTGACCGGCACGCTCGTCAACCGCACACGCGACGAGGCGGGTGCGGCGCTCAAGGTGCTCGGCGCCAAGGTTTCGGGCAGTGTTTCAAAGAAGACGAGCTATCTGGTCGCCGGCCCCAAAGCGGGCTCCAAGCTCACCAAAGCCGAGCAGCTGGGCGTACCCGTGCTGGACGAGGACGCGCTCGAGCAGATCTTGGCTACCGGTGAGGTGCCCCAGGCTTAGCGCATCGATAACCAAATTGAAAAACCGCCCGGAAGCGCGATGCCTTCCGGGCGGTTCTTACTTTGCTGGGGCAACCGGCACCGTGATCTGCGTCACGTAGGTTGCCGGGTCGTCGCTGATGATGTCATCGATGAGGGCGATCTCGCGTGAGGGACCGGCGGGTGTCAGGCCGTGCTCGCACATATAGCCGAGCAGCTGCTCGTAGCGTGGGGCTGCTTGCCCATGTGTACCGCGGAAGCTTATGGTCAGACAGCGCGCGGCGGGCCGTGTCTCGACGTCGCCCAAGTAATCATCGGTGTCATCGAGCAGCAGGAAGACCTCGTCGTAGCCGTCAAAGTCGCCGGCGGCCAGGCGTTCGGGCGCGATACCCACACCCAGATTGCCCAGATAGGCAAAGGTTTCGTGCTGCCCCTGCTGAAGCTGGCGGATATGCCATCCCAGCGAATAGGCGTCGGTGGGATTGACGCGCTCGTGCAGCGTGGCGCAGCGAAGTTCGGGTTCCTCGATTTCGCTAATGGTGTCGAGATCAGCATTCAAAGCGCCATGAAGCAAGGCAAGCCGCTGGTCAATCTTGCGCGACATGCGCTCCAACTCACGCCGCCTGTGCTCAATTAACTCCTGTTGCTTGGTCAGTTGCCGTTGCATCAAATCCATATCGCGCGTAGTGACAAACTCGCGAATCTGCGCCAGCGGCAAGTCGAGAACGCGCAGGTTGCCGATGGTGTTGAGGGTGGAGAGCTGCCGCGATCCGTAGTAGCGGTACCCACTCGCCTGATCGACATATGCTGGCTCTAACAGCCCCATCTGCTCGTAATGACGCAGTGTGCCCACGCTCAAATTGAGCAGGCGCGCCACCTCGCCAATGCGGAGCAGGCCCTCGGTGTGTTCGCTTGGCATGTCGGTCACAGGACCGCTCCTTTCGGTAAAAACAGGGGAGAGGTGCTAGGCATGCGTCGCCTCGCTACGCCATCAGCTTGTCAAAAGTTCCGCGGCGGTTGAGCACGGTAAAGGCAATCACGCAGATGACCGCCGATAGAATCGATCCGCACGGCGAGGCGATACCCATGGGGAACAGCGTGTCGGAATAGGCGTTCGACAGTAGCCATGCACCGGGCACGCGAATGAGCACCACGGCCAGCACGTTGTGCGCAAAGCCGATGTAGCTCTTGCCATACGCAGCGAAAAAGCCGCTAAAGCAAATGTGGATGCCGGCAAAAATCGCGTCGAAAATATAACTGCGCATATAGCCGGTACCGGCGGCGACTACTGCAGCGTCCTTGGCAAAAAAGCCGATAAACGCCGGCGCCGCCAGCCACATCAGCACCGTGATCAGGCAGCCGTACACCACCGAGATGGTCATGGCGTCCTTGAGTACCTGACGCGCGCGATCGCCCTTGCCCGCGCCGGCATTTTGCGCCGTGAGCGCGCTGACGGTAGCGCCCATGGAACTCGGCACAATGAACAAAAAGCTGATCATCTTTTCGACCAGGCCCACGGCGGCGGCGTCGACCAGACCGCGGTGGTTGGCGATGACGGTGATGAACATAAACGCCACCTGGATGCAGCCGTCCTGCACGGCCACGGGCACGCCGATTTTAAGAATGCTACCGAGCACCTCGGGCTGGGGGCGCAGGTCGCTGCGCTTAACGTGGATGTTCGTGCGGCGGCTCTTGAGCCACACGAGCGCGAGGGCAACGCTGGCCGTCTGCGCGGTCACCGTGCCGAGCGCCGCGCCCACGGGGCCGAGCCCCATGTGGCCGATAAACAGAAAATCGAGCGCGATGTTGATGATGCATGCCACGCCAATCACGTACATGGGCGAGCGCGAATCGCCCAGGCCGCGAAAGATGGCCGAAAGAATGATGTACGCGGCGATAAAGGGAATGCCGATAAAGCAAATGCGCAGGTAGGCGGCGGTGCCCTCGACCGCCTCGGCCGGCGTGCCAATGAGTGCCACGATCTGCGGGCACAGCGCGAGCAAGATGCCTGCCAGTACCACCGAGACACCCATAAACAGCGTGATGGTATTGCCGATGGCGGTCTCGGCGCGGTCAAACCGGCGCGAGCCCACGGCGTGGCCGACGATAACCGTCGTTCCCATGGCCAGGCCCACGAGCGTCACGGTAATGATATAGAGCGTCTGCGCGCCATTGCCTACGGCGGTGATGCCGGCGGCGCCGCTGAACTGCCCCATCATGTACAGGTCGGCCATGCCGTAGAGCATCTGCAAAAAGTACGAGAGCATATAAGGCAGGGCAAAGACCGCGATGGTCTTGGGGACATTGCCGCGTGTGAGGTCGTGTTCCATGGGCGGGGCTTTCTGGCTGGGTTTGTTTACGTACCAGTGTAGTGAAAACCCTATAACGATTGTAGAGTCAAGGTTTGTGATGACGACGGGGCGAAAATAGTCACGCTCCAAGCACGATGCTTTGACCCCTCCATGCCCCTCACCTAGCCTCAAATCATCACAACATTCGCCGTTTTTTGCCAAAATCGGGAAAAGCATCGAATGTTGTGATGGTTTTTCTGCCACTCGGCCGGGTGGAATCGCTTTCTTGTGCACGAAGGTGTGCGGACCCGTGGGCAGGGGAATAAGGTTGGTTATCCGACTCCATTGGAGGGCTCATGGACCTGCCGATCGTCTTGTCCCATAAGACTGCCTGGCTGTACCACAACGTGGCGCGCCCGTCCGAGCCGCTCTCGCGAGCAAGCAGCCTATACGATGAGGACTCGCTTGCTAGCGAGGCGGAGCCGACTGCGAGCCTGCCCAAATTGGGACTCGATGCCAAGGGACTGAGGGCTTCAACGGCAGTTGGGATCGTTACCGACTATCTGGTTTCGCTTGGTATTCCACGAGAAGAGCTCGATCATATCGACACGCTCGTCAACTTCGATTTTGAGCGCTCGACGCCGGCTGGATTTAGGTGCCACGTGTTTGGGGCGCCGGTACCTCCAGGCCATCTTATCGAGGTGGCAGAGGGCCTTCTGGTGGTTGATGAGGCCATGTGCTTTGTCCAGGCGGGTTCGTGGATGAGTGAGCCCGAGCAGCTGGAATATGGCTACGAAATCTGCGCCCGATACCATTTGAATCATCTGTCGACAGGCGATTATATCGAGATGGGGCAGAGGTATACCGTTGCCGACTTGATTGCCTATTGCAATGAGAACCGATCTCGTCAGGGGGCTATACGCGCGGCCGCCGTGCTCAAGCGCGTGCACGATGGCGCGCGGTCGCCCATGGAGACGGCCACCGCAATCATGGTCGTAGCAAAACGTTTCCAGGGCGGGCTGGGATACGCCAAAATCGAGCTCAACCATAGGGTCGATGTTCCCAACGAGTTCAAGTGTCTCGCAAAGGCCGGGTATTTCGAGATTGACGTATATGCGCCTGCGAGCGGTACGGGGATTGAATACAACGGCTCGGACCATCTTGATAAACAGCGCAGCGCGTCGGATGCGGAGCGTATGACCGTACTGAGCGCGCTGGGCTTTAGGATGATCGTCCTCACCGGGACTCAGTTTGCCCATCAGCTGCAATTGCACCGGGCGATGAACGCCATTGCGCTCGCTATGGGCCTCAAGTGCGACCGAAGCGAAGCGTTCCAAAAGCGGCAGAACGACCTTCGAGAATTCGTGATTCGCCACTGGGACGGCGGCCTCTAGGGGCGCTTTGGTCTTTCTACGGGGTGCCGTGGGCAGGCAAACCATCACAACATTCGACGTTTTTTGCCAAAAACGGGAAAAGCATCGAATGTTGTGATGGTCTGTGTGTTGAGGATGGGCTTGGGAAGTCCGTTTTGCTCGAAGCGACCTGTCCTGTCGTACGGGTGTCGGCATGATTCTCTCGTGGGGTATTATGTTTTCCGAAGAATAAAACGCCGCGTGAGGGGAGGGCTGCGTGGACGGGCACGTGCAACATGACGACTTTGGCCGCGATATCAACTACCTGCGCATTGCCGTTACCGACAAGTGCAATTTCCGCTGCATTTACTGCATGCCGGCCGATGGCGTGGCGCCCCGTGCACACGACGAGCTACTCAGCGCCGAGGAAATCGCCCGCTTTGTGCGCTTGGTGGCGGGGGAGGGCATTCGCCGCGTACGCCTGACGGGCGGCGAGCCGCTGGTCAGCCGCCGTATCATCCCGCTCATTCGCGACATCCGCGCGATTCCGCGGATCGAGGACATCTCGCTCACCACCAACGGAGCTCTGCTGCCCAAGCTGGCGCCGCAGCTCAAGGACGCGGGGCTTAACCGCGTCAACATTTCGCTCGACACGCTCGACCCTACGCTCTTTGGAAAGATCACGCGCCTGGGTCGACTCGAGCAGACCATGGCTGGCATCGACGCGGCGCTGGCTTGGGGCTTTGAGCCCGTTAAGGTCAACTGCGTTGTTGTGCGCCGGCTCAACCAGGATGTGGCGGCCCTCGCACGACTGACCGTCGACCGCCCCATCCACCTGCGCTTTATCGAATACATGCCCATCGGCGACGAGCGCACGAGCTCGCATTGCGCCGTGGACCCTCACGCACCCACGCTCAACCCCGAGTTGTGGGATGCGAGCGACAGCGTGCCGAGCGACGAGCTGCGGGCGCGCGTCAATGCCGGGGCCGCCGCGATGGGTCTGGGCGAGCTCGAACCGCTTGACATCACCGACGCTCCTGCCGGCGCGGGCCCCGCGCGCTATTGGCGCTTTCCGGGCGCGGCGGGAACGGTCGGCTTCATCAGCGCCATGTCCAACCATTTTTGCGCGAGCTGCAACCGCCTGCGCCTGACGGCCGATGGCAACGTGCGTCCGTGCCTGTTCAGCGATGCCGAGTATTCGGTGCGCGAGGCGTTGCGCCGTGGTGATGATATGCAGGTACTTTCGATTTGGCGCGATGCCGTGGCCCACAAACCGCAGGAACACGCGATAATTGAGGGCACGCAACGATTTATGTCCCAAATCGGAGGATGATCATATGGCCAAGAGCAGGTACGCCGATGCCACCAAGGCCGCTCGCAGGGCCGCGATGTCTGCCCATAAAGTCACGGCTGCGGCGAATGCAGGCAACGCCGCCGTGCCCGCGCAGCCGATTGCCAGCGCTGCCACCGAACCCGCCCGTGACGCCCGTCGCGACGAGCTGACGCATGTGGACGCCAAGGGCGAGGTACGCATGGTCGACGTGTCCGACAAGGCCGAGACCCATCGCATCGCCATCGCCGAGGGCACCATCCTCATGCATCCCGAGACGCAGGCCATGGTGCTTCAGGACCGCGCCAAAAAAGGCGACGTGCTTGCCTGCGCGCGCGTGGCGGGCATCATGGCCATCAAGCGCACGAGCGACATCATTCCCATGTGCCATCCGTTGCTTATTACCAAGAGCAAGTGCGACATTGCGCCCATCGCTGCGGCGGGGACGCCGGCCGAGGACGTGCCCGAGGGCTGGGCGCTGGCGCGCGCAGACGGGCAGGTTGGCTTTCACGTGCTGGTTACGGCGGGCGTGACGGGCAAGACGGGTATCGAGATGGAGGCCCTGACCGGCGCGAGCGCTGCGTGCCTTACGATCTATGACATGTGCAAAGCGGTCGATCGCGGCATGGAGATCGTCGACGTGCGCCTGCTGCACAAGGAGGGCGGCCGCTCGGGTGTGTGGGATCGCGCAGAGCGTCAGGCCGCTGCCGTTGAGGCCGTGGCCGCTGACGGCGCCGCGCCCGCAAGCGCACCCGTCGCCGTCGCGCCCGCAGCTCCGACACCGACCGTCCCCGCGATCGCGTTTATCGGCTACCAAAACTCGGGCAAGACCACGCTCGTCGAGAAGGTTATCGCTGAGCTCACCCGCCGCGGCCTGCGCGTGGGTTCGCTCAAGCATCACGGGCACCACGGCTTCGATATCGACGTGCCCGCTAAGGACACCTGGCGCCATCACCAGGCCGGATCCAAGCACGTGGGTCTCATCTGCGCCACGCGCTGGGCGGAGTACGCCGACACGCGCGAGGAGGACGAGATGCCCGCGCGCGAGCTGCTGTCGCGCTACAACGATGTCGACGTGGTGATCATTGAGGGCTACAAGACCGAGGGCTTCGACAACATCGTGGTCGCGCGCTCCGGTGTCGACCGTCTGCGTGGCAAGAGCTCACTCGACCTGGTCGACGGTCACACGCTGGCCCTTGCCTGCAACGAAGCCCTGGCGCGTCAGGCCTTCGACGCCGGCTTTGCGACCCGAGCCATCAACATCAACGACGCCCGAGCCATCTGCGATCTCATCCAAGACCACCTCGGTAGATCTTAGGGACATGCCTTAAAATCTACCGAGTAGTTCATGTTGGGCGGAAAGACGTAAGGAAAGGGCTCGATGCGACCTTAGCAAGGCATACGGATAGATTGAGCTAATGGACGGCGCGGCGAATGCCCGCTGCCCGCTATTCGTATGCGATAAGGAGCCCCCATGCCCGCATCTGTATTCCCAAAACCACACTCGTCGCTGTCCGCGCAGGCTAAACGCCTGGTGGCAATGCGCTTCCTCATCTACACCGGGTTTCAGACCAGTTATTTTATCGGCGTCATCGGAACGCTTACCTATGCGGACGATGCCTCGGTCGTCGCGACATCGCTGGCCGTCCTGTTTATGAACGTTTTCGTGATCCTGGGATCCTTTGCGGGTGGAGCGGCGCTCGATGCCTGGGGTCCGCGCCGCCATTTCTTGTTGAGCATCGTCGGCGCTGTCGCAACTGGCACGGCAATCATCGCCTTTGGTAGCGTGACCGGCGTCGTCCTGCTCGGCGCGGTGTTTCTGGGCTTTACGATGGGATTCGCCCAGCCCATCGCCACATCCTATCCGGCCTACCTCACCGACGATCCTGTCGAGCTCAAAGACATCAACTCCGCCATCGCCATGTTCTCAAATGTGAGTATTATCGTTGGCCCCACTCTGGGCGGCTTTGTCGCGGCGGCTGCATCGTCACGCGCGGTGTTCGTGCTCATGATGCTCTTTACCGTGCTGGCGCTCGTCGCCGGTTGGGGCTTTAGGCCGCAGACCAGCCATGTCGCCGGGCATGCGGATGCCGATTCGACAGAGGAAGGGGAGCGTGCGGGACAAAGCTCCAACCCCAGCACGCCCGCCCGCGCCACCTTCGCGACCAGCATCAAGACAGTCTTCACCAACAGCGTCCTCGCGCTACTTTTCTGCATTATTTTTCTCTCGAACTTTGGCTACGGAGCCTTCGATCCGCTCGAGTCGTTTTTCTATCGCGATGTCCTACGCGTTGGCGTTGAGTGGATGGGCTGGCTCTCGTCTGCCTGCGGTGTCGGCGCGGTGCTGGGTGCCGTGCTCGCGCTCCGCTTGCCGCCGCACCTGGTCAACCTTAAAACGCTGCTCGTGGCGCTTATGTCCGTGGGCCTGGGAAGTCTGCTCTATGTGGGGACACCGTACGTGGGCGTGGCCCTTGTCGGCCAGATCGCCCTGGGTATAGCTTGGGGTGTCGTCAACCCGCTCCACAACACCATTGTGCAGACGACGGCTCCGCTCGAGCAGCTTGGTCGCGTCAATTCGGTCATGGGCTTTGGCAATATGTTCGCTGGTGTGGCCCCTCTGGCGATTGCCCCGTGGCTGGCGGCAACATTTGGCGTACAACGGACACTCGTGGGGGCAGGCATGGTCGTGACGGCGGTTCCCGCGGCACTGCTGCTGTTTGGACGCAATCACTTGGAACGTGCCGTAAAGCAGTAAGAAACCATCACAACATTCGGTAAAAATCGCGATTTTGCCGAAAAACGTCGAATGTTGTGATGGTTTGGCCCGTAGACGCCGCGATCACCACAAAGGGGCCAGGCGCCTTTGTGGTGGTTTTTGCTTTGACAGGCCGCGCCTGCGCCTTGGTATACCATGTACACCATTCTGACCTCATCCAGCACCGCCGCACAACCCAGAAAGGCCCCCATGGACACCACCTTCAGCCATATCAAAGCCGTGTTCTGCGATCTTGACGGCACGCTGCTCACGAGCCAGCACACGGTGTCCCCGCGCACCGTGGCGGCGATCCGCGCCCTGCGCGAGCGCGGCGTGCTCTTTGGCCTGTGCACCGGGCGCGACGCCCACGCGACCGAGGCCATGTACGAGCTATGGGGCATCGAAGGCCTAGTGGACGTGCTCGTGGGCTGCGGTGGCGCCGAGGTCATCGACCGCGCGCACGACATCAACGAGCTAAGCTTCCCGCTGCCGGGCGAGACCATCGCGCGTATCTGCAAGCACATGGCGGACCTTCCGGCAACGCCCGTCTGCCCCCGAGACGGCGTGTTCTACGTGCCCGAGAGCAACGCGTGCGTCGAGCACCTGTCGCGCGTCGACGGCGTGCCCTACCAGGTGGTCGATTTTGCCGAGTTCTTGCGCGAGCCGCAGCCCAAGGTGATGTTTACCATGGCGCCCGAGGTAATGCCGCGGGTGATTGAGCGGGCGTCGACGTTTGCCGATAACACTGTTAAGGCGGCGGCTCTGCAAACCACGCAGCGACTCTACGAGTTCATGGATCCGCGCGTGTCCAAGACGCGCGGCCTTGTATGCGTGGCAGAGCTCAACGACATGGAGCTCCAGAACATCTGCGTGTTTGGCGATGCGGACAACGACACCTGCATGGTGGCCGACGCCGGCGTGGGCGTGGCCATGGCAAACGGCAGCGACGCCACCCGTGCCGCCGCCGACTTTGTAACCGCGAGTAACGACGAAGACGGCATCGCGATCTTTATCGAGGAACATCTGCTGTAGCGCTGGGGGAGAGCCGCCACAATGGAGACGGGCGCCTTTGCGGTGGCCTCAGGCGTTTTGGGCGAATTGATACCTAAAATCTGTGGGAAAATTCAAATATTGTTGTCTGAACACCATGCTTCTAACCACCGATGGGTTAAAGATATTCTCATCAGTTTGGTAGGATATTCCTTCCGGTTAATGACCTACCGCTCACGGTCGATTTTCGACCGTTCACAGGATGTTTGCTCTTGAGCAAAATGTTGTGCAAATAAATCTAATGCCATTAAAAAATAATACGCAACTAAATTACCAGCAGAAACAAAAAATAGATAGCGAATAAACGAAGGTAAATCTGAGCAAATGTCAAGAGAATTGAGAACTCGCTACAAAAATGTCGGTTTTGTTGCTCAGATGTTTAAACAATCGTTATAATTGCATTACTAAACGAGCGCAATTACAGATTGCGCAGATACGTTTGATGGTGAAAGAGCAAGATCGCGGTCTCTTGGGGAGGAGACATCGATGAAAGCGAATTCGGACAAATCTAAGCAGAGTAATAAAGCGACGCGCCGTGTACTGGCAGGCGTTTTGTGCGGAGCCTCCGTTTTGAGCCTGGTACTGTCGCTCGTCATGCCTCCGATCTCGCAGGCCATTGCCAACGATGCCCAGACAGTTTCTGCCGAGAAAACTGTGATGGGGGGGGATTCCTCAACTGAGTCTACTGATGTAGACAGCACCAACAACGGGGATACCGAAAACCAGGATAGCGACGAGACCGAGGGCGACGAGACCGGCGACGATGCTCTCAGGACGGCCCCGTCGTCTGATGACACGGGAGCCGAGAGCGCTGCGCAGCCCGCGGATGATGGACAGTCTGTCTATAAGGTCGCTACTGTTGCAAATGAAGGTGAGGTTTCGGGACTTCAAAAAGATAAGGATGGGTACACGCTGCTGGCGAGTGACGGAGACCTGACAGCGTACCTTAACGCCCCGACTAAACCCGATAAACTACGTCTTAAGGCTGACATTAGTTCAAGTGTGTCAATCACTATCAGGCAAAATACTACAATCGACCTTGCGGGTCACAAGCTTTATTACCGCGTTGGTAATAACGACACGTTCATTACGGTAGAGAGCGGTGCGCTTACCGTTGAAGACTCTGCCCATGTTAGCGATACATCTTCGGTCGTTGATAACAATCCTGGCAAGCTTGCAACTATGGCATGGACCGGTGACAACAAAGGTACTCCTCAGAGCTTAACCTATTATGAAACCACGAGCGCGCCTAACGCAGATACCCTTGGCACCACCACCACTGAAACCACGACTGAGCATGTCGTCAGCGGTTTCGGCGCAATCGTTGCTGCATCCAACAGGGGTTCGGTCCAACAGGTCATCTCTGTTGCGGATGGCGGCACGCTTAACCTCAACGGTGGCATGATCACGACACCGAGGGATTTGGCCAACAACGGTCATATCATCTTTGCCGAGGGGAAAAGCAATGAAACTCAGGTGAATATCAATGGCGGTTTTATTACTGGCGCGAATCTCAATCAGCAACATGGCGGCTGGGGCGGCGGCCTGTGCGTAAACGGCGCGAAAGTCACGGTCAACATGACCGACGGCGTGATCGCAGCGAATAAGGCTGCTTCCGGTGGTGGTATTTTTGCCGACAGCGGTGTCACGTTGAATCTCTCCGGCGGTGTCATCTCGGGTAACGCTACGTACGCTAAGGGCATCAGCGGCAACAGCTGCGGCGGTGACACCGGAGACGGCGGATACGGTGGCGGTGTTTATACCAAGGGCGCGAACGTCACCATCGGCGGATCTGCCAATATTACCAACAATCGAGTCGACGCTTGGATTGCTGATTCCAATCTTTACAACTTCGGCCTGCTTGGCGGCGGCGGAATTGCATGCACGCACAGAGGGACGTTAACCATGACGGGTGGATCCGTTACTGCCAATTACTCCAAAGAGGCCGGTGGCGGAATCTACGCTGGTTTCTGGAACCAGGCGATTACGTTTAAAATGACAGGCGGCACGATTGCCGGCAACGAATCTGCAAACGCCGAGGGCGGTGGTCTCCGTATTTCCACCGGTACTACCGGCGATATTGGGACTGAGCCGGGCGCGTTCAACAAGGTTTACATCACCAACAACAAGACCATGACGGGTAAGAGCCATGGCGGCGATTGGGGCGGCGGTGGCGTCTTTGTCCAAAAGGACGGCAAGCTTAACATCGTAAGGACGCTGATTACTGATAATGAGGCCGGCGGCTGGGGTGGTGGCATCGGTGCCTGCCCTACGGGCGAGACAATTGTTTCGCACTCAAATGGTGCCGCAATCTACAACAATACGGATAATGGTTTAAGTGATCACATGTCTGCCGGTGGTAATGGCAAGAACGAGGACAGCAATCCTGACTACATTACCAAAGACTTCAAAGAAGCCGGCCACAAGGATTTCTTCCTCGTGCGCAAGAATGACAGCAATAAGACGGTTGCAGTTGTGCTCGGCAAGATGCTCGGCGGCGGCTCAGCTGGCTGGCAGGGCACTTGCGATAAAACGAAGATAACCATCGATGCCAACGGCGGTGCCGAGGCCAAGTACATGTTCGGTTTGGAGGCCCATCCGACTGATGAGGCCGTAGAAAAGGCGCAATTGGCAGCTACGACCATCATCAGTGGCAACTACTCGTACACCCATGGCGGCGGCATCATGACCAACGGCGATCTCACCGTTGGCGAGGTCGCTGAGCTGAGCGTTTATCCGAACATGAAGCTCATCGCCACCAAGGTGCTTAAAAAAGATGGTGTCTCGCAAAGCCTTAACGGACACGGATACAAGTTTATGCTGCTGCGTCAGGACGGCGGTACAGCACCTTCTTGGAAAGATGACGGCACAATTGATATGGGCGATTGCAGCGTTGCAGGCGAGGCAACTGTTGATCAGTCAAACGGCAGCATCACCTTCGACTCTGGCAAGGACTATTCTTCGGGGCAGTACGTTTTCTATCTAGTTGAGGAGCCCATCAGCGGCGTCAACGAATTGGACACCAATTTCGATAAGACCATTTACAAGATCGTGGCAACAGTCGATAACAAACCATACAAAACTGACCGTCTCATGAAGATTCCTATTAATTATTACAAGGTGAATAAAGTCACCGTCCATAAAAAGGCCAAGGGGGATCAGGATTTCGTAGAACTTGATCGCGCAAACTACTCCGTTACGTGTCCATCGGATAACAACTCGTCGGATGACACGACGACTACGGTTGTTATCGGTGGCAATGATAGCCCGACCTTCATCAACAAAATTGAGCCCTATAACTCTCTTGGTTCCTGGACGCCTGCAGCGACCAAGGTCGTTAAGGGTGGCGAGATGAAGAAGTTCACGCTCGAATTTGCGGATAACGAAAAATTCGAGAGCGCTGAGAGGCGTACGACTGATGCCAAGAAGGCTACGACCACTGCTGACGGCGACAAGCTCCAGATGCTTGAGTTCTCACAGATTGAGTACACACTTGACAAATTGAAGCAGAGTGATTCTGCTGATCCGGGTCGTGGTGCTTACAAAGACTTCACGTACTACGTGCGCGAGAGTGCAGAGGTTTCGTGGTTCTCGCAATATAAGTACGACAAGTCGGTCTATCGATTTGATGTCAGGATGAAGGACCAGGAGGACGGTTCGATCGAGGCCGAGTCGGTGACCTACACCAAGATCAAGGACGCCGACGGCAAGGATATCGCCACGAAAGACCAGCATTCTGTCAACTTCGACGGCACCAAGCCCAAGTCCACTCCCACCTTCACCAACACTTACTCAACCTCTTTGCCCCTTTCTGGTATGTCGGGCGTTACGCTGACCTACCTTGCCGGCGCGGCGGTGCTTTGCGCTGCTGCGGCCTGGATGCACATTCGTCGCAAGGCGAATGCGAAGGGAGGCGAGCGTCGTGAATAAGAAAGTTTGCTCCTTCCCGATCTTGTTCGCGCTGCTTGCCCTCTTGATCGGCACCTGCGCGGTTGTGTTCCCCGCATCCGCGCAGGCCGCGCCGAGCGCGACCGGATTCATCACGGTGACAGGCACCGTGGCGCGCAGCTACGACACCTACCAGATCTTTGGCGCCAACGTCGTCGATGACGACAGCGACGCCAAGATCGCCACCGACCTTGTCTGGGCAAGCGACGCCGTGCGCGACGCCGCGCTGCCTGTGCTGCACAGCGCTGGCATGCCCAATTCCCAGACCACCGCGCAGGAAGCTGCCGAGTGGCTCAACACCGATTCCCACCTTACGAGCGCGCTGAGCGCACAGCTCGCTCGTTCCCTCCAGAGCTCTGGCGCCGTGTCCGTGGCCCTTAACGCGGGCACGACGGCCGAGCTACCCTGCGGCTACTGGCTCATCGTCGCCAAAGACGACGCCATCGCTCAGGGCGAGGCCGGCACCGCGCCGGTCATGGTCCTGGTCGGCGGCAGTGCCGTCACCGTTAAGCCCAAGGCCGCGACGCCCAAGGTCCAAAAGCACGTGCTGGAGGACAGCACTGCCGCCTGGCAGAAGGCCGCCGACGCCACGGTCGCCGACGACCTGTACTGGCGCCTCTCGGCCACGGTCCCGGCGGGGCTCACGGCCTATGACACCTATGCGGTGCAGTTCGTCGATACTATGAGCGCGGGGCTCGACCCCTCCAAGGTGGCCGCGAGCATGCGCGTGTACGTGGCGGCGGGCGCGGATGGCGGCTTCGGCGCCGTCTCGGCCGGCAAGGACGGACGCGCCGGCACTAAGGCCGCGAAGGGCTGGACCGACATCACGGCCCAGTGCACCACCAAGGTGGCCGTGGACGGGACTTTCACCGTGCGCACCGGCGACCTGATCGCCGCGCTCGGCGGGACCGACACCTTCACCGCAGGCGCCCGCGTGGTCGCTGTGTACAATGCGCCGCTCAACAGCGCGTGCAACCACGGCATCGCGAAGGGCAACCCCAACGAGGTCTACCTGCGCTACCCGCGCTCTCCTCTTGCCGACCAGTCCGGCGACGCCGGCTTCACCCGCACGCCGAGCGACGACGCGTGCGCCTACACCTGGGATCTCGCGCTTACCAAGCGCGGCAGCGACGGCGACAAGCCGCTGCCCGGGGCGGTTCTGAGCACCACCGACGACCGCGGCCGCACGCTGGCGGCCGACGGCACGTGGGATGCGGAAGGTAAGGCCACCGTCACCACGGGCGAGGACGGCCGCGTGACCGTCTCGGGCGTGGACTCGGGCAAGCTGGAGGTCCGCGAGCTCAAGGCGCCCAAGGGCTACACCGCCTTTGAGGGCACGCGCTGCGTGACGGTCAAGGCCGAGGGCCTGGACGTCGACCAGGTGGCGGCCGCCAAGCCCAAGCTCACCATCACGGCCGAGTCGCCCCTGCGCGCCGACAGCGCGGACGGGTCGACGGGCAGCCTGGAGGCGTCGCTCATCAACACGCCCACCGGCACACCCCCTAGCATTACCACCGGAGGCTTTATGCCCTCGACTGGCGATATGGCAATGTACGCCGCGGCCGCCGCAGCGGTCGCCGGAACCGCGCTCATCGTGGTCGCGCTCCTGGTCAAGCGGGGAGGTGGCAGCCATAAAGAGTAGCTGGCAGCCCCACAGAGAGCGGGGCGAGACGTAGCGAAGTAGATGCTAAGACACAGACAGATGATGATCGATCGAATGAGAACTAACTGGAAAACGGAGGAAAAGAAGATGAGCATGAGCAAGAACATCGCACGCCTGGCAGTAACAGCCGGCCTCACAGCAGCCCTGAGCTTCGGCGGCGTGATGGCGCCCGTCACGATGGGGTTTGCTGCGGGTACGCCGGGCAAGATCACGATCAATAATGTTGACGACGCCAACAAGGGCAATACGTTCAAGGCTTATCAGATCTTCAAGGCCAAAGTCGTTGACGAGAAGAGCAATGGCAAGGTTGCTTCCGATATTGAATGGGCGAATCAAACTATCGGTCCCAAGGTGATTACCGCCATTCAGGGGTCTGCTGAGTACAATGATCTCGTGCAGAAAGGAGCCGAGAAGCTCGAGAATACTGCTTCAGCTTCTGTTGTGGCTGAGTGGCTTTCTCAAAATGTAACGGGTACCACCGCTAGTACGGCAAACAACAATGGCACGCGTGTCGCTCCTGGCGACGTGCTGTATTCGATTGCTAAAGCTGTAGCTGAAGACGGGGAGGCTGCGGTCAGCTCCTTTAAGGCAGGCGAGCAGTGGACGCGCCCGGACACTAATGGCGATGGCTATTATCTCTTCGTGTCTGATAGTCTTACGGATCCGGCCAAGCCGAACACTGGTACCTCTCCGATCTTCGCTCTCGTTGGCGATGGTCCCGTGACGGTCACCGAGAAGACCAGCATCCCCACGGTTACGAAGAAGGTCAGGGATGACAAGTCTACCAGTGTATGGGCCGATAAGGCTGACTCTCAGATGGGCCAGGATGTCCAATATCAGCTGACTGGTACCGTCGCTGACAATATCGCCACGTTCGGTACCTATTACTACGAGTTCCACGATCAACTCTCCGCTGGGCTGACGGCCGATCTCGATAGCGTTGAGGTCAAGGTCAACGACGCGACAGTTTTAAAGAACACGACCGTTAACGCTGTGACTGGTTACGATGCGGCTATAGACGGCGAAACCAATACCCTGACGGTCAAGTTCGCCAACCTCAAGGCTGCTGCTGAGCAGGCCGGTGTCACGCTCAACGAGCAATCTGAGGTCGTCGTCACCTATAAAGCCAAGCTCGACCCCAACAAGGTAGAGAATGTCACGGTCGGCGGCGAGGGTAACCTCAACACCGTCAAGCTCATCTATTCCAACAATCCCATGAGTGCCGACAAAGGCGAGTCTGTGCCCGACACTGTTCGCGACTACACCTATGCGCTCAAGCTTGTCAAGAAAGATCACAAAAGCAAGGACAAGCTCGCGAATGTCGGATTTACCATTCGGGCTACCAATCCTGATGACAATGCGGACGGCAGCGCTTCCAAGGGCAAATACGTTCAGGAACTTGGCAACCTTGGTGAAACGCCGCATGAGTTCTTCACTGATACAAATGGCGAAATTTACATCAAGGGACTTGACGCTGGTACTTACACCGTTCATGAGCAGACTGCCCTCGGCAACTACAATTCGCTGAAGGACTTCACTTTCACGATCTCGACTCAGGCGTCTGGTGCAGACAGTCTTCATAAAACCGAGGAAGAGACACAGACCGTGACAGTCACCAGGACGGCGGAGACTTCCGACCTCGTTATCCTTGATGACGCTACTCAGACTGATGGTACTGTCACCCTTACCGTCGAGAACAAGAAGGGCTCCAACCTTCCCCTCACCGGCCTTAACGGCGTGACGTTCACTTGGATCGCTGGTGGCGCGGTGCTGTGCATCGGCGTGGCGCACCTTATCCGCAGCCGTAAGCAGGCTGAGGAGTCCGAGCAGGAGTAACGCTCGCTCACCCATCCCTTTGGCAGGTGGGATGTGATGGCCATGAGACTTGCGGACACTTTTCTCGTCCATCCACGTTCTTGCTTTGCCATTCTCTTTTCGGGGCAGACTCCGCACTGGAGTCTGCCCCGTTCTTTTTGGATAACGCAGCCAGCCTCCACCGTCCGATGCGGGTACGTTCGTCATCGCGTTTCTTGACTCGTATGAGGTTCGGATTAAGGTCCGTAGGCGCACGCGCGGTGCGGACGGTAGAAGGCATTTGCGCCGAAAGCGCAAATAAGAATGCCCGGGGGTCGGATCCCGGGCATTTAACAAAACCAGAAAACTAAGCCGCCCGCGCTCCTAAGTACTTACGCGGGGTGCGTCGTTTTCTATTGACATTGTATCCCGAATCGCCCAGCCGATTCGGGACATTTTGAAAACTCAAATGCTGGCTTATGCACGAAAAGAATCTCGTTAATTCCGAAAATTATGTATAATTCCAATATAAACTGGAATCGAACGAAAACAATGGAAATGAACGAAGCGCTAATCTACTTACAAGAAGCACTAGGCCTCTCCGCCAAGGCCAGAGCTTGGCCTGGATTCGCACGCTTGCCGCTGCATCTGCGGGCGATTGAGGTCCGCGCTGTTGACGCAAACGGTTTTTCGTTTTTGCTTGCAAGTTTGCCTACTGGCGTCGGGCTTCCCGAGGCTAAGAGAGTCTATAGTCAGCTCGCCTTGCGCGCGGAGACTCCTGTTGTCGTTTCGTTTCCTGATGCCGATGCACGTCAGCGCAAAGCGTTGGTCGCACAAGGGATTCCCTTTGTCTGCCCCGGTAGACAGGCTTTTCTTCCATTTATGGGCACAGCCTGTACGGAGAGGGGCGGTGCCCGGTTTCACAATCACGCGACCAAGATGTCACCCAACGCGCAGGCTGCCGCAATCTGGGGAGCAGCCCAGGAGCCATATCGCCCCTATGACCTTTGTCGTGCGCTTGGGATTTCGGCAAGCCGCGCGAGTGAGGCCATAACCGAGCTTGTTGACAGGGGGCTCGCGAGGCGCGATCGTTGCGAGCGACGTGTCGTCGTGTTCCCTGTTGCCGTTGATCTTCTGCTCAGCGAGCACATGGTAGAGCTTTCCTCGCCTGTCTCGAAGGTCTTTTTTGCAAGGAAGACACCGCAGATTGACTGTCTTGTTGACGCCGGGGAGACGGCGCTCGCTGCGCGTTCGATGCTCGCTGCGCCGGGCATGGAACAAAAGGCCGTCTTAAGAAGTACATGGCGTCAACTGTGCGACCTCGAAGTCGCAGGCGGGGAGTTGCCGGATAACGAAACGGCGATGATCCAAGTGTGGCGCTATGCGCCCGTGTTCGCCGACTCCTCCCGTGTCGACAACATTTCGCTTGCGCTATCTTTGGCGGCAATCGACGATGAGCGAATTCAGCTCGAAGTCGATCGCATGTTTGGAAAGGAATATCCATGGCAAGATGCGCTGTAGAGGGTCTCCAAGAATTCGGACTGTAGGCGGTGTTTCGGTCCTAGCTGCGTTATCCGGCGCATGAGCTCGCTAATCAGCTATTATTTGTTTAGACAACTTGAGTTGTAGAGGAGTGACCGGCGATGGTGCAGGGCGCCAAACATATGAAGAGCAATAACGCCGCGGCCAACGGCGGCTCAAGCCCTCAGCCCAAGCCTCAACCAAAGCCCAAGCGCCGCCGCAAGCGACTGCCGCGCTGGGCCGACCGGCTCATCACCATCGTCATCATCCTTATTGGCGTGGGCCTTATGACTTGGCCGTGGATCTTGGACCGGCTCGAGGCCTCGGGCGTGTTCAACCAGATCAGCACCGTGTCCAGCACCGTGGACGCGCTATCTGCCGAGGAGCGCGAGCGCATCCTGCTCCAAGCGCGCTCCTTTAACGAGCAGCTGGCGGGCGAGGCCACCGAGCTTCCCGCTGACCAGATCGAGCCCTATGCTCAGCAGCTTATCTTTGACCGCGACCCCATGATGAGCTGGGTCGAGATTCCCTCCATCGACGTGAGTATGCCCATCTACCACGGCACGAGCGAAGAAGTCCTTATGGCGGGCGTCGGCCACCTGGAGGGCACGAGCCTGCCGGTGGGCGGCACCTCGACGCATTGCGTGCTCACCGCGCACTCGGGCATGCGCAACCTGAGCATGTTCGACGATATCCACTCGCTGGAGCCCGGCGACCTGGTGCTGCTGCACACCATGAACAAGACGCTCGCCTACAAGATGGTGGACTCCGAGGTGGTGCTGCCCGAGGAGATGGAGTCGCTGACCATCGAGCCCGGCGCCGACAAGGTGACGCTCGTCACCTGCACGCCCTACGGCGTGAACGACCATCGCCTGCTGGTGCATTGCGTGCGCACCAAGTACAACAAGAAGGACGTCGACAAACAAAAGTCGCTGGCCGGTCGTCACTGGGGCAAGCGCGAGTTTGCCGTGCTCATCGTGGTCGTAGCCATTGTGCTGTTGCTGCTGGACATCGTGATCCACGCGGTTCGCAAGCGCCGCAAGGCCAAGGCCTCGGCATAAGACATCGTTCAGAACCACCACAATGGGGACAGACACCTTTGTGGTGGTCGGGGGCTTCCAAACCATCACAACATTCGATGAAAATCGCGATTTTGACGAAAAGCGTCGAATGTTGTGATGGTTATCGTTGCGGGCGAGACGGTTTTCGCTATGGGCGGTGCGGTTTTGCTGCAGAACCGCCAGCCCGCCGCCTGCCAGCCCGCCGCCCACGTTACGTTTTCGCTGCATTTGGGTAAAGCGCCTGCTCCAAGCGGCGTTGCCTTGTATACTAGAGCGGTTTATCTGTTATGCGGAAGGGAGCGCCTATGGCACTCAGCGAGAAAGACGTGCGCGGCATCGCCGAGTACGCAAAGATCGCACTGACCGATGACGAGCTCACCCAGATGACGTCCTACATGAACGACGCCGTCCAGATGCTCGAGCCCGTCTTGCAATATGACTTGCCCGACGTGGAGCCCACGTTCCATCCCATCGGAAGCCTTTCCAATGTGATGGGCGATGACCTGCGCGAGCCCGAGCGCGACCTGCCGCTCGACGTGGCGCTCGAAAACGCCGGCAGCGCGCGCGACCGCTACTTCCGCGTGCCGTCCATTTTGGGAGAGGGGGAGAGCGAGTAATGAAGCTCAATCTCGATCGATTCACGGCCGCGCAGCTGGCCGAGCACGTTGCCGCCGGCGATTTCTCTGCTACCGAGGTCGCGCAGGCCTCGCTCGAGGCCATCGAGGCGCGCGAGGGCGGAGTCCAAGCATTTCTGCAGGTGGCGCCCGAGCTCGCGCTTGAGGCTGCTGCCAAAATCGACGCCCGTCGCGCTGCCGGCGAGGCCCTGCCCCCGCTTGCGGGCGTGCCGCTGGCCATTAAGGACAACATGAACCTCGTGGGCACGCGTACCACCTGTGCTTCCCGCATGCTCGAGAACTACCAGAGCGTCTACACCGCCACCTGCGTCCAGCGCATGCTCGATGCTGGCTGCCTGCCCATGGGCAAGGCCAACATGGACGAGTTTGCCTTTGGCAGCTCTACCGAGAGCTCGGCGTTCCACCGCACCAACAACCCCTGGGATACCGAGCGCGTGCCTGGCGGCTCCTCGGGCGGCTCCGCTGCCTCCGTCGCCGCGGGCGAGGTCGCGCTCTCGCTGGGCTCGGACACCGGCGGCTCCATTCGCCAGCCGGCGTCGCTGTGCGGCGTGGTGGGCTTTAAGCCCACGTATGGCGCCGTGAGCCGTTACGGCGTGGTTGCCTTTGGCTCGTCGCTGGACCAGGTTGGCCCCTTTGGCCGCACGGTCGAGGACGTCGCGCTGGCCATGAACGCGCTTACCGGCGCGGGCCACGATCCGTACGACTGCACCAGCCAGGATTGCGCCGTCGACTTTACCGAGCATCTCAACGACAGCATCGAGGACAAGCGCGTGGGCATTATCCCTGCGTTTATGGAGGCCGAGGGCCTGACGCCCGAGGTCAAGGCTGCTGTTCAGCGCGCCGCCCAGGAGCTGCAGAACCAGGGCGCCGAGCTGGTCGAGGTCGACCTGCCGCACCTGGACGCCGCCATCGCCGCCTACTACGTCATCGGCCCGGCCGAGGCGTTCTCCAACCTGGCCCGTTTCGACGGCATTCGCTACGGCTATCAGGAGGAGGGCTGCGCCAACCTTTCCGACCAGAGCTCGCTCAGCCGCGCCCACGGCTTTGGTGCCGAGGCCAAGCGCCGTCAGATGCTCGGCGCCTACCTGCTGAGCTCGGGCGTGTACGACAAGTATTACTACGCTGCACAAAAGGCCCGCACGCTCATCACACGGGACTACGACGCCGCGTATGCCAAGGTGGACACCATCCTCATGCCCGCCTCGCCGCGCACGGCCTTTAAGTTTGGCGAGATCAGCGACCCCACGCAGATGTATCTCTCCGACCTGTACACCATCTCGCTCAACATTTGCGGAAACGGCGGTATCTCGGTGCCGCTGGGCCTGGGCGAGGACAGCAAGCTGCCCGTTTCTGCCCAGCTGGTTGGTCCGGCCTTTAAGGACCGTCAGCTGCTCACATTTGCCCGCGCCCTGGAGCGCGGCTTTGTCGATGCCGCCACGGGTGCGCCCGCGCTTTCCGTCGCGCCCGGTTTTGCCGGGAAGGGGGGCGAGCTGTAATGAAGGAGCTTTCCGAGGTCCTGCAGGATTGGGAGGCCGTGATCGGCCTGGAGATCCATACCGAGCTCACCGCACTCGATACCAAGATGTTCTGCAACTGCAAGCTCAGCCACGATGACGAGCCCAACGCCAACGTGTGCCCGGTGTGTCTGGGCCTGCCCGGCGCCCTGCCGGTGCCCAACAAGCGCGCTATCGAGAGCATTGTCAAGGCCGGCCTCGCCACCAACTGCGAGATCCAGCGCCACTCGATGTTCTATCGCAAGCACTACTTCTACCCCGACATGGCCAAGAACTTCCAAACCACGCAGGGCCCGGTCGCTTTTGCCATGTACGGTCACCTGGACCTGGACGTGACCGGTCGCGGTGCCGCCGAGCGCCCCGACTGCGCGTTTGGCGAGGCCGAGGCCCAGAGCCTGGCGAGCGCTTCGGCCAACGCCGAGGGTCTGTCCACGTCCATGACGTCGACCATGCGCGAGGGCAACCAGCGTGCCGGCCATCTGGCCAGCTACGACGCGTCCAACCTGCAGATGCCCGAGCGCCGCGAGGACGGTTCCTACACGGTGCCCATCCGCATCATGCGCATCCACATGGAGGAGGACGCCGCTAAGATGGTCCACGTGGGCGGCGCCGAGGGCCGCATTACCGCCGCGGCCGAGTCGCTCGTCGACTACAACCGCTGCGGCACGCCTTTGATTGAGCTCGTGACTGAGCCCGATCTGCGCACACCCGAGGAGGCGCGCCTGTTTATGGAAAAGCTCCGTCGCATCTTTGTGACGCTGGGTATTTCCGACTGCTCCATGGAGAAGGGTTCCATGCGCTGCGACGGCAACGTGAGCCTGCGCCGCCGCGGCGAGACCAAGCTGGGCACCAAGACCGAGCTTAAGAACCTCAACTCGTTTAAGAGCCTGCACGACGGCCTTGCCTACGAGATCTGCCGCCAGGCCGAGGTGCTCGAGGAGGGCGGCATTATCTACCAGGAGACCCGCCACTGGGAGCCTAGCCGCAAGCGCACCGTTGTCATGCGTGTGAAGGAAACGGCAGACGACTATCGTCTGTTCCCCGACCCCGATCTGGCACCGTTCGATCTGGACGATGAGTTTATCGACCGCTGCCGTGGCGAGATCCCCGAGCTGCCCGATGCCAAGCGCGCCCGCTTTGAGGCCGACTTTGGCATTAAGGCGGCCGATGCCGAGCAAATCGCCGGCGACCCCGAGTTTGCCGAGTTTTTTGAGGCCGCCGCTGCCGGTATGGCTGGCAAGGAGGCCCAGACGGTCGCTAACCTGCTGGTCAACGAGATGATCGCCTACCTTAAGGGCGCGGGCGTGTCGCTCGCCGAATCCGGCATCGCGCCGACTCAGGTGGCAGCCCTTGCCAAGCTGCTGGCGACCGATGCCATCAGCTCCAACCAGGCGCACGAGGTCTTTGAGGCTATGGCCCAGACCGGTGACGATCCCAACAAGATCGTCGACGAGCGCGGCATGCGTCAGGTGAGCGATGCCGGCGCGCTGCAGCCGATCGTGGACGAGGTGCTGGCAAACTGTGCCGATCAGGCGCAGCAGTATCGTGACGGCAACCAGAAGGTCATCGGCTTTTTGGTGGGCCAGTGCATGAAAGCGAGCCGCGGCAAGGGCAACCCGAAGCTCTTCAACGAGTTGCTGAGAACGTCGCTCTCGTAAACGGGAACCGAGGGGCCGGGCGCAGGGCCTTGCCTCTCAATTTCGGACAGTCCTGACTCACGACGGAGGCGCCACTGGCGCCTCCTGTTCGTGCGGAACTCATTGAGAGGCAAGGCCCTGCGCCCGGCCCCTCGGTTCCGTGACGACTCGGCCGTTCGGGTCAGGCGGGCTGAATGGAATAGAGTGAATGGGCGCGCCGTTGGCGCGCCCATTTTTGTGCGGGTGACAAAGGGGCAGTCCCTTTGTCACATTGCAAATGGTCTTCCCTGCTTGTGGGACTTATGGGCCGTCCCTTTGTCGCCTCTTTATTGATGCTGGGAGCGCCAGGCGGTGGGGGTGGTGCCGGTGTGTTGCTTGAAGGCTTGGGCGAAGGCGGCCTGCTGAGGGTAGCCTAGACGCTCTGCCACCTGCGCTATCGTGAGCGAGCTATCGGCCAAAAGGTCCTGTGCTCGCTCCATACGGCGTCTGCGAATGTAGGCGCCCAGGGATTCGCCAGTTTGGGCCTTAAAGGTGGCGCATAGTTTGGAGCGGCTTGTGTAGAGCCTTTCGGCCACTTCGTTGACACCCACACGCCTGCCTTTGTCGAGCGCGCACTCAATCATCGCCGTCGCTTCCTCGGCAATGGTCACGCTGACGCGTGTGCCTGCCGCCTGCTGCGCCCGCTTGTGGGCTGCGCGTGAGCATGCAAGCTCGGCGACCATGGCCTCCACAATGCCCTGCATATAGACATGTCCGCCTACGGCGTGGGCGCGGTCCTCGTTAATTATGCGCAGCGTGTGGCAGATGGCAGATACTGCCTCCTCGTGCCACGACTCGGCAAACGCCTCAAAGACTCCCGCGAACTCGGCGGGATAGCGATGCTCCAACTCGTCAAAATAACCGGGCAAAAAGAGGACCGAGCGCGAGTGGTAGAGCTGCCCTGCAAACAGCGGGCTTAGCTCCTCGCCGCAGCTGTCTTGGACAAAGCTGCAGACCGCGCTGTTCGACCACGGCCCATGCAGCGGCTTGAGGTTCGCAGGCGTTATGCCGACTTCGGGCATGCATATGAGCGTGGGCGCGCTGACTTCGCTCACGCATGCGTACGGTTCGGGTGTGTATTCGGCCAGGTACATATCGTGCGTCGGGGTAATGAAATGCTCCATGACGATGCAGGTGGGGGAGAGGGGCATGATCCATGCGCGGCCGTGCGCCCGGTCGTTTGCCACCTCGCCGGTAAAGACGGCGCCCTTGCCGGTAAGCTCCAGGCCAAACTGTTCAAACTGCGGTGCGTAGAGCTCGGTTATGTCGGTCGCTGCCCGCCGTATTTGCAAAAGCGTCCCTTTCCTTTGCAGAAACGTCCACGCCTGGCTCGATTGTGAGCCATGGCTAACACATCAATGATAAGTTCATTACGGTTAACTCTCAAGCCGTTAGAAGGGAATCTCATGGCAAAGGGGTCAAAAAGGGAAGGCGGCGGTATCGGCGAGCTGCTTGCATATGCCGGCGACCGCAAATTCCTAACGTATTTGGGCATGGCTCTCTCGGCGCTCTCGCAGCTGCTGAGCTTTGGCCCGTTCGTGTGCATTTGGCTTGTCGCGCGCGATCTGATCGCCGTGGCGCCTAACTGGAGCGAAGCCTGCGGCATCGCGACGTATGGCTGGTGGGCCGTGGGGTTTGCGCTGGCAAGCATCGTGGTCTATTTCGTGGGGCTCATGTGCACGCACCTGTCTGCGTTTCGCTGCGCGTCCAATATTCGCAAGACTACGAGCGAGCACCTGCTTAAGCTGCCGCTTGGCTACTTTGACACACACGCCACCGGTGAGCTGCGCCGTATCGTAGACGGATGCGCCGCCTCCACCGAGACCCTGCTCGCGCACATGCTACCCGATATCGCCGGCGCCACCGCCATGGTCGCAGGTCTGCTCGTGCTGCTTTTCGCCCTCGATTGGCGCTTGGGCGCGGCATGCCTTATCTCGGTCGCCGTTTCGCTTGGCGCCATGGCCACCATGATGAGCGGCAAGGGCGCCGAGTTCATGAAGGCCTACATGGGCGCGCTGGTCAAGATGAACAAGACCGGTACCGAATACGTACGCGGCATTCCCGTGGTCAAGGTGTTTCAGCAGACGGTCTATTCCTTTAAGGCGTTCCACGACGCGATCGCCGAATACGCCGACATGGCGCAAAGCTATGCGGGCACGTTTTGCCGAGGTCCGCAGGTACTCAACCTTACCGCGCTCAATGGTCTTGTGACATTCCTGTTGCCCGTGGCGTTACTGTTGGCGCCGGGCGAGACGGACTTCGCGCATTTTATGGCCAACTTCACGTTTTACGCGATATTTTCGGCCGTGGTACCGACGGCCATGACCAAGCTTATGTTTGTGGGCGAGGCGTCTCAGATGAGTGCCGATTCGCTGGCGCGCATCCGAAGCGTTATGGATTCCAAACAGCTCTCCGTACCTGCCCAGCCCAAGCACCCTGTTGGCAGCGATGTGCGCTTTGAGGACGTGAGCTTTACCTACGAGGGTGCCGAAGCGCCTGCCGTCGATCATGTGAGCTTTAGCGTTCCCGCAGGCAGCACCCTTGCGTTGGTTGGTCCCTCGGGCGGCGGTAAGTCAACCTGCGCAAGCCTGATCCCGCGTTTTTGGGATGTTTGTTCGGGTCGCGTGCTCGTGGGCGGCGTAGACGTTCGCGATATGGATCCGCACGAGCTCATGGACCAGGTCGCCTTCGTGTTCCAGACCAACCAGCTGTTCCGGCAAACACTTGCCGATAACGTGCGCGCTTCCAAGCCTACGGCCACTGACGACGAAGTGCGTGCGGCCCTCTCCGCAGCTCAGTGCGACGACATTGTGGCCAAGCTTCCACAGGGCATCAATACCATGCTCGGTGCTGGAGGGGCATATCTTTCGGGCGGCGAGGTGCAGCGCGTAGCACTCGCCCGCGCGATCCTTAAAGACGCGCCTATCGTGGTGCTCGATGAGGCCACGGCGTTTGCCGACCCCGAGAACGAGGCGCTTATCCAGCGTGCCTTTAGCAAGCTGGCGGCGGGTCGCACAGTCATTATGATCGCGCACCGGCTTTCGACCGTGGTGGGGGCCGACAAGATCGTGGTGCTCAACCAAGGTAGCGTGCAGGAGACTGGCACCCATGCCAAGCTGCTGTCCCAAAACGGTCTATACGCCAAGATGTGGGCCGAATACGAACAGGCCGCGAGCTGGAAGATCACTGCCGCCGCAGATGCCGCCGTCACGAAGGGAGGCGAGGCCTAAATGTTCGCCTCATTCCAAAAGAAGTATTTCCTATCCGATAAAGGCGTCGCCGGCGTAAAACGCGGCATTTTCTGGACCACGCTCACCAATCTTATTACCATGGCCGGCATGGGCTTTTTATTCCTGGTTATGGCCGGCTTTGTCGAGCATCTCGCCAGCGGGGCTGACCTGCCGGATGCCCTGCCGATCGTGGGCGGCCTCCTGATCTTTTTTGTGTTGCTCTTTGCCTCTAACTGGCAGCAGTATTACTACACCTACTGCATCTTTTACGAGGAGTGCGGCAAGCAGCGTATGGAGATTGCCGAGCGCTTGCGCAAACTGCCGCTGTCGTTTTTTGGGCGTCGTGATCTGGCCGATTTAACCGAGACCATCATGGGTGACGTCCAGGCCATGGAGCACGCCTACAGCCACGTGCTGGGAGAGCTTTGGGGTGCCATCATCGCAAGCGCCATTGTGTTCGTGGCGTCGCTGTTCTTTTGCTGGCAGCTGGCAATCGCGGCGTTTTGGAGCGTTCCCGTGGCCTTTGCCGTGCTGTATCTGACACGCGGCCCCATGACCCCGGTGTTCGACCATGTGCGTGCCGAGAAGGTCAAGGTTACCGAGGCGATCCAGGAGACGCTCGACTGCGTGCGCGAGATCCGCGCCACCAACCAGGAGGCTCATTATCTTGAGGGGCTCAACGCCGTGATCGATGCCGAGGAGCGCGAGACCACCAAAGGCGAGCTCGCCAATGGGCTTTTGGTTAACTCCGCCTTTGCTATCCTGCGTCTGGGCATTGCCACCACGTTGGTCACGGGCGCTGCGATGGTCGCCTCCGGCCAGGTCGACTTTTTGATGATGTTTGCCTTCCTGCTTATGGTGAGCCGCATCTATGCGCCCTTTGATCAGGCGCTGATGCTGATGTCCGAGCTGTTTGCCGCCGAGTCGTCGGCCAAGCGCATGCGTTCCATCATGGAAGAGCCCGTGGCGCGGGGCAACGAGAAATTTGAGCCCGTAGGCCACGATGTGGTGTTCAATCACGTGGCATTTGGCTATGGTGCGGGCGAGGACGGCCGCGCCGGCGAGAAAGTTCTTACCGATGTGAGCTTTACCGCCAAGGAAGGCGAGGTCACGGCACTGGTCGGTCCTTCGGGCTCCGGTAAGTCTACGGTGAGCCGCCTGGCCGCACGCTTTTGGGATGCCACCGAAGGCACGGTCACCGTGGGTGGCGTGGATGTTGCGAGCGTGGATCCCGAGGTGCTGCTGCGCGACTACGCCATTGTGTTCCAAGACGTGCTGCTCTTTGACGACACGGTGATGGGAAACATCCGTCTTGGTCGTCGCGATGCCACCGATGAGGAAGTGCTTGCTGCCGCGCGTGCCGCCAACTGCGACGAGTTTGTGAGCCGCATGCCGCAGGGCTATGACACCATGATCGGCGAGAACGGTTCCAAGCTGTCCGGCGGTGAGCGCCAGCGCATCTCTATCGCCCGTGCGCTGCTCAAAGACGCGCCTATCGTGCTGCTGGACGAGGCGACGGCGAGTTTGGATGTGGAGAACGAGACCGTGGTGCAGCAGGCGCTTTCCCGCCTGCTCGCAGGTAAGACGGTTATCGTTATTGCCCACCGTATGCGTACGGTGGAAAATGCCGACAAAATCGTTGTACTCAAGGATGGTGTGGTTGCCGAGCAGGGCACTCCGGCGCAGCTCAAGGCGGCAGGTGGAGAATTCGCCCGCATGGTGGCGCTGCAAAAGGAAGCAGCTGCCTGGCAGTTGTAAGAAGGGGCAAAGGGACAGTCCCTTTGTCACATTGACAATCGGTTACTCCGCATCGTTAATTTTCAAAAGGTTAGCCATGGCTGACCTAGATAGTTAGATAAAATTGAGATATTTCAAAAGCGTGCTCGAGCAAACTTGTTTACTCGGGTGCTGAGGCACCATGCCGCGGGTACCGTCAAGATTCTTTCGCAAATTGATTTAGCCGTCCTCGGCCCCGTCC
>DXZU01000008.1 GCA_019419525.1 Collinsella sp.
TCACCGTCCCGGCCTACTTCAACGACGCCCAGCGTCAGGCCACCAAGGACGCCGGTAAGATCGCCGGCCTCAACGTCAAGCGTATCGTCAACGAGCCGACCGCTGCTGCTCTGGCCTATGGCCTGGACAAGCAGGGCACCGACCAGCGCATTCTGGTCTTCGACCTGGGCGGCGGCACCTTCGACGTCTCCATCCTCGACCTCGCTGACGGCGTGTTTGAGGTTCTGTCCACCTCGGGCGACAACCACCTGGGCGGCGACGACTGGGATCAGCGCGTCATCGACTGGATGGCCGATAAGTTCCAGCAGGAGAACGGTGTCGACCTGCGTCAGGACCCCATGGCCCTGCAGCGTCTGAAGGAGGCCGCCGAGAACGCCAAGAAGGAGCTCTCCGCAGCCCAGCAGTCCACCATCAACCTGCCGTTCATCACCATGAACCAGTCTGGCCCGCTGCACCTCAACTACACGCTGACCCGCGCCGAGTTCGAGAAGATCACCCGCGACCTGCTCGAGCGCTGCAAGCAGCCTGTCACCAACGCCCTGCGCGACGCTAAGCTCAAGCTCTCCGATCTGACCGAGGTCATCCTCGTCGGCGGCTCCACCCGTATGCCCGCCGTCCAGGAGCTCGTCAAGACCATGACCGGCAAGCAGCCCAACATGTCCGTGAACCCCGACGAGGTCGTTGCCGACGGCGCTGCCGTCCAGGGCGGCGTGCTCACCGGCGACGTCGAGGGCATCCTGCTGCTCGACGTTACCCCGCTGTCGCTGGGCGTCGAGACCATGGGCGGCATCATGACCAAGATGATCGACCGCAACACCACGATCCCGACCTCCAAGACCGAGGTCTACTCCACCGCTGCCGACAACCAGACCAGCGTCGAGATCAACGTGCTCCAGGGCGAGCGCGAGCTTGCCCGCGACAACAAGTCGCTCGGTAAGTTCCAGCTGACCGGCATCCCGGCTGCCCGCCGCGGCGTGCCGCAGATCGAGGTTACCTTCGACATCGACGCCAACGGCATCGTCAAGGTCTCCGCTAAGGACAAGGGCACCGGCAAGGAGCAGCAGATCACCATCTCCGGCTCCACCGCGCTTTCCGACGACGAAGTCGATCGTATGGTCAAGGACGCCGAGGCTCATGCCGAGGAGGACAAGAAGCAGAAGGAAGAGGTCGAGGTCCGCAACCAGACCGACAGCCTGTGCTACTCCACCGAGCAGACCCTCAACGAGCTGGGCGACAAGGTTTCCGCCGATGTGAAGTCCAAGGCCGAGGCCGCTATCGCCGACGCCAAGAAGGCGCTCGAGGGTTCTGACGTTGAGGCCATCAAGGCCGCTGGCGAGTCCCTGCAGTCCGTGGCCTACGAGCTGGCTCAGGTTGTCTACGCCGACGCTCAGCAGCAGACCGACGGTGCCGCCGGCGCCCAGCCTGCCGACGATGACGTTGTCGACGCCGACTACGAGGTCGTGGACGACGAGGACAAGTAATCATGTCCGCCCGTAAAGCTCGCACGGGGGCGGCCGCCACTGGCGCCGCCCCCGTTGACTCTGAGGAGAAGGACGTGAAGATTCCCGTAGAGGCCGTCGACGATACCGAGGCCAACGAGGCCGAGGCCGCCGAGGCTGCCGAGAACCAGGTAGAGGATTCCAACAAGGAGGCGACGATGACCGAGGACGAGATGGTGGAAGCCGCTATCCGCGCCGGTGAGGAAGCCGCCGACAACGACTTTAAGCTCAAGTTCGAGCAGGCCCAAAAGGAGCTTACCGACGTGCGCAGCGAGCTCGATGCTGCGGCAGAGGCTCAGAAGGCCGCCGAGGACAAGGCAAAGGACGCCACCGAGCGCACCGCCCGTCTGCAGGCCGACTGGGAGAACTTCCGTCGCCGCACCGCCAACGAGCGTATCGCCGAGCGCGAGCGCGCGACCGAGAAGCTCGTTACTGCGCTGCTGCCGGTGGTTGACGATATCGAGCGTGCGATCGACCATGCCCGTAGCCAGGAACTTGCCGACGACTTTAAGCAGTTCGTCGACGGCGTCGACGCGGTGCATGCCAAGCTGCTCGATGTGTTTGCGCACGAGGGCGTTGAGCCCATCGACCCCAAGGGCGAGGCGTTCGATCCGCTCGAGCACCAGGCCGTGGGTCGCGTCGAGGACGCGTCGCAGTACGACGAGACCGTCAACGACGTGTACCAGAAGGGCTACCGCATGGCGGATCGCATCCTGCGTTCCGCGATGGTGACGGTGACCTACGGTGGCGAGAAGCGCCCCGCACCGGAGCCCGAAGCGGCGCCCGAGGATGCCGCGGCCGATACGGCCGAGAGCACCGAGGAGTAATTGAGAAGGGCCCCGGGGCAACACCCGGGGCCCTTTCTGGCCTAGTGCCATATGAAAGCATGAGCCGTCGTCTGCATGGGCGGCGGACGTAACAGGAGAGGAGCTACGATGGCTGCAGGCAAAACCTTCTATGACATCCTGGGCGTATCCAAGAGCGCCTCCGACAAAGAGATCAAGAGCGCGTTTCGCAAGCTCGCGCAAAAATATCACCCCGATGCCGGCGGCGACGAGGCCAAGTTTAAGGAGATCAGCGAGGCCTACGAGACGCTTTCGGACGAGAAGAAGCGCAAAGAGTACGACCAGATGCTCATGTTCGGCGGCATGCCGGGCGCGGGCGGCGCGTATGGCGGCGGCTACGGTGCCGGCGCGGGCGCCAGCGGCTGGGGCGATATCTTCGACAGCATCTTCAGCGGCAATGGCGCCTGGGGTAGCGATTGGGGCTCGGGCTTTGCCGGGGCTGCGGGCGCTGCCGGTGCCGGCGCGGGTCGCAGCCGCGCTCGCAAGGGCGGCGACCTGTCGCTGACTGTCGACGTAACGGCCGAGGACGCGTTCCGCGGCGTGACTCACAAAGTCACCTATCGCATTCCTTCGACGGGCGAGCAGCAGACCATCACGGTCTCGGTGCCCGCGGGCGCGGTCGACGGCGGCAAGCTACGCTACAAGCGTCGCGGCGAGTATGGCGTTGCGGGTGGCGAGCGCGGTGACCTGGTCGTGACCACGCATGTGGAGGAGCACCCGCTGTTTAAGCGCAAAGGCGCCGATGTGACCATGGAGGTACCGGTCTCGGTCTACGAGGCGGCGCTTGGCTGCACGGTGGACGTGCCTACGCCCGGCGGTGCGACGGTCCGTTTGAAAGTGCCCGCGGGTACCCAGACGGGCAAGAAGTTCCGCTTTAAGGAGATGGGGGCGCCCGACGTTAAGCACCGTGGCCGCACAGGCGCGCTGCTTGTCGAGATTAAGGTGCAGGTCCCCACGAACCTGTCCGACGACGAGCGCGATGCCATGACCAAGCTGCGCGAGGCCGACACGCGCGACTATCGCGAGAAGGTCAACCGTTACAAGGCGACGTACTAGGGCGGTCGTGGCGCACGCCCGCGCCCGCGGGCTTATGATGGACGATAACGAGACGGAAAGGGGTCAGGTAGCATGGCCGAGGACAATAGGAACAAACCGCTGTACATGATCAGCGTGGCGGCCGAGCTGACCGGCATGCATCCGCAGACTCTGCGCGTCTACGAGTCCAAGGGCCTGGTGAACCCCCAGCGCTCGGGCGGTAACACGCGCCTGTATTCGCGTGCCGATATCGAGCGCCTGGAGCTCATCAACCAACTGACCGACGAGGGCATCAACCTTGCCGGCGTGGTGCGCATCCTCGATATGAAGGAGCGTGCCGAGGAGCGCGAGCGCGAGAATGAAAAGCTCCGTGCTCGCGTGCGCCAGCTCGAAGACGAGCTGCACGAGTACAAGATGCAAAAGAAGATCACCGCCCTGGCCCCGCGCGATGGCTCAGTCAACCCCGAACAGGTCATGCGCAAGCTGCTGGGCGCCGGAGGAGATCTCTAGGTTCCGCCGTTCTGACGAACGGCGGACCAGTTGACGCTGCGCGCCGTCCAGAGCGACAATTTGTCATTCAAAGGGCAAGGCATGACCAGAAGGTCTATGCCTTGCCTTTTTCATGCCAACTTGTTCGCTCTGGACGGCGCTCGCTGTCCGTCCTCTGCCTGCGGCGTTGCCTTGCTCCGGATGCGGTAGGGTAGTCATTGGGGACGTTCTTAAATGACTAGTCGAAAGGGACGCTCTTGCACAAAATCTTCCGGCCCTCGACCGGCACGTCCTTTACTTTACCTAGATAAAGTGAACGTGCAGATTCGTAACCCACTCGCAACCGTTCTATGGCACGATATTGAACGAATGTATGCTATGCGCCCAAATCTTTTGGGCAGAGTGGGAGACAGTATGGTCAAGCTGTACGAGGACGGCATCTACCTGCGCGGCGGCAGCGAGGTCGTGCCTGCGGCCGAGGCTGCTGAGCGCGGCATTACGAAGACGCCCGAGGATGCCAAGCGCGGCACCATCGCGTATTCGATCCTCCAGGCACACAATACGTCCGGAGATCCCGAGGCGCTCAAGATTCGCTTCGATGCCATGGCGAGCCATGACATCACCTTTGTCGGCATCATCCAGACGGCGCGCGCCTCGGGCATGGAGCAGTTCCCGCTGCCTTACGTGCTCACCAACTGCCATAACTCGCTGTGCGCCGTGGGCGGCACCATCAACGAGGACGACCACGTCTTTGGCCTCTCGGCTGCCAAGAAGTACGGTGGCATCTTCGTTCCGCCGCATATCGCCGTTATCCACTCCTTTATGCGTGAGAACTTCGCGGGCTGCGGCAAGATGATCCTGGGTTCCGACTCGCACACCCGTTACGGTGCCCTGGGCACCATGGCCGTGGGTGAGGGCGGCGGCGAGCTGGCCAAGCAGCTACTGCGCGACACCTACGATGTAGCCTACCCCGGCGTCGTCGCCATCTACCTCACGGGTGCCCCGCGCCCCGGCGTCGGCCCGCACGACGCGGCGCTCGCCATCATCCGCGCCGTCTTTGCCAAGGGCTACGTTAAGAACAAGGTCATGGAGTTTGTGGGCCCCGGCATCGCGAGTATGACGACCGATTACCGCAACGGCGTCGACGTCATGACCACCGAGACCACCTGCCTGTCGAGCATCTGGGCCACTGACGAGGACACGCATGCATTCCTGACCATGCACGGCCGCGGCGACGACTACCGCGAGCTCAAGCCCGCCGATGTCGCCTACTACGACGGCTGCGTCGAGGTCGATCTGTCGAGCATCAAGCCCATGATCGCGCTGCCGTTCCATCCTTCCAACGGCTTTGAGATCGACGAGCTCAACGAGAACCTCGAGGACATCCTGCACGAGGTGGAGCTCGAGGCCGCCAAGATCGGCGAGGGTAAGACGCACTTTAGCCTGCTCGACAAGATCGTCGACGGCAAGCTGCACGTGCAGCAGGGCGTCATCGCCGGCTGCTCGGGCGGCAACTACGACTCCGTGGTCCAGGCTGCCCGCGTACTCAAGGGCGCCAACACCGGCTGCGGCGAGTTCTCGCTGTCGGTCTATCCCACGAGCCAGCCCGTGGCGCTCGAGCTCACACGCCGCGGCTATATCTACGACCTTATGGAGGCCGGTGCGATCGTGCGCACGGCGTTCTGCGGCCCGTGTTTTGGTGCCGGCGACACGCCTGCCAACAACGGCCTGTCCATCCGCCACACCACGCGCAATTTCCCCAACCGCGAGGGCTCCAAGCCGGGCAATGGCCAGCTGAGCGCCGTGGCTCTGATGGACGCTCGCTCCATTGCGGCGACGGCTGCCAACGGCGGCGTCCTGACGCCGGCGACCGACCTACCCGAGGAGACTTGGGACGAGGCCTGCGAGTACACCTTTGACGACGCTCCCTACAAGAAGCGCGTGTACTGGGGCTTTGGCAAGGCTGAGCCCGCCGACGAGCTGGTCGAGGGCCCCAACATCAAGCCGTGGCCCGCGATGGAGCCGCTCGGCGACGACATCCTGCTTAAGGTGTGCTCCAAGATCATGGACCCGGTCACCACGACCGACGAGCTCATTCCCTCGGGCGAGACGAGTTCCTTCCGCTCCAACCCGCTGGGTCTGGCCGAGTTTACGCTGAGCCGCCGCGATCCGGCCTACGTGGGTCGCTCCAAGGAGGTCGACGCCGTGGAGAAGCGCCGCGTGGCCGGCGAGGCCACGGGCGACCTGGCGGCGCTCAATGCCGAGCTTGCCGGTGTGTTTGAGGCGCTGACCGGCGCGGGCGTCGCGGCCGATGCCAAGGCGACCGAGTTTGGCTCCATGCTCTATGCCAAGAAGCCCGGTGACGGTTCCGCCCGCGAGCAGGCCGCGAGCTGCCAGCGCGTAATTGGCGGCCTGGCCAACATCGTTCACGAGTACGCCACCAAGCGCTATCGCTCCAACGTCATGAACTGGGGCATGGTGCCCTTCCAGATGGAGGCCGAGCCCAACTTTGAGGTGGGCGACTACGTCTTTGTGCCGGGCATCCGTGCCGCGCTCGATGGCGACCTCAAGAACATCGCCGCCTACGTGGTGCGCGCCGATGGTGCGGTCGAGCAGATTGAGCTCTACATTGCCGATATGACAGCCGAAGAACGTGCCATCGTCAAGGCCGGCTGCCTGATCAACTACAACAAGTTCAAGGCCGCTGCCGAGTAACGCACTTAATTGTCCGCCCGGGGCTTACCCTTTCCCGCCCGTTCACGCGCTTCGCGAGGGTCGCGTTCGGGAAAGGAAAAGCCCCGGGCGACATTTCCGCGTTCTCGTTGGGTCTTGAGGGACGCTAATAAATAGACTTGCTTGATGCCGCCTCTTTTTATTGGGGCGGCTTCTTTTTGGACCACCACAAAGGTGCCTGTCCGGCGGGTTCTTATTTCGATGGGGTCCAGGTTATCTCATCGTCAAATAGCCAAGTGCGTGCTGAGCCGCTGTCGCGCGCTGTCTGCGGATCGGGCTCGCAGGTTTGTTCGTAGGCATCCTCGGTACACCGATCCATAAAATCGACGACTGCCGTCTGGTCGCCTTCCATGACGTAGATTACGTCGCCATCCGAGATATAGACCCCCGGCCCTTCGTTGTCCACGTAGCCGGGGTCGTATGAGACGTTGCACAGTCTGCTCCCGTTTGCCGCATCGAGTTCAAGGGTCGAATAATACCCGCCATTCATTTGGCCTTTCTTGGCTCGATATATTGCGGCGCCGTACCACCGCGTAAACGTTTTGCCTTTGAGTAAATTGGTTGCCTTGCCGATAAGCTGCTCATCTTGGGTATAGCGCGTGGCCCCAAGTTCGATTCGGGGATAGTTGCTGACCCCAAGCGCTGCGGGCGTACCGTCGAAATCGACGGTGATTGAATCGGGTTTGACGATATCGGTGAGGATTTCGATGGGGTAGCTTACGGTTTCAACCGCCGCCTGCGTCGCCGAGGCAGGGAGAAATGCGAGATAGATAATGCCTACGCCGGCTGCGGTAATTGCAAACGCTAAGACGAGCAGGCCGATATAGGTGGAGCGTTTCACGGTGGGCACCTCTCATGCAATATGCAATCATTAAGATAAATGATACAAGCTTACGACAATATTCAAAAGAAAGCGACCGCCCGGAATGAGGGGGCTGAAAGGCCCCATTGGACTTCGATTTGGGGTCGCCAAACGTAGGCTGGGCTTGATGCCGCCTCTTGTAATTGGGGCTGATTCTTCTCTGGACCACCATAAAGGGGGCAGGCGCCTTTGTGGTGGTTTCATTGGTCTCAATCTGTAACAGCTGGGCTGCAAAAAGCGGGTTTGGTGTTACAGGTTGAGATTTTCGGACGGGGCTCCGCGGTTAATCTCGATCTGTAACATCTGGACCCCAATTTGCCGAGTAGTTGTTACAGATTGAGACAAACGGTTGCCGTCGATCGCTTCATCTAAATCTGTAACACCTGGGACCGAAAAGGGCCGCTGGATGTTACAGGTTGAGACAGCGGGGTGTGTTGGAGCGAAAACCACCACAAAGGCCCCTTGCGGTGGTTTTTGAGGGGCCAAATGTTTTCCTGTTAGAGTCCAACGCGGACTGTTGGCACCTTTAGTTGTTAGCGGCGGGAAACGGCCGCATGATTAAATAGTTGAACTATTCTCACTACTTTCACTATTTGCACTATTAATACTATAATCACGATAACGACGACAGTAGGAAGGTGGGGACATTGAAGCGCACGATAATCAACCCGTTTAAGCCGACCGCTGGCGCTGAACCTCCGGTCCTTATCGGACGCGAGCGGGTTATTGATGATTTTAGGGACGGCATCGAAGAAGGCGTGGGCGCCCCCGGAAGGCTCATGCGCATTACCGGCCCGCGCGGGTCGGGCAAGACGGCGCTGTTGACAGAGCTCGGCGATATTGCGAAGTCGTATGGTTGGCGCGTGGTTGACGTGACTGCGGCGGGCAGTATCGTCGACGCCATCCAACATGAGCTCGCACGCACCTCGGACAATACCGAGCTTCATTTAGAAGCAAGTCTTGGTGTGGTGAAAGCGGGCGTATCTAAGTCCTTGACCGGGCCTGAGACGTTGCGGGGCGTCTTGACGAGCGTGGCGTCGCGGGAAACGCAACATGGTGCCGGTCTGCTGGTGACGGTCGATGAAATACAGGATGCGGATGCTGATGACGTGCGGCTCGTTGCAGCGGCCGTGCAGCACCTTATCCGCGAACGCAAGAATATCGCGTTTGTATTTGCTGGCTTGACCATGGGCGTAATGGACCTCATCAACGGCCGTGCCCTTACATTTCTACAACGAGCTAAGGCTGAGGAGCTCGCCTCGATTCCGCTGTCGGATGTTTCGGATTCGATGGCTTCAACCGTGGAAGGTGCCGGTTTGCACTTGGATGGCAAGGCGCTTGAAATGACGGCTTGTGCTACGAGGGGATATGCGTATCTCGTGCAACTCGTGGGCTATCGCGTATTCGCGAATGCGCGCAGGCATGCCGACCGCGATGCGTCGATTTCACTTGAGGATGCCCAGAAGGGCATTGAAGATGCGTATGGGGAGTTTGAGGGCTCCGTGCTCGACGTTGCCCTTGCCGATTTGCCGCTTCGCGCGATTGAGTACCTCATTGCCATGGCCAAGCATGAGGGGAATGTGCCGACCAAAGAGATCGCAGCGGGGCTCTCCTTGCCCCCTGCGAGCCTGACAGCGACACGACGGCAACTTATCAAGGCACAGGTTATCGATGCGCCCTCACGTGGCATGGTGAGGTTCTCGATTCCATTGCTGCGCGAATATCTGCTTAAGAGCTCGAATGAAATCCTATCAAGATATTGATATTTGTCGGATAGCTTGAAGGGGCCAAAAGCCAACGTCAGAGACTAAAAACGGCCTTCAACGCCGGCGATTGGTCCCTGCCAACCCAAAGAAGCCGCCGCAGGGATGGTTCCTGCGGCGGCTTCTTGCATCGTAGGGCGGAAATGATCGCCGAAAACCACCACAAAGGGGACGGGCACCTTTGTGGTGGTGGGGAGCGAGCTCGATGTCGCCGTTCGGGTTGAGCAACATTTCAATGAAAACCTCTACAGGATTTCGTCCGGGCTGGCGGATTTGGTCGTTTTGGGGATGCCGAGTTTGGACGATGCGAAATCGTCAACATTGTCCTTGATTCCATCTTTAGTGAAGACGGTGACCGTATAGGTGCTGTGCCCAAATTCGCTTTTGTCGCGTATCGCCCAGGCCTGCCAGTAGGCAGCTCTGCCTCGCTCTCTGATTTTTCCTATGCGGCGGAGTTCTGTTCGCTTTAATTTCTGGTCGCTGTCGACGGTTCGGCCGACCTCATCGGTGAGCCCGCACTGTTCAAGCAGTTTGTCGAGGACTTGGTTCATGTGACGCTCATCGGTGTTTGGAGCATAGTCGTAAGCGAGGGTGATGGAGGCAAGGGGTTGGTCATCGATCAGATAGTTCATCGCTTGAGGTTCAAGGTTGAAGTAGGGAGAACGTCCGTCGACCTGACCGAGCAGCGGCAGCTTTGACCGCCAAAGCCCGGTGGGAATTGCATCTTCGTAGAGCACACCGCGGCAGATAAAGGAGAGCGAGGTGGCACGCGAGCCGGCGTCGACCATCCCGCACAAATCGAAGGGCGAGGCGATACCCAGGGAAAAGGGTGTGACGACGATAAGAAAGAGCATCACGATGGGTATGGCGAGAATGGCAATGACGTTGCGAGCAGTAGAATAAGACGACTTCATATCTGCTCCTTGAGACGAAGAGCTATCAAGAACGGGAGAAATGAATATGCTTTAATCACAGTTCATTTTAACCTCAATACGAGCAGGAATAACGGATATTAGGAGCGAGCTCGATGTTGATGTGGACCAACACAAAGGTGCCTGTCCCCTTTGTGGTGGTTCCGTTTGTCTCGATCTGTAACAGCTGGGCTGTTAAAAGCGGGCCTGGTGTTACAGATTGAGATTTTTGGGCGGGGCTCCGCGCTCCATCTCAATCTGTAACACCTGGGACCGAAAAGGGCTGCCAGATGTTACAGATTGAGACAGTTGGGTTCCACGGTCGCGCCGGACCGACACTCTCAAGTCCTATCTCTCAATCACTCAGAAAATCTTATATATAGAGACTTAGATTTATGTATAAGATCGCGCAAAGCTGGCAACAATACTTCTCGAACAACGTGAAGCCGCCCCGTAGGGCGGCCACCCCAAGAGAGGTGATTCCATGAGAATCGATAAGCTAGCGATGACGTCGCGTGAGGCGCTGCAGACCGCCATGAGCACGGCTGCCGATGCGCAGGCCGGCGCGGTGGAGCCGATTCACCTGCTATCCGCCCTGCTCGGTGCCGGCGAGCGCAATATCTCCGTGATCATCGAGCGCATCGGCGCCGATCCGGCCCAGCTCGCACGCTCCACACAAGAAGCCATCGACCACGCGCCCAAGGTTTCGGGCGAGGGCCAGCAGATGGGTCTGTCCAATGAGCTCGTCCGCGTCATCGAGAAGGCCGAGAAGAAGGCCACCAAGATGGGCGACAGCTTTGTGGTGACCGAGCATCTGCTGATGGCGCTTGCCGAGGACAAGGGCGAGGCTGGTCGTGTACTGCGTGACGCTAGCGTGACCAAGGAGCGCATCGAGCAGGTCTACGAGGAGCTGCGTGGCGATGACCGCGTGACGTCTGCCGAGGACAAGACCCAGTTTGAGGCGCTGGAGCAGTACGGCCGCAATATCTGCGACCTTGCCCGTGCCGGCAAGCTCGACCCGGTCATCGGCCGTACCGACGAGATCCGTCGTACCATTCAGGTCCTGTCCCGCCGCACCAAGAACAACCCCGTGCTCATTGGCGAGCCGGGCGTTGGCAAGACAGCTATTGTCGAGGGCATCGCCCAGCGTATCGTGGCCGGCGACGTGCCGAGCACCCTGCGCGATCGCGACCTCATCGAGCTCGACATGAGCGCGCTGGTCGCCGGCGCCAAGTACCGCGGCGAGTTCGAGGACCGCTTGAAGGCTGTGCTCAAGGAAGTGCAAAAATCTGAGGGCAAGGTCATCCTGTTCATCGATGAGCTCCACACCATCGTGGGCGCGGGTGCCACCGAGGGCTCCATGGATGCCGGCAACATCCTGAAGCCGGCGCTCGCCCGTGGCGACTTGCACGCAATCGGCGCGACCACGCTTGACGAATACCGCAAGTACATCGAGAAGGACGCGGCGCTCGCCCGTCGTTTCCAGACCGTTATGGTGAGCGAGCCTACCGTCGAGGACACCATCTCGATCCTGCGTGGCCTCAAGGAGAAGTACGAGATCTTCCACGGCGTGCATATCACCGATAGCGCGCTCGTGGCAGCTGCCGACCTCTCCGATCGCTACATCGCCGACCGCTTCCTGCCCGACAAGGCCATCGACCTGGTCGATGAGGCCGCAAGCCGCCTGCGCATGGAGCTCGACAGCATGCCGGTCGAGATCGACGCCACCACGCGTCAGCTCACCCAGCTGCAGATCGAGGAGCAGGCGCTCATGAAGGAGACCGATGACGCCTCCAAGGAGCGTCTGGAAGCCCTGCGCCAGGAGATTGCCGAGGTCCAGGAAAAGCTCAACGTGCAAAAGGCCGGCTGGCTCAACCAAAAGAACGCCATCGACCACGTGCAGGAGCTTAAGGGCCAGCTTGACGAGGCCAAGAGCGAAGAGGAGCGCGCGACGCGCAACGGCGACCTGGGTCGTGCGTCCGAGCTGCGCTTCTCCGTGATTCCGGGCCTGCAGCAGCAGATTCAGGAGTCCGAGGCCGCGCTCGAGGCACAAAAGGAGCAGGACGGCGAGGGCCTCAACGAGCAGGTGACCTCCGACGAGATTGCCGAGGTCGTGAGTGCCTGGACCGGCGTGCCCGTGTCCAAGATGATGCAGGGCGAGCTCGACAAGCTCAAGGGCCTGGAGGGCGAGCTGCATAAGCGCGTCATCGGTCAGGACGAGGCCGTGTTCGCTGTGGCCGCGGCCGTGCGCCGTAGCCGTGCGGGCCTCTCCGATCCGGACAAGCCCATCGGCAGCTTCTTCTTCCTGGGCCCCACCGGCGTAGGCAAGACCGAGCTCGCCAAGGCGCTGGCCGAGTGCCTGTTCGATGATGAGCGCGCGCTCGTGCGTATCGACATGTCCGAGTATATGGAGAAGTTCAGCGTCCAGCGTCTGATCGGTGCGCCTCCGGGATACGTAGGCTACGACGAGGGCGGCCAGCTCACCGAGGCCGTGCGCCGTCGTCCGTACTCCGTGATCTTGCTCGACGAGATGGAGAAAGCTCACCCGGATGTCTTTAACGTGCTGCTGCAGGTGCTCGACGATGGCCGTCTAACCGATGGCCAGGGTCGCCAAGTGTCCTTCAAGAACACGATTATCATCATGACGAGCAACGTGGGCTCCAAGGCTATCGCCGAGCTTTCCGGCAAGGACGAGGAAGAGATGCGCCATCAGGTCGACGCGGCCATGGCTCAGACCTTCCGCCCCGAGTTCCTCAACCGTATCGACGATATCGTGGTGTTCCATCCGCTCGGCATGGCGCAAATCGAAAAGATCGTCGATATCCAGCTTGCCGATGTCCGCGCACGTCTTGCCAAGGAGCGCATGACGCTTGCCATCACTCCGGCGGCCAAGCAGATGCTCGCCGTGGGTGGTCTGGACCCCGTGTTCGGTGCCCGTCCGCTCAAGCGCCTGGTCCAGCGCGAGGTCGTGGACGCCATCGCCGCCGCCATCATCGACGGTACGGTGCGCGAGGGCGATCAGGTGACGGTCGATGCCGACAAGGACGGCGGCTTTACCGTCGTGTGCGACAACACGCCGTCTGCTACCTACGAGGTCCCCGACGCCGAGTAGATTTGTGGGACATGCCTTAAAATCTGCCAGCCGTCTCTAAACGCCAAGGGCGGCGGATCCAATTGGGTCCGCCGCCCTTTTTCGTGCGACAATCGATTATGTAGAACACGATTGCATGGCAAGGAGATATGCAGATGATAGACAAGAACAAGACGAATGCGCCGGTTGCCAACGCCGCGCCGGCCGCGCCCAAGCCTGCGCCTAAGCCGCGCGACCCCTACATCCGTGCCGAGAACGAGGATGACGACGGCTACGATCCTTATAGCGATCGTCGCCCCGAGCGCGAGCCCCTCTTCGAAGCTGACCCCTGGCGTTAAGTAGCTCATTTGGGACGGGGCTTTTTAGCTACTTTGTTTTCGGCTAGAGGCGTTTATGCCTGCCCCCCCTCGGCCGCTCGATATCCTCCGGGAGGGGCCACTAATAGAAAACTTGCTTATCCATTAATCAAGATACGAATAATCTTGCTCTCCTGCTAATCAAGAATCGTTATAATCTTGATTAGCAGGAGAGCAAGATTGGAGAATTATGGCATTCAACGACTTGGTGGCTCAAAAAATAAAGGACTTTGAGCAACAGGGGATTCCGCAGGTCTTTGAGCGCGACCTTGATCTGGGCAACCCGCAGGAGCCAAAGCGCGACAACATCGTATATGTGATTGTGGGCGCCCGTCGTTGTGGAAAGACGTATCGCCTGTATCAGGAGATACGGCGGCTTCAGGGCCAAGGCGTCGAGCTTGACCGGATGCTATATTTCAATTTTGAGGATGAGCGCTTGCGTCCGTATGAGCCATCGCTACTAGCGGACGTGCTCGATACATTCTATGCACTATATCCTGCTGCTCGAGGCGAGGGCGCCTACCTTTTCTTTGACGAGATCCAGGAAATACCCGAATGGGGTGCGTTTCTGCGACGCGTGGTCGATACGGAGAAGGCGACCGTTTACGTGACGGGGTCTTCTTCTAAGATGCTGTCCTCAGAACTTAAGAGCGAGTTCAGGGGCCGTTCTCTTGTGCGAGAGCTTTTTCCGTTGAGTTTTTCGGAATACGTCCGATATAAGACGGGGGGCGTTCCTGAGTCGAACGCGCCCTTCTCCTCGAGCGATGCAGCGTTGCTCAGACACCATCTGGTCGGATATCTCGAGCGAGGGGGATTCATCGCGACACTTGAGCAGACGCCCGCAGACGCGATTCAGCTGCTACAGGAATATGCGTCGCGAACGGTCGCCATGGACGTCGTTGAACGTTACGACGTCAAGAACCCCCGTTTGGCCTCGCTGTTTCTGGCGCGGTGCATGGCATCTTCGGGACGAGAGCTGTCAGTGAACAAAGTGTACAACGAGTTCAAGAGCAGACAGATATCCGTCAGTCGAAATACGCTCAGTGACTTACTTGAGTATTACGAGGACGCCTACCTGCTGTTTTCGGTGCCGGAGTTCACGCGTTCGCTTGCAAATAATACGCGGTCTGCGTCCAAGGTCTACGCCGTCGATCCTGCGATGTTCGGAGCGTTCTCCCCCGCATCGGCACTGGATCAGGGTCAGAGGCTCGAGACCGCGGTGTTCAATGCACTCAGAAGAAGGACCCCCGCCGTGCGGCCCGGTTCGGTTTGCCGCCTGCTGATTAAAGATAAGAATAAAAGCCATGAGGTGGACTTTGTGGCTGGGGATGCACTGCTCATGCAGGCTTACGGCCTGATTCAGGTAAGTGTGGATATGACAAGCGAGAAAACGCGCGAGCGCGAAATTGCCGCGCTCGATGCCGCGATGGCCCAGTTTGATCTTGGCGAGTCGGCAATCGTTACCATGGATGAGCAGGCCGATATTCCATGCAAACACGGCGTGGTACATGCTGTGCCCGCATGGAAGTGGCTCCTTTCCTAATCGTCTATGGATTTGCGAGGCCAGGACTCAGGTGTCATGGTCCGCTAGTCCTGGGCCTTGATGCTCGGCAGGAGAATCTGGGCGAGGTAGTCGGTCTCGAGTTTGGTCGCGGCGTCGGCCTTGCCGTCTTTGCCGACCAGTACGTTCTTGATCTGGCTATAGGTGTAGCGGTTGCCGGTCGTGAGCTCGACAAGCTCAATGGCCGAGTCCATGGGGTAGGTCGACACGGGATTCTGCGTCCGTCCGTTGATGGTCTGGGGCACCACGTACGGATAGACGGGGCCGCTGGCGTAGACGGTATAACCGTTGCCTAGGTTGGCCGCACCCAAAACCGTATCGCCCTCATCGGGCGTAAAGCTCTCGCCCTCGCGCACCGCGACGAGCGTCACAATCGGCGTATCGCTGTCGCCGGCAAGATAGATGCATAGCGTGCTGCCATTTTGCCAAGTCTCGACCTTGCCGTACCATTCGACGGGGATATCGAGCTGGTAGAGGTCGGTTGCCTTGTGACGGGCGTCGGCATCACGGGCCGCCTGTGCCTTTTGCGCGCTCACGGCATTGACGGCGGCGTCGCGCCGCGCGGTTGCCGCCTGCTGGAGCACCTTGGCGGTGGCGGCGGAGCTCGCGCCTCCCTCCTCGGCATATTTGGCGGCGGCATCGATCTGGTCGTCGGTTACCGTGTCGGCCGAAGGCACCTTGAGCTTAAAGGCGGCTTGGCTGCTTAGGTCTTGTCCGTCGCTCTTGATCGTGACCTGCGCCTTGGTGGTCGGCACGGTATAGACGGTGCCGTCGGACGCGATGGGGGAGGCGGCAATGGAGAGCGTGTAGTCACCGGGTAGCAGTTTGATGCCACGGCCGTGCTCGTCAACATAGAGTGTTTCGCTCACAGAGGAGCCGTCAGAATCCTGGCCACTCACTTGTACGGGAATCTTGGAGCCGGCGGAACAGTCGAGTCCCGCGGCATGCACGCCAATCTGCACCGACATCATCGTGTGCGCACTGGCGGCGACAGTGGCAGCCTGCTCTTGCTGATATCCGTTCCAGGCGGCATAGCCTGCACCGCCGGCGACGAGCGCAACGACCACAGCGCCGGCGACCATCAGATTGCGGCGCTTGGGCGACATCTTACGATGACGAACCTCGGCTTCGCGTGCCGAAGGAACGGACGGTAGGGGAATATCGCCCATGGCGATGGTCTCGTCCACGGCTGGTGCGGAACCCAGGCCAGGGAGCTCGCGGGTCAGCGAATCCTCGGCAGGCAAGCTGTCGAGCAAGACGGTTTCCTCGCCCGTGTCGGATTCGGGCTGGTTGCCGGCCTCGCTTTCGGTGTCTTCGTGATCTGCCTCATCTTCGGCAGGCTCAACATCGTCTTTTGCATCCTGATCATCGGGCCGCGCTTCGATTTCCGGCTCATCCTGCACATCAACGCTCGAATCGTCAAATGCAATCTCGCCAAGCGAAACTCGGTCTAGGCTCTCCAGGGCCTCGGCACACGCCTCTGCATCTTGGGCCGCGTCCTCTTGGCCCATCGTCTCATCTTTCATATATCCCCCAAGCTCAATATCGGGACAACAATGTACCCAAAAACGGGGCTCCATAGAGCCGCCGCATGATTTGAAATCCGATTTTATATATGCGCGTGTTTTTGAATAGATGAATAGAGGCGCAACGACAAAAAGCCCCCGGAAAGCGAGCGAAACGCTTTTCGGGGGCTCTGCGAGACATTGGATTGAAAGGCCTGGTGAGCGGGCCTATGCCCAAGTGCCAACAGCGGCCAACATGTTACTCGGCGTGCGCGTAATCAACCTTGGCGCGGCGAGCGGTAGCCTTCTCCCAATCGCTGGTGCCCTCAAAGACGTCCTGCTTGTAGGGATTGCGGCCGAGCTTCTTGGCACGGTAGACGATGTAGATGATCGCGGCGACGTTGGCGACCAGCGCGGCGATCGAGACCGCGGTAGCGGCGCCGGGGTCGAGCGTGGAGTGGGTCACAAAGATGGACTCCTCCTGGAAGTACGGGAACACCTGGGCAAACATGCACCAAATGGCCAGCGTAAAGGCGCGGTTCTGAATCCAGCCGCCCTTGTTCCAGATAAAGGCGGCGACGGTGGGCGCCAACAGCAGCGCAAAGCCGCAGAACCAGGAGTGGGTGGGCAGGCAGTTGTAGGTGTAGCAGAAGTTCCAGATATCGTAGGCGATGATGTAGACCCAGGTCATGTCGGGCCACAGCATGTCGGTCTTGTCCTCGGAGGCGTAGACGCTCCACCAACCGGTCATGCAGAAGATGTTGATGATACCGGCGATGCCGTTGAACACGTTGTTCCAGCCAGCCAGCTGCGTGGCGCCCTCGGAGGTGACCCAGGTGGACTCGCCCAGGACAAAGAAGTGATAGGCGCTCTCAAAGTCGGACACGACGGCGATCATGATGTTGATGGCAACGATCACAAACGGCCACGCGCGGAACCAATGCGCCTTGCCGATCTTGCCCCACTGGTACTTAATGGCAATGAAGCCCCAGCAACCGGCCAGCGCCGCGTATACCTTGGCGTAGTGGAACCAGCTGTTCTGGTACACATGGGTGGGGTTGGTGAGCGCCTACTCGGCACCCTGCGAAACGCCGATGGCGATGGCGACGCAGTAGATGGTCATGGCCAGCGGAGCCACGCCAAAGATGATGGCCGCGCCCAGCTTGGTGCGGCGGCCGACCTCGTTGAGCACGATCAGGCCAATAAAGACCATGGCCCAGCCGGCCCAGTGGATAAGGGTATCGCTACCCCAAACATCGAACAGCATGCTGCTCTCCTTTCACACGCCCGCGGCCCCTCTTCCGATCGCGGGCAGTTTGGCCAGATGTCGTCAGTTCTGGGGCTTGCGCTCCGGATACTTGGCGGTATAGCCCTCGATGTGGAGTGTCGAGGCGATGATTTCCTTGACCGTCTCGTCGGGCACATCGGGGTGCGTGCGGATATACATCAACAGTCCCATGATGAGGGTGTAGAACGTCTCGTAGACATGGTCGATGCGCAGCTCATGATGGGCGACAAAACCCCCCACGGTGGTGTCGCAGATGTACTGAGCCACGCGCTGAACCACGTTGTGCAAAAAGCCGCCGTAGAGCGCGCCACTGCTTGAGGTGAGCGTACTCGGCAGTTCGTGGCCGCTGGCGACCAGACGCTTAAAGAGCGGGGCGACGGTGTCGAGCGCGCCCTCGATATCGCCGACGGTGCGGCCGGCGTTCCACTGCTCGAGCTCGGAGATAAAGCCGTCGATCGCCTCGTCCATAACAGCGGTGACGGCGGCGTCCATATCGGCAAAGTAGTGGTAGAACAATGAACGCGTGCAGCCGGCTCGCTTGGTCACGGCCGATACCGATAGGTGGGACACGCCCAGCTCGGAACTCACGGTGCGCACGGCGGCGAGGATCTCGCGACGGCGCTCGTCGCCCGTCAAGCGCTTTGTCGCGCTATCGGATGCGGGGACGGCATCGACCACAGAGGTATCTGCTGTGTTGTTGCCCATGTTTTGCCGCCTTCCATCCTCTTTTGCTTGACCGTTCGCCTAACAGTCTTGAATATTGTTGACGGTTCGTCAATACTATTTTTGACACAATGTCAACAATGGCGGGTGAACGGCATGGGGGCATGCCCGGCCTGCAAAAAAGAGGGGTGCCGCGGTCTCGCCGGGCTGCGGCAAGAGAAGGGACAACCATGATTCTCAACGGACCGGGAATTAGCTACACCGAGCCCGACATCGGTTCGGAGTTCGTGCCGCCGCTGCCGGAGCATCCGCGCGAGGCAATCGTCAAGCTGTGCGAGCACTGCACCAACCGTCTGCTGCATCGCGACGAGCTGCTGGGCTACGAGTACTGGTCGTTTGCCGAGGCCGCAACCGACGAGCAGGCCGAAGTGCTCTGCAAGATGAAGATGCGCTGTCCCTATACGCTGCCTGAGATGGTCAAGCTCACCGGCATGCCCGAGGCCGATATCGAGAAGATGCTCGACGACATGAGCTACACGGGTCTGCTCGAGTACAACTGGGAAAACCCCGAGCGCGCCAAGCAGTGGGTGCTGCCCATGCTGGTGCCGGGCTCTGCCGAGTTCCTCAACATGCGCGTGAGCCAGCTCGAGGAACACCCGGTCTATGCCAAGTTCTTTGAGCAGGCGTCCAAGGGACCGCTGTCCAAGGCCACGCCGATGGTGCCGCCCGGTGGTGCCGGCATCGGCATGCATGTCATTCCGGTCGAGAAGGCCATCGATGCTGCGAGCACGTCGGTGCCGATCGAGCATATCGAGCATTGGCTCGACAAATACGAGGGTAAATATGCCGCCAGCACCTGCAGCTGCCGCGCGAGCCGTCGCGTGATGGGAGAGGGCTGCGCCGACGACCCGGCCGATTGGTGCATCGCCGTGGGCGATATGGCCGACTACGTGGTCGAGACCGACCGCGGTCATTACGTGACCCGCGAGGAGGTCTACGACATCCTGCGCCAGGCCGAGGACAACGGCTTTGTGCACCAGATCACCAACATCGACGGCGAGAACAAGATCTTCGCCATCTGCAACTGCAACGTCAACGTGTGCTACGCCCTGCGCACCTCGCAGCTGTTCAACACACCCAACCTGTCGCGCTCGGCCTATGTCGCCAAGGTCGAGAAGGACAAGTGCGTGGCCTGCGGTCGCTGCGTTGAGGTGTGCCCGGCTGGTGCAGCCAAGCTCGGCCAGAAGCTCTGCAGCAAAAAGGCCGGCGGACAGGTGCCCGAGTATCCGCGCCAGGAGCTGCCCGATGCCACCAAGTGGGACCACACCAAGTGGTCGCCCAACTACCGCAACGACAACCGCATCGAGACGCATGAGTCCGGCACCGCTCCCTGCAAGACGGCCTGCCCCGCGCACGTTGCCGTTCAGGGCTATTTGAAGCTCGCGGCGCAGGGTCGCTATGACGAGGCGCTCGCGCTCATCAAGCGCGAGAACCCGCTGCCCGCTATCTGCGGCCGTGTGTGCAACCGCCGCTGTGAGGATGCCTGCACCCGCGGTCGTGTGGACGCCGCCGTGGCTATCGACGAGGTCAAGAAGTTCATCGCCCAGCGCGATCTGGATGCCGCGACCCGCTATGTCCCACCTGTGGTGACCCCGACGCGTGCCGGCGGCTTCGACCAGAAGATCGCTATCATCGGTGCCGGTCCGGCCGGCCTGTCCTGCGCTTTCTACCTGGCCGAGAAGGGCTACAAGCCCGTCGTGTTCGAGAAAAACGAGCGCCCGGGCGGCATGCTCACCTATGGCATTCCTAGCTTTAAGCTGCAGAAGGACGTTATCGAGGCCGAGGTCGAGGTCATTCGCCTGATGGGTGCCGAGTTCCGCTATGGCGTGGAGGTCGGTCGCGACGTGACGCTCGACGAGTTGCGCGCGCAGGGCTTTAAGGCCTTCTACGTGGCTATAGGCTGCCAGGGTGGCCGCCTTGCCGGTATTCCGGGCGAGGACGCCGAGGACGTGACCGTGGCCGTCGACTTTTTGCGCGAGGTCAACAGCGGCAAGATCGATGCGCTGCCCGGCCGCACCATCGTGGTGGGCGGCGGCAACGTGGCCATCGACGTTGCCCGCAACGCCTGCCGTCTGGGTTCCGAGCACGTTGAGATGTTCTGCCTGGAGAGCGAGGCGCAGATGCCCGCCAGCGAGGAAGAGCGTCGCGAGGCCATCGAGGACGGCGCACACATCAGTTGCGGTTGGGGCCCCAAGGAGGTCCATCTGGACGAGGCCGGCAGTGGGTGCGGCATCACCTTTAAGCGCTGCACGCGCGTCTACGATGACGAGGGCCGTTTTGCGCCCGAGTACGACGAGAACGACCTGCGCCGCGTCGATGCCGACCGCGTGGTCATGTCCATCGGCCAGTCCATCGTGTGGGGCGACCTGCTGGCTGGCTCCAAGGTGGAGCTTGGCCGTGGTCAGGGCGCCCTTGCCGATCCCCAGACCTACCAGACCGCCGAACCCGACATCTTTGTGGGCGGCGACGTCTATACCGGTCCGAGCTTTGCCATCGATGCCATCGCCGCCGGTCACGAGGCCGCCGTGTCCATCCATCGCTTTGTGCAGCCGGGCTCCACGCTCACCATCGGCCGCAACCAGCGCCGCTACGCCGCGCTCGACCGCGACGATGTCGTGATCGAGAGCTATGACAACGCGAGCCGTGAGGTTGCCCACGTGGACCACGAGCGCGAGAAGGCCGCGCCCTTCAGCGAGTACGTCGAGACCTTTACCGAAGAGCAGGTGCGCGCCGAGACCGCCCGTTGCCTTGGCTGCGGTGCCTCAATCGTCGACCCCAACAAGTGCATCGGCTGCGGCCTGTGCACCACCAAGTGCGCGTTCGATGCCATCCATCTGGATCGCGATCGCCCCGAGTGCTCCACGATGGTCAAATACGAGCAAAAGCTCCCGAGCCTTGGCAAGTATGCTTTAAAGCGTGCAATCAAAATCAAGTTCGGTCGTAAATAGGTAACCATGGCGGGTAAGGGGACGGCGCAGACTAGATTTCGCTGTCCCCTTGCTTTGAGTTTGCATCGCATCAACCGTTGTTGAAAGGTTTCTACCTTGCATGAATTGGGAATCGTTTATCACATTATTCGCGATGTTGAGAACGTGGCGCGCGCCAATGGCGTGCGTCGCGTTTCGAGCGTCACGCTGCTGCTGGGCGAGGTCTCGGGCGTCGTTCCCGACTTGCTGCTCGACGCTTGGCGCTGGGCGGCAGATAAAAAGTCCATCACGCAGGGCGCGGAGCTTATCGTGGAGCCCGTCGAGGCCGTGACGCATTGCGAGGCGTGCGGCCGCGACTATGCGACAGTCGAGCACGGCAAGACCTGCCCCCATTGCGGCAGTGGCGATACCTATTTGCTCCAGGGCCAAGAGGTCATGATCAAGCAGATCGAGACCCCCGACGAGGATCCGGCAGACGCTGCCCCCGGCGGCCCTTCTGACGCCCCCGACGCCGTCGACGCCGCTAACCCTCTCCACATCGTCTAGCCCCTAGTCGTTGGGGACGTTCTTGTTTGACTAGTCGTTTAAGAACGTCCCCAACGACTACTTGCGCTAGAGCATAAGTTATACAATTAGTCAAGTTATGTCTGTTTAAACAAAATAGCGGCACGCAGGCGCATTGGGATTAACCTAAAAGCGGCGTTAATGAACAGAGTGTCTGTATATATCTGTGAAAGTAATTGGGAAATCACGTTTTAGTAGGCAATGAGCTGTAAATCAGCAACGTAATCAATTTGTAACAAACTTAGACGTTTAAACAAATAATGCAACCGTTTGCGAATTTAGCTATAAATCCACAAGGCGAACAGGTATACTCCTTTATTGTCGTGTAGGAAATACGTAGACAAAAAGGAGGTTATGTGATGGTAAGTATTGTTCTTGCTAGCCATGGTGACTTGGCGGCTGGAATCAAGCAGACGGGCTCGATGGTCTTTGGCGATCAGCCGTCTGTTGCCGTGGTCTCGCTCGAGCCGAGCATGGGCCCCGACGACTTCCGTGCCAAGGTCGAGGAAGCAATCGCTTCCTTCGAGGACCAGGAGCAGGTGCTCTTCCTCGTTGATCTGTGGGGCGGCACGCCGTTCAACCAGATCAGCGGGCTCATCGAGGGCCACGATTCCTGGGCTATCGTCACCGGTGTCAACCTGCCTATGCTCATCGAGGCATATTCGCAGCGCTTTGACGCAAAGAACACTGCACATGCGATCGCAAAACATCTCGTGACTGAGGCTAAGGCTGGCGTGCGCGTCAAGCCCGAGTCTCTGGAGCCCGAGGAGAAGAAGCCGGCTGCGGCCGCCGCTGCTCCTGCAGGCGCCATCCCTCCGGGAACGGTCATCGGCGATGGGCACATCAAGATCGCCCACGTCCGTATCGACACGCGTCTGCTGCATGGTCAGGTGGCCACCACGTGGACCAAGCAGATCAACCCCAACCGCATCATCGTGGTCTCCGACGGCGTTGCTCACGACGAGCTCCGCAAGACCATGATCGAGCAGGCTGTCCCTCCGGGAGTCCACGCCAACGTCGTGCCTATCAAGAAGATGGCCGAGGTCGTCAAGGACACGCGCTTTGGCGACACCAAGGCGATGCTGCTGTTCGAGAACCCGCAGGATCTGCTCAGGGCCATCGAGGCCGGCGTCGACATCAAGGAAGCCAACATCGGTTCCATGGCCCACTCCAAGGGCAAGGTCGTCGTCACCAACGCTGTCGCTATGGGCGATGACGATGTCAAGACCATCGAGGCTCTCAAGGCCAAGGGCGTCAAGTTCGAGGTTCGCAAGGTTCCTTCGGATTCCTCCGAGGATCTCGACGCCATGTTGAAGAAAGCTAAGGCCGAACTGGCCGCTCAAGCATAGTAAAGGAGGGTCCGATACATGTCTGCAATCACTATTCTGCTTGTTGCGATTGTCGCGTTGCTTGCCGGTATGGAAGGCATTCTGGATGAGTTCCAGTTCCATCAGCCGCTCGTGGCATGCACGCTTATCGGTCTCGTAACCGGTCACCTTCAGGAGGGCATCCTCCTGGGCGGTTCGCTCCAGATGATGGCCCTTGGCTGGGCTAACGTCGGCGCCGCCGTCGCGCCTGACGCCGCTCTGGCCTCGGTCGCTTCTTCGATCATCATGGTGCTCGCCCTCAACGGTGGCGCCACCGATTCGGCCAAGGCCGTTACCGCCGCCATCGCCGTCGCCGTCCCGCTGTCGGTCGCTGGTCTGTTCCTGACCATGATCTGCCGTACCCTGGCTACCGCTATGGTTCACGGCATGGACGCCTGCGCCGAGAAGGGCGACTTCGCCGGCATCGAGCGTTGGCAGTACGCCGGCATCCTCATGCAGGGTGTTCGTATCGCCATCCCGGCAGTACTTCTGTGCATCATCCCGGCCGAGGCCGTTACCAACGCGCTTAACGCTATGCCCGATTGGCTGTCCGGCGGCATGGCTGTCGGCGGCGGCATGGTCGCTTCCGTCGGTTACGCCATGGTCATCAACATGATGGCCACCAAGGAGACCTGGCCGTTCTTCATCCTCGGCTTTGTCCTTGCTGCCATCCCTCAGCTCACGCTGATCGCCCTTGGCCTCATCGGCATCTCCCTTGCCCTCATCTACCTTGGCCTTAAGGATCTGGCCAAGCAGGGTGGCGGCATGGGCGGTGGCTCCGGTGACCCGCTCGGCGACATTCTGAACGATTACGAGTAGGAGGGGAGTGATACATATGGCAGAGAACAAGATTCAGCTCACCAAGGCTGACCGTAAGAAGGTTTGCTTCCGTCATCAGTTCCTTCAGGGCTCGTGGAACTACGAGCGTATGCAGAACGGCGGCTGGTGCTTCGCAATGATCCCTGCGATCAAGAAGCTCTACACCAGCAAGGATGACCAGATTGCCGCTCTTAAGCGCCACCTGGAGTTCTATAACACCCACCCCTATGTTTCCGCCCCCGTCATTGGCGTTACCCTCGCCCTCGAGGAGGAGCGCGCCAACGGTGCTCCGATTGACGATGTCGCCATTCAGGGCGTCAAGGTCGGTATGATGGGCCCGCTCGCCGGCGTCGGCGACCCCGCCTTCTGGTTCACCCTTCGCCCGATTCTGGGCGCACTGGGCGCTTCCCTGGCCCTGTCCGGCAGCATCGCCGGTCCGCTGCTGTTCTTCTTCGCGTGGAACATCATCCGTTACGCTTTCCTGTGGTACACGCAGGAGTTTGGCTACAAGGTCGGCTCCTCCATCGCCAAGGACCTCTCCGGCGGTCTGATGGGCAAGGTCACCGAGGGTGCTTCCATCCTGGGTATGTTCATCATCGGCGCCCTGGTCGAGCGCTGGGTGTCCATCTCCTTCACCCCGGTCGTCTCCAAGGTCACGCAGTCTGCTGGCGCCTATATCGACTGGGCCAACCTGCCCGCCGGTTCTGAGGGCATCAAGCAGGCATTGACGATGTACAGCTCTGTCGGTGCCACCGCACTCGACCCGGTGAAGGTCACCACGCTTCAGGCCAACCTCGATCAGCTCATCCCCGGCCTTGCCGCCGTGTGCCTGACCCTTCTGGTCTGTAAGCTCCTCAAGAAGAAGGTCAGCCCGATCGTCATCATCCTGGCTCTCTTCGCCGTCGGCATCATCGGTCGCGTCTGCGGCTTCATGTAAGCACGCTTCGGTTTAAGACCGAGATTTGCTAGACAAGGGCTTTTGAGCCATTGAAACGGACCGCACCCGGTGGGTACACTGGATGCGGTCCGATTGTTTTTATTGGAGGGCGAGGCGCGTATGGCGCAATCTCAGAACAGCACGGTCGATCTGGCAACGCCGGCAACCTGCCTGATGGGGCTTACCAGCCACGGTAACGTCATGGTGGGCAATAAGGCGTTTGAGTACTATAACGAGCGCAATCCCGAGGATTATATTCAAATCCCGTGGGACGAGGTCGACTATATCGCCGCCGAGGTTTTGCGCGGTACCAAGAAGATCACGCGTTTTGCGATCTTTACCAAAGAGAACGGCCACTTTACGTTTTCGACGCGCAATGACAAGGAAACGCTTCGCGCGGTGCGTAAGTACATTGACGAGGACAAGCTCGTTCGTTCGCCCGACTTTATCGATGTGACGGCCAAGGGCGCCAAGAGCATCCCCTCCGTCATCAAAAGCCTCTTCCATAAAGGCGACTAGTCGCCTGGGACGTTCTTAAACGACTAGTCATTAAAGAACGTCGCAGACGACTATCTCGAAGAGTGGCTATGCGCTGCATGGTAGTGGCGTAAATCTGCTACACTAGTACAACATGCCTCCGTAGCTCAGGGGATAGAGCACCGCTCTCCTAAAGCGGGTGTCGACGGTTCGAATCCGCCCGGGGGCACCAGGGAATATGACGGCGTCGCGAGAGCGGCGCCGTTTCTGGTTTGTGGGGCCGCCGGCGGATTCGGACCGTCGACACCCGCGTCACCAATTTCCCCGCGGGGGGAGTTTTCGAATCCGCCCGGGGGCACCAGAGATTTGCCGAGCCCGGTACCACCACGGTGCCGGGCTCTTCTGGTTTAAAGGTATGCCGTGGTTTTCGCTACTTCAGATGAAGAAAGCGCCCGTTTGCAGGGGGAGCAAACGGGCGCAATTGAGCGAATGTATTTGCGTCAGCAGCCGCTGTGGGCAACGTCTTGATGACTAGTTGGTCGTACCGGAATCGTCGCCTGAATCAGTACCAGAGCCAGAAATCGAAACCGTCAGCGTAATCGTGTTGTCGGTGGACTGCTTGCCGGTGGGGGAGACGCCCGTAACGGTGGCGTTTTCGTTGCCGCTCACGGGGTTGCCGTTCTGGTCGCAGAACGCGATGTTGTAGAACCCGGCGTTGTTGAGCGCGGTGACGGCGGCGGAAATGCTCTTGCCGTACAGGTTGCCCGGGACGGTGGCCTTGCCGGACTTCTTGGCAATGACGACGGTAATCGTGGCACCGGGCTTCTGCTTGCCGCTGGGGTTCCAGCTGATCACGGTGCCCTCGGTAACCGAGTCGTTCTCCTGGTAGCTCACGTCGACGCCAAAGCCTGCCATATCGAGGGCGTTGCGCGCCTGGGCCTCGGTCATGTCGGTCAGATCAGGGACGGACGTGGTATCCGGACCGCTGGAGACCTTGTACGAGATGGTCGTGCCCTTCTCGACTTCCTTACCGGCTTCGGTGCCCTGCTCAAAGACCTGGCCCTCATCGGCCTCGTTTGCCTCTTCGGAGGCGTTGCCCTTCAGGCCAACGCTTGCCAGTGCCGCCTCTGCCTGGTCCTTGGTTAGACCGACAAGCTTGGGAACCTCAACTTTCTCGGAGGGCTTGGGGCCCTTGGAGATTACCAGGTTCACCTTGGTGCCCTTGGCCTTCTTGGTGTTGCCGTTGGGCGTCTGCTCGGCGACCTTGCCCTCGTCGATATCGTCGTTGTAGCTTTGGTCGATGGTGCCGACCTCGAGGCCGGCTTCCTTGATCTGCTCGACGGCAGTCTGCTGGTCCTTGCCCAGCACGTCGGGCACGGTGACCTGCTCGCCGCCAAAGAGCCCAGTAGCAAAGGCCACCACGATGCCGATGACGGCAACAGCTGCCACCACGGCGGCGATGATCTTGTTCTTGTTGGACTTGGGCTTTTCGACCTCGTAGGAGCCGTTGGAGCCCGAAACCGAGCTGCGGGTGGTATTCTGGCCGCTCACGCCCGAGACGGGACGCACCATGGCGCGCGTCTGGTCGGAAAGCTCGCGAGTCTTGGTGGTGCCCAGCTCACCGGGGGCACCGATGATGCGCGTGGGCTCCGAAATGTTTACGGCACGGCCCGACAGGTAGCTGTTGAGCACCTGACGCAGCTCGTCGGCGGTCTGGAAGCGGTTTGCCGGATCCTTCTCCATGCACTTGAGGATGATGCGCTCAAGGTCGGCGTCGACACCGGAGTTGATCTGGCTCGGCGGAATAGGCAGCTCGTTGACCTGCTTGAGTGCGACCGAAATAGCGTCGTCACCGTCAAAGGGAACGCGTCCGGTGGCGCACTCATACATCACGACGCCCAGCGAGTAGATATCCGAGGTGGGGCCGAGGTCCTGACCGCGGGTCTGCTCGGGGCTGACGTAGTGGGCGGTTCCCAGCACGTTGTTGTCTTGCGTGAGGTGGCTGTTCTTGGCGCGCGCGATGCCAAAGTCCATGACCTTGATGTTGCCGTCGGGCAACACCATGATGTTCTGCGGCTTGATGTCGCGGTGGATGATCTCGTGCTTGTGGGCGACCGAGAGTGCAGAGCTGATCTGCGAGCCGATCTGGGCGACCTTCTTGGGGTCGAGGGCGCCGTGGCTCTTGATTCCGCTCTTAAGGTCGGTACCGCGCAGGTACTCCATGACGATGTAATAGGTGTCGCCGTCCTTGCCCCAATCGTAGACGCCCACGATATAGGGGGAGGAGAGACCGGCTGCTGCTTGGGCCTCCTGCTTAAAGCGTGCGGCGAAGGTTGCGTCGCCAGCATACTGCGGCAGCATGATCTTGACGGCCACCGTGCGGTCAAGGACCTGGTCCTGTGCACGGTAGACGGTCGCCATACCGCCTGTCCCCACCTTATCCTTGAGGAGGTATCTTCCCCCGAGGACCCTCTGTTCCATTCCTGCTCCTAACATAACTATTCGCTCAACGATGTGTGTAGTACCTATGATGTGGCCGCTGGGGCCGTGTGGCGCGTTGCCGCTAACTCTTCGGCCGCAGCGCGCCTCGGGTGTCCGATTCGATCATGGGCATCACGCTCCCTGTGCGGCGAGCGCCGCGGTCAGGACGATGCCGGCAATCTTGGCCGCCTTGACGTCGTGTTTGTCGTAATCCTCCAAGGCCACCGAGATGGCGACCGTGGGTGAATCGTAAGGTGCAAAGCCAACGAACATCGAGTTGACGTTGGTGCCGCCGGTCTCGGCCGAGCCGGTCTTGCCGGCGACCTTGACGCCGGGGACCTGGGCATCGGTGCCGGTACCGGACTGGACGACGGCGAGCATGGCCTGCTTGACCTGGTCGGCCGTGGCAGAGCTGACAGCCTGGCCCAGCGAGCGGGACTGCGTGGTCTTAACCACGGTTCCGTCCGGGGCTAGTACCTGGGCTACAAAGTATGGGTCCATGACCACGCCACTGTTAGCGATGGCGGCGGCAATCACGGCGTTTTGCATGACGGTGGTCTGCGGGCCGGGCGTGTGGTCCATGCCGACAGGCTGGCCGGCGCCGGCCCAGGCGGTCTCCCACTCGGTCATGAGCGACGGGTCGGCCATGATGGAGGCCGTGGAGGTCAGGTCCTGGCCGAGCTTTTGGCCGTAGCCAAAGGCGTTGGCAAACTGCACGAGCGTGTTTGCGCCAACTTCGTTTGCCACCTGGCCAAAGACGACGTTGGAAGACACGGCAAAGGCCTGCTGCAGGCTGATGGTACCGTAGCTCTCGTTGGCATAGTTGGTGACCGGCGCGTTGCCGATGTCCATGGAGCCGGGCGCCTGGTAGGTGCTGGTAAGGCTGGCGGTGCCGGTCTCGAGTGCCGCGGAAAGCGTAACGACCTTAAACGTGGAGCCCGGCGTGTACAGCGCGTCCATGGCGCGATTGTACATGGAGCCGTCCTCGCCGCCGCCCGCCTGCAGCAGGGCGTCGATGTTGGTGTTGTCATAGGTGGGCGAGCTGGCGCATGCGAGCACCGCACCGGTACGCGGGTCGATGACCACTACAGCGCCCTTAAAGCCCTTGAGCGCCTGCTCGGCCGCCGTCTGGATACGCGAGTCGATGGTGAGCTTGGCGGTGTTGCCCGGCTGGGTCTGGCCCGCGAGCGAAGCGATGGCGTTGTTCCAGCTGGAGTAATCCTTAGAGCCGGTGAGCGTGTCGTTCATGACACTCTCGATGGCGGTGGTGCCATACTGCTGGCTCACGTAGCCAACCACGTGCGCTGCCAGGTTGCCGTTGGGGTAGGAGCGTACGTAGGTGCCGTCCTCCTGCTGCAGCGACTCGGCCAGCGTCACGCCGTCGGACGTGATGATGGAACCGCGCTGGATGTACTTGGAGCGGGCGATAGTGTGGTTGTTGGTCGGCATATCCTGATAGTCCTTGGCCTTGATGACCTGGACATAGGTGAGGTTGCCGATAAGGATGGCGAACAGCGCCGTAAAGGCGAGCACCGCACGGGTTAGACGGTTGGCGAGCGCAACGCGGCCGAGCACACCGGATTCAGGCGTGTCGAGCAGGCGACGGCGCATGCGCGAGCCGACGGAATGGCTGCCGCTGCCGTAGGAAGACGAGGTGGCAAAGCGCGTGCCCGTCGGGGCGGCGGCGGATGCGACCTGATCATCGGTGATGGCAGCCATGGTGCCGGTGCCGGTAAGCTCGGCCTCGCGTCCGGTCGCCTCGTCACCGGCGCGCAGCAGGAGCGCGACGATGATAAAGCTCGCCAGCAGAGAGGAGCCGCCCTGGCTCATAAAGGGCAGGGTGACGCCGGTCAGCGGGATCAGGCGGGTTACGCCGCCAACGATCAAGAAGGCCTGGAAGCTGATGGCGGCCGTAAGGCCCGTGGCACTAAAGGCGGCGAGGTCGGATTTAGCGCGGGCAGCCGTGGTGAGGCCACGCACGGCAAAGAGCATAAACAGGATGAGCACGGCGCCGCCGCCCAAAAGGCCCATCTCCTCGCCGATAGCCGAGAAGATAAAGTCGGACTCGACGACAGGGATGTTGTTGGCCATGCCGTTGCCGATGCCAACACCGACCAGACCGCCATCGGCAAGCGAGAAGAGCGACTGGACGATCTGGTAGCCCTGGCCCTGGGCGTCCTTAAACGGATCGACCCAAACCTGGAAACGCACCTGAACGTGCGATAGGAACTTGTAGGCGCCCACGGCTCCGACAGCTAAGAGCGCAAGGCCGATAACGACATACGAAAAGCGCCCCGTGGCAACGTAGAGCATCAGCAAGAAGATAGTGTAGAACAGCACGGCCGAACCCAGGTCGCGTTCGAAGACGACGACGAGCAGGCACACGCCCCACACGGCAAACAGCGGCAGCAGCAGTCGCAGGCGAGGGATCTTAAAGCCCAGGATCTTGCGGTTGGAGATGGAGAGCAGCTCGCGGTTCTCGGCCAGGTACCCGGCCAGGAACAGCACGATAAAGACCTTGGCGAACTCGCCGGGCTGGATGGTAAAGCCTGCGATGCGAATCCACAGCTTGGAGCCCGAGATCGTGGTGCCGATAAAGATAGGCAGCATCAGCAGAATGATGCCGATAATGCCAAAGGTGTACTTGTAGCGCATGACCACGTCGAGGTTTTTGACCAGTGCGAGCGTTCCCACCATCAGGGCCACCGAGACAAACAGGATGATGAGCTGTGAGATCGCGAGAGCGGGTGCGAGACGCGTCACGAACGTGATACCGATGCCCGAAAGCACAAAGACAATGGGCAGGATGGCGGGGTCGGCACCGGGCGCCAAGATGCGCACGGCAATGTGGGCCGCGGCAAAGGCGGCAAAGAGGCCGATCGGTACGGCGAGCGTCTCAAAGGAGATGGCAGCGCCCGCGGTGAGCACGTACATCGCATACAGCAGGATGACGGGGAACGCCGAGGCGATGAGCAAGAGCAGCTCGGTGTTGCGGCGACTCATAAGCGGCACTCCCTTTCTAGTTCTTTTCGGAGGCTTCGGCCTCGGCGGACTGTTCGGCGGTTTTCTCGGAATCTGATTCGGAGGTCGATCCCTGATCGGTGCTGTCGCGAATCGTTTGCGCGTCGATCACCTGGCGGGTCTGCTCCTCGTCGATCTGGTGGCGGTACTTGGATATCGTGTCCTGCGCATCGTCGACACTTGTTTGCGGAATGCCCGCCTTGAGGCGGTTTTGCGTGTCTTCGGGCAGGTCGGACAGCTTAATGCTGGTTTCGCTCTCGAGCCAGTGGAGCTTGAGCCCGAGCGGCTTGCCGGGCAGGCCGCGCCAGACGGCGACATTGCCCTGGTAGGTACCCAGGTAGTACGAGCCGGTGACACCCGTGTAGGCCCAGATGCCAGCTGCCAGCACAAAGACGAGGGCCAGGATGGCGGCGATAGTAATGTTGCGGCGACGCACGCGTTGCGCCTCGCGCATAACGCCATCGTCAACCAGGTCAACGACTACTACGGTCACGTTGTCGTGGCCGCCGGCGGCAAGCGCCGCGTCCACTAGATTGTCGACGCAGATTTGCGCGGTTGAGGACTGCGTGGCGATGTTCTCGATATCGCTATCGGGAATCATGCTCGAAAGGCCGTCGGAGCACAGGATCAGGCGGTCGCCTTCCTCGATATGCAGAGTGAAGTGGTCGGCATACATGGCGGGATCCGAGCCCAGCGCGCGGGTGATGACCGAACGGTTGGGGTGGACGCGAGCCTCGTCTGCCGTGATCTCGCCGGCGTCCACGAGCTCCTCCACGTAGGAGTGGTCGCGGGTCACGCGGATGAGCGTGCCCTCGTGGAGCAGATAGGCGCGAGAGTCACCCACGTGGGCGATGGCGAGCGTGTCGTTTTCGATATAGGCGCAGGTGGCTGTGCAGCCCATGCCGGGCTTGCCCAGGCCATTCAAGGCAGCCTCGATTACGGCGGCGTTGGCGGCCTCGACGGCTGCCGCCAGGCGTGCGGCGTCGGCGGACTGCGGGGCCGTCTTGGCAATAGTCTCAACGGCGATGGAAGAGGCTACCTCGCCGGCAGCGTGACCACCCATGCCGTCGCATACGCAAAAGAGCGGCGACTGCACCAGGTAGGAATCCTCATTGTGCGGGCGTACGCAGCCAACGTCGGAGCGGGCGCCCCACATGAGTTGCGTGGTGGTGCCGGCATCATAGGTCGAGTCGGTCTCGATGCGCTCCTCGGTCAGGGGCTCAAAGCTCATGGTCGAGCCGGGGTCTTTGAGCTTGGCCTCAACGGCGGCAACGTCGATTTCGGCTGTGTCACCGGGAGAGACGGTGTCGGTCTCGGCGTTTGATTCGGAATCGTCGGTGTCCGGGGAGCCGGGCTCTGCGGACGCGCAGGCGATCGACTCGTCGTCTTGCGGGCTGACGTCTATAGGCTCGGGCGTCGCAAAGTGCGACGGCGCGGGTGTGCTTTGCGACTGGGCGGCGGGCTCGGCCACGGCATCGGACTCGCTTGCGGGCGCAGGCTGCGGGGCCTTGGGTGCAGGGCCGTCCTCGGGGGATGGCCCCGCCTCGGGCGCCGGCGTAGACGCGGGCGCAACCTCGGATGCCGGGGCTATGGGAAACGCCGGCGCGGCGGGTTCGGGTGCCGCAAACACCGCAGCGCTCTCGTTGATTGCCGCGGCGACGGGCTCTGCAAAGTGAGCCGGCGCCGGGGTTGCTTCGGGCGCTGTGGGCTGTTCCGCAGCATGTGCGCCGATGGGCGCCGCTACGGCATCCTCTTCGCCCTCGTTATCGGCGAGATCCGAAATATCATGCGTTACATGCGAAAGAGGCAGGGAGAACACGGTGTCCTCGGGCTCCACGGGTGTGGAGTCCGCCGGAGCGGCGTGGGCCGGTGCAGCTACGGCGGCAGCCGGTGCCTCGGTCATGGTTGCGGACTTGTTCTCCTCGTCGATCATCGACGGTTCACCTTCATGACCACGTCGCCAATCTGGACTTCGTCGCCCTCGCGCAGCGTTGCGGGCTCCACAAGCTGGCGGCCGTTGACGAGCGTGCCGTTAAGCGAGTTGAGGTCCTCGATGATGAGCGCCGGGCCCTGCAGCGAAAAGCGCGCATGCGAGGCCGAGACGAACGGTTCGTTGATGCAGATGTCCGAAGATGGCGAGCGACCGACGATGACGGGGCCGAGCATGTCTGCGTGGATGCCGCGGATACCGCGCGGACCCTTGTCCACATCGATCGTCCAGATAGCCGAGTCGCGACGCTGCCCGCGCACAAGTCCCACGCCGGTCTTCATGACGGCGAACAGGAAGATATAGAGCAGGGCGACCAGGACGATGCGGCCTGCAAAAAGGACGATATCGATGTTCATAAGAGACTATCCCCTAAATTCAAAGGTGCTCAGGCCAAACGTCAGCAGATCGCCGTTGCGCAGCGGGCAGCGCGTAATGCGGCGGTTGTTGACGAGCGTGCCGTTGGTGGAATTGAGGTCCTCGATCGACCAATCCGAGCCCGTAAAGGTGAGCTGGGCGTGGCGGCGCGACACGTTGGGGTCGCGCAGGGCAATATCGGAAACTGAGCGCTCGCGACCGATAGTCACCTGTGCGGAGGCGATGCTATGGCTCTCGCCGCTCACGACGTCGACGAGCTGGGCGAGCGGGCGCTGTGGGGCGCGAGTGCTCGCCATGTTGGAGGCGATGCCGGCTGCGGCGCCTAGGCCCACGGCGGCACCGGTCGCGGCGGCTCCGCCCATGCCGGCAAGCGCGTCGCGCGAGACGGTCTGCGGCACCGGGATAGGAGCGGCGGGGTCGGGGACGCTAGGCGCGAAGGGATCTGCTACGGCAAGCGGGTCAGGAGCGGCGGCGCGAGGCGTCGGCTGCTGCTGGGGCATGGCGGCGGGGCGCTGCGGCTGCGGGGCAGCAAACTGCTGCTGGCCGGCGCGCGGGGCGCTGGCGGCACGGCTTGCCGCGGAGTTGTTTTGGCCCAGACCGTTTTGATAGGCGCGCTCTTCTTCGTACAGGCGGCCGAGCGTGGGGGCATCGACGTTCTCGGCAAAGACCGAGAACTTGCCGGCGCGCAGCTGCGGATCGATCATAAAGCGCACGAGGGGCTCGCCGACAAAGACATAACGGCGCTTTTCGGCCTGCGCCTTCACAAACTCGCGGACCTCGCGCGAAAGCTCGGGGTAGAACGGGGCGAGCATGGGATCGTCGTCGGCGGCGATCAGGATGGTATAGAGTGCCGGCGCCGTGTTGACGCCATTGATCACCAGAGTCTGATCCTCCATGTCGCGAGCGGCCTGCTTGGCAAGCTTCTTAAAGGAGAACGGGGCACGGGTGGCACCGAAGATGCCGGCCACGTGGTCCTCGAAGATGTTCAGGAAGTTCACGAAAGATCACTCTCCGTATAGGTTCTTTGGTATCCGAGCAAATATAGGCATATCCCAACGATTATAGAGGATAGGGTTCCCGCAACTGCCGCCTTGGCGGCGACCGCGGCTGCAAGGCTGGCAATTTCCATATGGTGTGCAAGACAGGATGCCGCTGCGCAGCCGATGCCGGTGACAGCGATGGCGGCGATGGCGGCAAGGTTTGAGCCCTGATCGGCACGCTTGGCATGGGCATTGAGCAGCGCAGATGACGCCGCGGCAGTTGTCGCGACCAGCGCAAAGGCAGCCCAAAGGAGCGGGTCTTCCAGCGCTGCGGCAACGTTGCCGAGCCCCAGCACGCCTCCGGCTGAAAGCGCGACCGTGGCCAGACGGGCAAAAAGCGCGCCCATGCCCGTTGCCGCGGCGGCGCTTGCCGGGCCGAGCCAAAATGACGCGACGCCGGCGGCGACCCCAGCTGCCAGGAAGGTATTGCCGGTCAGACAGCCAAGCGCAAGCGCGCAGGTGAGTGCGGCGCTCGCGGCAGCCTCGGTGCGACCCCAGGCGATCCACCAACCGGACATGGCAGCGGCAAAGATCACCGCGACGGGCAACATCGACAGGATGCCCTGCGCCTGCATGGTGGCGTTGGCCATGAGCACCAAAAAGCCCACAGCCGAGATGGCCGAGCCAATTTGGGGGGCCAGGCCAGCCGCCGCTCCGATCGCGATGGCCGCAATGACCAGGCCGGGAAGCGCCGCGACCCCGGCCGTTTGCATCAGCAAAAAGCTAAAGGTGCCGCACGTTAGCGCCGAGATAGCGTGCATGGTGTAGTCGCGCGCATGGCTCCAGCGCGTGCCCGCCCAGCCGAGCGCGGGGTCGACCTCGATGGCGTCGTCCTCGTAGTACGACGGCTCGATATCGTCGAGCTCCTGCTCGTCATCCGAAAGCTCGCCAACCATTTGCTCCAGACTGCGACGGCCCTCGCGCACGCTGCCCAGACCGGCAAGGAGTTGGTCGCAAAATGCCTCGATGCTGTTGGGGCGGTCCTGCGGCATGGGGGAGAGCGCGCTCATGAGCGCGCTCTCGGCTCCCGGGGGAAAGTGTGGTATCAGCTCGCTGGGATAGGTGGCGCCGCCGATGATGCGGTCGAGCGAGTCGGCGGGCGTGGCCGCCATAAAGGGAGCGCTGCCGCACAAGCCCTCATAGATAACGCAGGCAAGGGCAAAGACATCGGCGCGTTCGTCGACCGTGCCGGTCTCGATATCGAGCTGCTCGGGCGGCATGTAGCCGATGGTGCCGCCGCGCGAGCCGCCAAAGCCACCGGCGGACGACAGTCGCGCCATGCCAAAGTCGGTGAGCTTTACATTGCCCGAGTGGTCGATGAGCACGTTGGCGGGCTTAATGTCCAGGTGGAGTACGCCATTGCTATGGGCGAAGGTGAGCGCCTGGCCCAGGGCATCGGCAATGGCCGCGGCCTCGTCAAAGGTGAGCGAGTGGCCGTCCACGCGATGCAAAAACTCGGCCAGCGACATACCGTCGACATACTCCATGACCAGGTAGGCATAGGCGGTGTCATGCGTAAAGTCGATGACCTGCACGATATTGGGATGTTGAAGCATGGCGGCAGTGTGCGCCTCGCGCAGGACATCCATGATGTCGCTGGCGGGCATGCCGGCGCCGTTGATAAGGGGGATGCGCTTAATGGCGACGCGGCGGCGCAGGTGCGTGTCGCGGCAAATCTCGATGGAGCCAAAACCGCCGGTCGCAAGTGTCTCGAGCGGCTGGTACCGCTTAAGCAGCTCGCGAGAGCTGGTACCCTCCAAAGGAACGTCCGGCGAGAACCGGGCGGTATGTTGCGAGAAAAGCGGCATGGCCAACCCTCGTGCGTTTAAAGTTCGTTTGCGAGTGGCGGGCGCGGAGCCGAGCCGTTCGCGGTGGCATAGATGCTGCTAGTGTAGCACGCTCGGGCGGATGGCGAGGATAACGGGATGTGAGGCTGCCTGTCTGGCTTGGCCTTAGTGCTTCTTCTTGTTCTTCTTCTGCTTGCGCTGCTTGCCCTTGGTCTCCTGGGGCTTGTCGCCCTGCTTGGCCTCGGCGGCGGCCTTCTCGGCCTTCATTTTCTTCTTCTTGGTCTCGATGCGGAGTTTTTTGTTGATGCGGGCCTTGAGGAAGGGACCGAACTGCTCGGCATCGCCACGGACGAAGGTGTCCTTGGGGATCGTCACGCCCTGGTCGGCGAACATGGCCACAAAGATGCGCTCGCCGTCGAGTACGTGGTCGAGCTTGTCAAACGGGAAGAACTGCGACTTGCCGCTCTTGCCCCAAACCATCAGGCCGTCCTCGTTGGCGGCGACGCGGCGATAGCGGCCACCCATGGACTCGTCGGCCTCGACGGCGTCGATAAAGTCGCGGGCGAGCGTGTGGTGCAGGTTCTTGCTCCACCAGGCCAAAAAGGCGCCGAACACGATCAGCACGACGCCGAACTTGATCCAGCTGCCGCCGGCCACCAGCATGCCGATGCCGATGAGCGCGGCAATCGCGGCGGCGACGTACAGGGAGCCACGGCGCCTGGGCGAGGCGACCAGGCGCGCAAAGTCGGTGACGAGGTCGTTTTCGTACTGGTACTCGTTGAGGTACAGGATGCCGTCATCGGCTGCGGCCTGCTCCTCGAGCGCGACCTCGACCTGGTCGGCTGCTTCGGAGGGAACGAGGTTACTCTCTGCGTCTGCCATGCTCTTTGGACTCCTATCGCGGCGGGCTCGCCGTACGGGTTATTATGAATGCAGTATGCCGTGCGACCGCATGGCCGTCGCGGCAACAAGTCTCAGTATACCCGGGGGAGCACCCATGGAATCGTTGTACCGAAAGTATCGCCCGCTCACCTTCGACTCCGTGGTGGGCCAGCAGCATATCGTCTCGACGCTCGAGCACGCTATCACCGAGGGACGCCTGTCCCACGCCTACCTGTTCTGCGGACCGCGCGGCACGGGCAAGACCACCATGGCGCGCATCCTTGCCAAGGCGCTGCTGTGCCGCAATGCCGAGGCGGCGCGCGCCGAGGGTGCAAGCGGCTGCATGCCCGACGGTACTTGCGAGGAGTGCGAGCTCATTGCCGAGGGCAACCACCCCGATGTCTACGAGCTCGATGCCGCAAGCCGTACCGGCGTGGACAACGTGCGCGAGGAGATCATCAGCTCCGTCAACTTTGCCCCGGTGCGCGGCAAGTACAAGATCTATATCATCGACGAGGTCCACATGCTCACGACGGCGGCGTTCAACGCGCTGCTCAAGACGCTCGAGGAGCCGCCGGCACACGTGATCTTTGTGTTGTGCACCACCGACCCGCAAAAGATTCTGGAGACCATCCTCTCGCGCTGCCAGCGTTTCGATTTCCATCGCATCGGCAACGAGGATATTGAGCATCGCCTGGCATACGTATGCGAGCAGGAGGGCTTCGATTACGACGACGAGGCGCTCGCCATCGTGGCGCGCCATGCCAAGGGCGGCATGCGCGACGCGCTCTCCACGCTGGAGCAGCTGAGCGTTTTTGGCAACGGTTCTGTGCATGCGGACGATGCCCGCTCGCTTTTAGGCGAGGTTTCGGACCAGATTCTGGGCGAGTTTTCCCGCGCCATTGCCGATCGCGATGTTGCCGAGCTCTATGGACTGATCCGTGCGCAGGTCGAGGAAGGAAACGACCTGCTGGAGCTGACGCGCGACCTGGTAGCGCATGTGCGTGACGTGTACGTTGCCTGCGTTGCCGGTGCCCGTGCCGAGCTGTTTGAGGGCGGCTCCGAGCAGGCCGAGGCGCTTGCTGCCGAGGCCGCTGCCTTTGGCGAGCATCCTGCCGACCGCCTGGCCCGCGTGCTGACGGTGCTCGACGATGCCGCACTGGAGATGAGGGGCGCGAGCGACGTGCGCCTGGTGCTCGAGATTGCCTGTACGCGTCTGGCACGTCCCGAGGCTGATTTAACGATTGAGGCATTGGCCGAGCGCGTGGCTCGCTTGGAGGCCATGGTTGCCAACGGCGCCGTGCCGGCGAGCGTGGCTGCTGCTCAGGCCGCCGCGCCTGCAGCATCCGTACCCGCTGCTGCCCAACAGCCGACGCTCATTTCGGGCGCTCGTGCTGCCGCTCCGGCGGCATCCGCTGCCCCCGCTGCTACGTCCGCGCGCCAGGGCGGTATGCCTTGGGACCGTGGTGCTGCTGTTCCGGCTGCCCAGCCTGCGTCCCGTTCTGCGTCCGTGTCAGCTTCCAAGCCTGCAGCGCCTGCACCTCAGCCTGCGCCAACTCCGACGCCTCAGCCCGTTGCGGCCCCCGCGCCTGCCACCGCTCCGGCACCTAAGCCCCAGTCCAACAATGCCGCCCAGGTTGCCGCCGCCGGTACTGCCGAGACGCCCGCGGTCGATGATGCCGGAGAGCTGCAGCGCAAATGGGCCGAGGTTGTCGAGCGTGTCAAGGCGCGTCAGGCTTCCTACGCAGGGCTTTTGCTCAACGCTCGCGCCACGGCCGACGACGGCTCCAAGCTCACGGTCTCGTTCCCCGCGGGCTCGACCTTTGCCATGAAGATGCTCGGACGCGCCGACACGCAGTCGGTGGTCCTGCCGACAGTCAGTGCGGTCTTCGGTCGTCGTACCGTCGACTATGTCCTGAATGGGGGTGGCACGCCGGCTCCTCAACATGAGGAGCATTCTCCATCTGCACGGGCTGCGGTATCTGCGGACCCGCAACCCGTGTCCTCGGCGGCCCCTGTATCCTCGAGCGCCAGCGCTCCACAGCAGCAAGCGACGCCGGTGATGGCACCGACCCCGTCGGCGCCTGAACCCGTTGCGCCCAAACCGGCTGCTCCGGTCCCCGGGCCTAAGCCCGCCGCCGCGCCTGCGCCCAAGTCATCCGACCTGGCTAAGGCCCCCTGGCTGCGCTCCGACAACCCCGCCGGCGCTCCTGCCACAGGCAAGCTCCCGACCGAGCCCGCACCCCGAGCGCCCGAGCGCGCGTCCGCTCCCAAGGCTCAGCCCGCCGCGCCGTCTGCGCCGTGGGAATCCGAGCAGGTTCCCTACGACGATGTCATGGTCGGCGGTTTTGCTGCCGATGCCGGCGGGGACGATCTGCCCCCGTTCGACGTGCCGGGTGCGGCGTCCGCGCCCAAGCCCGCTGCAACTGCCCCCAAAGAGGAGGACGCTCCTGCGGCTCCCTGGGAGTCCAACCCCGGCGCGGGCAGCCCCTTCGGCCATCAAGGCGCAGCCCCAAGCATCCCGCAGACCGAGGACGAAGCCAAAGCCCTCATCCGTAGCGTCTTCGGCCAGTCCACCATCTTCAAACCGGTGGAGTAGCTGTACGGGCGGGTATACTGCTCAGGAAGAGACTTCTTTGAACGGAGCGAGCTTATGATGTGGGAATATGTCCGCCTCGAGGACGATACGCAAGTTTCGTATTCCGAAGTCCGTGAGGACAACACGGTGAAGGTCGTTGTGGAGCGCCCGCGCGATTGGGGTTTTGACGCGGCGGAGTGTATCTTGCCGGCATTCAATTGGGTGTCACATGAGGGCTTTAGCGAAGCGGACCTCAAAGAACTCGATGATTTCGTGCGTAACAATGCCCCGCTCATCCTGCGTTTTGCCTACGAAGGCGGACGAGTCTATGCCTAGTCTCTTCCGACTCGGCCATATATCACTTTCTTTTGTCCGGGCGCATCTGTATTTCGGACATGTGTAGTGTGGTGCCGCGTATATCGCATTCGAGCAGACAAGCGCGTGACGGTCGGCCTAGGGTGCTGAGGTCGATACGATACGTCGCATGGCCGTCCGTGTACTCGACTTGCTCGGCGTTGACGGTTGCTCCGATTGTAAATAAAGAGCCCAGTTCGGCATCGACAATCTTGGAGTCCTTTATCTTGACCTTGAACTCTTGGTAGAGGGACGGGCTGTTGTAGTAAATGGTTCGGGTTCCGTCGGTGCATTCATCGGTCGTCTCCCATTTGACGACGGGCTGGTCCGAGCTGGCTATCAGCAGTTCTGCTCCAAAAGCTATGGCATGGGTGATGACAACCAGCAATGCCCAGCCGACAAAGAGATAGAGAACCACATATGCAACGGGGTGTTTTGAGCGGATGTTTTGGAGCGCGTCGGGGGCATTCATGGGGCACCTCCAAATTGCAATCTATGACAATCAAATTATACCCTGCCGCCATGTGCTCCGCCTCGAGCAGCGGTTTGGCATTTAGCTATTTAGTGGCACACATGAAATGCCGGATTCGGCTCTACTAGATTGAGTATGCGATATTATGCAACCTTGCATAATTCGGCCTTGCATAATCTTTGCGCGTGGTTTGTATTGGAGGACATGTATATCGACTGAGGTAGCGTGTCCGCCCCGCTTGCTTGCCCCGCGCCGTGGTACGATTTTTGAGTTTGAAAGTCCCGTCGCGCTCCGGCTGCCCTTGCAGCTTGTCGCGCGGCCGCACGTAAAGGAGCCATCATGGCCGGTATGAACATGCAGCAAATGATGAAGCAGGCTCGCAAGATGCAGGAGCAGCTTGCCGCCGCGCAGGAAAACCTTAAGTCCCAGACCGTCGACGCCTCTGCCGGCGGCGGCATGGTCAAGGTGACCGTTAACGGCGAGATGGAGCTTGTCAACCTCACCATCGACCCCGATGCCCTCGATCCCGAGGACGTCGATATGCTGCAGGACATGATCATGGCTGCCGTCAACGAGGCCGTCCGCGGTGTCAACGAGCTTGCCAACAAGCAGATGGGCGCCATCACCGGCGGCCTCAACATCCCGGGCATGCCGTTCTAAGACACGCATATATATGAGTGCCAACCATAGTCTGCAAAAATTGCTCGATGAGCTGGGCCGTCTGCCGGGCATTGGTCCCAAGTCGGCCCAGCGCATCGCCTATTACCTGCTCGAGGCCGATGCCGAGGAGGCGCGCCGCCTGGCCGAGGCTATCCTGGAGGTTAAGCAGGAGGTTCACTTTTGCAGCCGCTGCTTTAACTACGCCACGGCCGACGAGTGCTCCATCTGCCAGGATTCGATGCGCGATACCACTCGCATTTGCGTGGTGGGCGAGCCGCGCGACGTCCAGGCAATCGAGCGCACGGGCAGCTACCATGGCCTGTACCATGTGCTAGGCGGCGTGATCAGTCCCATGGACAAGATTGGTCCCGAGCAGTTGCACATTCGTGAGCTGCTGGCACGCTTGGGCCACGAGGACATCCACGAGGTCATCATCGCCACCAACCCCAATATCGAGGGCGAGACCACGGCGAGCTACCTGGCCCGCACTATCAAGCCGCTGGGCGTTGAGGTATCGCGTCTGGCGAGCGGCCTTCCCGTGGGCGGCGACCTGGAGTATGCCGACGAGCTTACGCTTGGGCGCGCCATCGAGGCCCGTCGCACGATTTAGGTGGCGAGCCTGCTCCTGCCGTATGTCTTCATCACGACGCACGGGGTAGCCATAATTTCCCCGTGCGACTGTAAGTTTGTTGTGCAACAAAGATGCTTTGTATCCGCTTATCGCATGGATGCTTCCACTCGCATCCTTAATTTGCCCATTCGTTGCGCAACCTTTTGGGTTCGCTGATACACTCAAATATGGATTCGAATGAATGCGCCGCTCCCGAGCGGCGTGTTTTTGTTGGAGGAGAACGCATGCGGCCCGGTGGCACTCAGACAAAGCGCGGCGCCGCGGTGCGCATGCGACGCCGACTGGGCTTGGCGCCGCGGGCGTACGCACTGCTGTCTTGCTCGCTGGTGCTGGTCATAGCTGGCGTTTCTGCCTATGGCATGACCGTGCCGTCCATGATGCAGGCACATGCCGCACGCGAACCGCGCGTGGGGCATGAGGTCAAAAGTGACCTGGGGACCACGACTGGATATGCTTGGGCAAGTGTGGTCGCGCATATTGTGTTTGGCACCGGCGACGCGGACGGCGCCGAGGCCCCGGACAACGAAGTCACGCTTGCCAATGGCAAAACCATCGTGCTCACCAACACCAAGATCATCGATCGGTTGTCCAACAATAGCGTGGCGGCAACGGTGAATAAGGTCGAGCAGCAGAAGGAGCAGGACGCCCAGCAGTCCGGAAAGCCCGGTAGCTCGGATACTTCTGGCTCCGGCTCGGATTCGTCGAGTTCGGGCGGTGGCTCTGGGTCGGGTTCCTCTGCCGGAGGGTCTGGAAACGGCGGCTCGACGGGCGGCAACACTGACAACGATGCAAACTCCGGTGGCCTTTCCGCTGCTGAGGAAGAGAGCATTCACAGCTGGCTTGTGACCAAGTACAACATGCTCGACGGCTATGTTTCTCGTGCCAATGACGTGGTCTCGACCTATAACTCTACGGGAGATCCCAGGCCGTGCGACAGCCTGGTCGGGGAGATGTTTGTCATTCGAGCCGAGTTCGGTCGTCAGACATTCTCGCCCCGGTCAAAGTGGTATCAGCAGTATGCCAATCTGTGGGGCTGTTACACCAACCTATGTCAATGGGTCGGCCATTACGGCGATGATGACGTCGCGCTCGGTAACTTCAACAATAACGTGGCGGCGCTTGCCCTATGATGACCGATCTTGCATCCACCACACCACAATCGCTCGGTCGCGATCCCATGGTCGGCCTGCGCCTGGCGCGTGTCGACGGGTTTGAGCCGGCCATTGCGCTCGGTCAGGGCGAACTGCCTGCCTATCTGCGTCGTTTTACGATGCTGTTTGCCGACGATGCCGCCATGCGCCGTGGCGGTATCGGCCGCGTGACGCGTGCCGTCAACGCCCAAGGCGAGGCCGTGGCACTCAAACAGCTCATCTTGCCGACGCGCGATGAGTTTGACGACGATGCCGCTCACGAGGCGCTGGTCGCCAAGTTCAAGGCGGCGTTTCGCGAGGAATACGAATGCCATCGCGCTCTTTCGGGCCTTAAGGGCTTTCCCCGCCTCTATGGCTGGGGCGAGGTCGACGGTGTGCCTGCAATTGTCATGGAATGGGTCGAGGGCGAGACGCTTGCCCGCTTGCGTTCGCGACTTGCCGTGGACGATGCCGGACGCCTGTCGCCGCTTGTGGCGGCGCGTCTGGGTCGCGACCTGTTCGATCTGCTCTGCCGTATGAGCCTGGTGGGCGAGGGCTTTGTCCATCGCGATATCTCGCCCGCTAATATTATGGTGCGTACGGCGCGTCTACCGCTTGACCGGCAGCTTGCCGAGGGCACCTTTGACCTGTGCCTGATCGACTTTGGCTCGTCGCTGGCGCTTGAGCCTGCGTCGGCCGTGGCCGGTACCGGCGGCAAGGCGTCGTTTACGGAGCGTTATGCCACGCTGCGTCGCGCGACGGTTGCCTATGCCCCGCCCGAGATGCTCACCGACGATATTCCCGACCTGCGCGCTTTGCGTATGTCGCCGGCGATTGACGTCTATGCCGCGGCAAGCACGGTTTACGAGCTCATTGCCGGCGCCGCGCCATACGAAGCCGCGCCGAGCACTTCGGGCACCTCGGGTTCGCGCAAAAAGACGCGCGACATCGCCAGCCCCTATCGTCTCAAGATGGACACGCTGCCCGACTATCCCATTGGTGCCCATGCGCCCGGTTGCGATTTGACTCAGCTGCTTCGTCGTGAGCCCGATGTGGCGCTCGCTGCGGCCGAGCAGGCCCAGCAGCTGGGGCTTGAGCCGGATTCCGAGGAGCTACGCGATGCGCTGGCGTTTGTCGATGCCCAGCTGTTCGACGTGGTAATGGCCTGTCTGTCCAGCCATCAAAAAGATCGTCCCGAGCCGGCGGCGGTCGAGGCGGCGCTCTCGGCGTTTTGTGACCACTATGCGCAAAATGTCGGTCGTTCGCTCCGCGGCGAGCCGCTCACGCCGTGCCCCATGGATGCGTCTGGCCGCGCGGTTCGTCGCGCGCTGATGGTCGGCGCGACGGTCGTCTGTGGCGTGGTTTGGGCTGTGGTCGTGGTTTCGGCCGCGCTGCTGGCGTCGGGCGCTCGCGTGACGGCGACTTTGGGATCGCTCGTGTGGTCTGGGTCGCTACCGGGTATTATTGCCGCACTGGCGTTGGCGCTGCCAGGCATAGCCGGCGTTGTCGCGGGGGCACTTGCGCGCAATCGGCGCTCGGGCTTCCTGCAGGGTGTGCTTGCGCTTTCTGCCTGCGAGGTTCCGGTGCTGGTTGTGGCTGCATGTAGCGTATTTTCCCAACGCGCCGTGATGGGCGGCCTTGTTGCCGCTCTGGTTGCAACCTATACGCTTACGTGGTTTTTGCTTGCGATGGGCTTTGCCTTTGAACTTCCCGTTTCGGCACCGCGACGTACAAAAGCCCAGATGGCGACTCCGCTTGCCGGTGGAGCCGCAGCTGCCCGTACTTTTGGCGGACCTGTCGAAGTATCGTCCGATTCTATTTCTACGACCAAGGAGGCCTAGGTCATGGCATCTCAAGTTAAGCTCACCCCATGCGGGGCCATGTTTGACATCTTTAAGCGCGCGGCGCATCTGAGCCATATCGAGCTGTGCGGCCTGGTGCTTTCGTCCCGTCCGCTCGCCGACGGCCGCAGCCCGCAGAGCCGAGCCGCCGATCGCTCTTGGGTTTCCCGCTTTATCGTTCGCGCGCCGGTCGGCACGCTTCAGCAGCGCTACTTTGCCGAATACGGTACCTCGGCTGCGCGTATTATGTCGCAACTGGCCCTGCGCCAGCGAAATCCCATGGACTCCACGGCTGTGATCAATATGGTGTGCGGTCCTGCAGGTGAACCGATGGTACGCGCGCTCGAAGAGTGCCATCAGGACACGAATCTCTATCGCAACGCGCTCGATCGCCTGTCCCAGGCGGCGGAACTCATGCCCGCCGAGCGCGCCGAGGCCGTGCTGGTGCTGTTTGTCGCCGTCGGTTGTTCGGCGGATGTGCGGTCCTCGGTGAACTATGCCATCGACTACGCGCACGCGACCTGTGGCGGAGGCACCTCCACGCCGCGTTCGCTTGGCATGTCGATGACCGCGGGCGAACGCGAACCCGCTCCGGCGCACCCCTTGGGCTTGCTGCGCGTACAAAACAGTTTTGTCGTGAGCGCCCCGCGCTGGATTCAGCCGAGTGAGCAGGGTGTTGAGATTGGTGCGCTGGCCACTGGTGAGGGCGATATTACCGACGTCGGCGACGATGTCTCGGCCCGCCATGCCCATATCTGGTGCGATGCTCAAAATATCTGGCACGTCGAGGACTTGTCGTCCACCAACGGAACCGTGGTGGTAAACGGGGCCACGCGCGTCTGCATTCAGGTCGAGCCCGGCCGTTCCGCCCAACTCAATCCCGGCGACGAGCTCAAGCTCGGCGAATCCACTACCTACGCCATCCTCTTCGGTGCCCTCTAGCCGGCAGATAGGGACGTTTCTTTTCTGCCGACACTTGGGGACACTCCTCGGCGCGCCAGAGCCAGTCGCCCGGGGATGGAGGGGCCATTTTGGCCCTTGGCGGTCAGTCGGGGCGAAACTAGAAGATCTTTCCGATTCGCGGCTGTTCATGCTTGTAGAGCATCTAAAACAATAGGATGTTATTCTGGAATATGCCGGGTGCGTGAACTTGCCTGTCTTAGCCTTAATAAGGTATAGGGGAGTTTGGCTCAGGGGTTCCGTCTTGTTCTTCAGCGCAGTATTGTGGGACAGATTTGCTGAGATTGGCGCCTTACACCGCAGAGCGCACGGAAGGCTCTCGATTTGTGTTCTGGCCCCAGAATACAGGGCCTGATACTTACCAACTGTGGCATGGATGTAACATCTGTAGAAATCAACCCTTTTGTTGTCGACCTTTGTAAGAAAAACACTGCCATCAACTCTTTGGATGACGAAACTAGGGTGCTTGAGGGGAGCCTTTACTCCCCTCTGAGAGATGACTCATGTTTTTCGCTTGTCGTTGTGAATCCTCCGTTACTGCCGATTCCGGATGAGATTCCTTATCCCTTCGTTTGAGATGGAGGACAATCGGGTCTGGATAAAACACTTCGTATTCTTAAGGGTGGCGATACGCATTTAGAGAAAAACGGTAAATACTGCTAATAGGGGTGACGACGATGGTGCAGGGGCGACCCGCGATGCTCTCATCAATACGTCGGATACTTGGGAAATCAGGTCTAGATGCATGTATGATGATGCTGTGTGGCTATTCAATTAATCCGCGTTCCGAATGGGTGCAGGGTATAGCTGCGACATCGTATGCTTTTGACCCGGCGCGATACTCAGATATTTCTGAGGCGGTTGACGAAGTTTATACGCACTATGCCGCGCAAGGCGTTTCGGAAGTTTGCACATCTACGTTACGGGCTTAGGTTTCTTCAAGCGAGCAGGCCGGTTGCGTTATTTCGAGCGATTTTTCTAGTCTAGACGACAAAAGGCAAAGGATTTGATGGGTATAAAACGCGGACGTTTGTGGGCGGATGCTCAAATCTATTGTGGCAATCGGGCGGTTGAAAAAGATATTTCAACCGCCCGATTGCCAGGTTCGTCGGAGGAGATGTCCGATTCCGACTCTCTTGTAGGAAGAGCTTGAGATCGTATTGGCCCAAGGCAATCTTAAAGCAGTCTCATTGGCAAATCTTCGCTCCTGTTGTGTTGAGGTGTAAGGTATCAGTGATTGATGTTTTGTGGCGGGTAGATTGGGGCCTTCCTTGATTCGATGCGTTCTCTCGAGGTTCATCAGAGCAAAAGGGGCTTTCGTCTTCATTGCTATCACGGTGATTGGAACCGCTCTCTCCTATGCCATGCCATACGTGAACGGGAAATTCTTAGATTTTCTTCTCGGTAACCGCAGCGAAAGAGACGCCGTACTCTTCGCGCTCCTGGTTGCGTCAATAGGAGTTTTCTCCACCCTCTTTACTTATTTTGCAGGAACACTTTCCATTCGCATAACCACGAGACTTTCCTTTGATCTTCTCAGGGAGGCCGTCTTGCGTTTTGAAAGAGACGATTACTTGGTGAGTCGGACCATCGATCCAGCCTATACAACGCAACGGATTATTTCCGACTCCAGCGTGGTCTCATCCTTCGTTTTGGCGAATTTTATCAGTGCGCCGCTGTCCATTGTAGCCATTCCCATCGTATTGCTTATCATATGGTCAATTGATTCAACTCTCGCGGTGTTTTCCATCATTCTCCTCATCGTGTATTTCTGTGTAATTACTGGGTTGAGGAAACTTTTGTATAGGGTCACGTATGAGAAGAAAGAGGCGGACAGCGCCTTTTACGCCGCAATTGCATCGCAGCTTAATCAGATTCTCAACATTCAACTGACATCTTCGTACGGCAAGAGCGAACAAGCGCTCGACGCTGGGTTTAAGAGCTATTTTCCCAAAGTTTTGCGCTCCGGAAAGCTATCATATTCTCTGACATCGCTCGATGGTCTTTTCGCAGCGTTGTTTCAAGCGGTGATACTTGTTGTTTCCGGAGTACGAATCATTAACGGAACTATGTCAATAGGCGAGTACACTATCATCGGTACATACTTCGCGGTTCTCTTTAAGACTTTGAAAAGTATGATGTCATTGTTCAAATCCTATCAAGATGCCAAAGCATCATGGGATAGGACGGCTATCGCGACGAGAGAAAAGGAGAGATCGGGGTGGAATCGGACCGATTTAGCTAAACTCGATGAAATAAATGACATTTCGGTATCTGATTTGGAATTCTCGGTTGCCCTTCCAGACGGATCTGTCCGAGAGGTCCTCGGCGGGTTTTCTTTCAAGTTTTCCGGTCCTGGTACATATTGCATAGTTGGGGAAAACGGAAGAGGCAAGACGTCACTTCTTTACTTGATGCTCGGGCTATACTCATCGAAAGGCAAAGTAAAATACAACGGCGTGCCAATCGAAGAATGCGACTTGGATTACATACGTGCGAGAGAGATATCGTGCTGCCCACAGTCGTGCTTCGCGCCGGACGAAACGGTGAAAGAGCTGTTAGAGTATTTCGACACGCCCTTTTCTTCCTATCACCGGGGTGTAGATGGCCTACTTTCGCTGGAAAACAGCGTGAAGGAGTTGCTCGGGAAACGTTGCTCCGCGCTTTCGGGCGGTGAGCTGCGCCGAGTGTACTTATGGTCGGCGATTTCACGCAAGTCGTCAGTTTTGGTACTCGACGAGCCCACGACTGGGTTAGACGCTGTAAGCCGCGCCGAGCTTGCGGCCTATGTTAAGCGCAACAAGCAAAGCCAGCTGATCATCGTTGTCTCTCACGATGACGAGATGGTCGGCGCGGTAGAAGGGGTAGTGGATTTAGGCAGCATGTACCAGGGTAAATGATGACAAGTGTAGTGCTACCCAACTGGCAGAGATAACAAAAAGGCGATGCAGATGCACGTAGCATTCAGGCGGTTCGGACTCGGTGCCTTCACGCCATCGGGTGACGCATAATTTCTTTCGCAAATTGACAACCGCATAGCGGAACACGGCCCGC
>DXZU01000009.1 GCA_019419525.1 Collinsella sp.
CGTGGTACTTGCACATCCACTTCGTGTGCGACAGGCTGTAGGCCTTCTGGGCCATGGCGACCACCCCTTCGACTCGAATTCTTGACGGCCTGAACAATCGTCAATATCGGTCGCAGGGGTGGCTTTGTAAAGCCGGTTGTTCCCACCCGCATAGCGGGTGGTTTCTGATGCGGCGCGCTGCGCGCCCCGCACAGGCTAAAGCCTTTAATGAAAGGGCGCTGACCTTCTGGTCGCGCCCTTGAAATTGAACGTCAGATTGCCGCTTAGGGGCGTTTGCAGCGTCGAGCAGTTGCGGCGTTTGGTAAAACGCCGCAACGAACTACCGCGTAACTCCCCTAGTTCATCATTGCATTCATCATCTCGGTGGTTGCGGAATCGTCAGCAGACCACTCGCCATCGTCATTGGCGGTGTACTTGAAGGTAACCTTGGTGTCCTTGGTCTTAGCGGCCTTGGTCACGTCGACCATGACCTGGCCGGCCATCTTGTACAGGTCGTCCTCGGAAGGCATCGTATCGAGCGCCGCGATCTTCTCCTGATACTGGGTGGCGAAATCTTCAACGATCTTGTTCATGGACTTGCAGGTAATGGTGACATCGGCAGTCGCGGTGCCCTTGTCCTCGTCGACCGTCACATCGCCGATCTTGTAGTCAAAACCCTCGAGATAGCTCTTGGCGTACTCCTTGGGATCGATGCCCAGCTGCTCGAACTCGTCGCCCGAGGCCTCTTCCAGGCCGGCGAGGAAGTCGTCGCCGCCGTTCTTGACCTCGTCAAACTGCGTCGTAAGATCCTCGGTGATGAGCTCCTCAACCGAAGGACCTCCGCAGCCGGAAAGCACAACCACGCACGCGACCAGAACAGCCATCAGGGGCGCAAGCAGCAGCTTCTTCTTCATGACATTCCTCCCAACAAGCGGCACCGCGCTTCCCGACGCGGTGCGCGTCGTAACAATAAGGCCATACTAGCCGATAACGAACACCCCCGGCAAAGCAAAGGCGCAGTCGGCTCGATTTAACGTCCGAACGGTTTACCGGTCCGCCCAACGCGCAATAAAACGTTCCGCCGCATTGCAATAAAAAAGGGCGGCCGGATAACCCGACCACCCCAAAACACCCTTATGTTGCCGCAGACTACTTGCGGACGACCTTGACGATGGCATCGCCAGCGGAGACAGCGGAGTCAGCCTCGACGGCGAGCTCGACGTCGGCGAACTCGGCGGTGTTGGACACAGCCACGACGACGCAGTCCTTGTAGCCGGCAGCGGCGATCTTGGCGCGGTCGATCTTGAGCATGGGCTGGCCAGCCTTAACGACATCGTCGGCCTTGACGAAGCCCTCGAAGCCGTCGCCGTTCATGTTGACGGTATCGACGCCAACGTGCACCAGAACCTCGATGCCGCTATCGGACTGCAGGCCCACGGCGTGACCCATGGTGACGGTCACCTTGCCGTCGCAGGGAGCGTAGACCAGATCGTCCTCGGGCCACACGGCGCAGCCCTTGCCCAGAACCTCGCCACCAAAGACGGGATCGGGCACGTCGGCCATCTTGATGACCTTGCCCTTGACGGGCGAGCACAGCACGTCGGCGCCGGCAGAAGCAGAGATGGAGGCCGGAGCAGCGGCAGCCGCGGGCTCAGCCTTCTTCTTGAACATGTCAAACAGACCCATACGTTTTCTCCTCTTGATTCAGCGCAACGTTATGCGCATGCCTATGGTGATTATAGTGCCAAATGGCCAAAATACTAAGGCGAGGGCTCGAATCGCAAGCCCTTTCAAGCCCTTCCCAAAACCTTTTCCCCAGTGGTTCTCATATTGTCGATTAACCCTCGATAAGCCGAGTATCGTCTGCGCACGGAACGGGCAGAAGCGGGCGCGCCAAACCCGACACTTCTTTTCGCGCCCACGGACCGCCGCCGCCCCGTCCCTGACACTTCCTGATACCGACCGAAACGTGCCAAAATAAACCCGTTCCTTTTTGCCAGGTTTGGCAAGTGTGGGAGTTCGCATGGATATCAAACGCAAGATTACCGAGGCGCAGGGCCTCACCCCCACCGAGCAACAACCCGGCATTGCGGCCCTTGCCATCGGCGAGGACATCCGCGGGCTTTCTATTAAGGAATTTGCCGCGCGCACCAACGTTTCCGTTGCGAGCGTGCACCGTTTTTGCAAAAAGCTCGGCCTCGAGGGCTTCAAGGATCTCAAGGTCGAGCTTATTCGCTTGACAACTGAGGCGGGAAACCGTCGCGACGTGGACATCGACTTTCCCTTCGATGCTACGTCCACCCCCGCGCAGGTCATGGAGCGTATGGAAGGACTCTACCAGACTACGCTGGCCGAGACGCAGGAGCTGCTCGACCCCGCACAGCTCGACTACGCCGCCAAGCTCATCGCGAACGCCCGACAGGTCGATATTTTCACGGGCTCGCACAACCTCTATCCAGCAGGAATGTTCCGCGATCGCCTACTCTCCGACGGTAAAAGTGCGACGTGCCACGACAATGCCGAAGCCCAGGTGCGCACGGCGCTTGCCTCGGGCCCCGACCATGTGGCAATCGCTATCTCCTACAGCGGCCTTGCCCCCAACCTCAAGGACATCTTGCCGATCATCAGCAGTCGGCATGTCCCGGCCATCGTCATCGGCACGCCTCATTGCGCGCGTATTCACCCCGGCTTTGCCGCCTACCTCACGGTGAGCGACCACGAGAGCATGACGCACCGCATCACACAGTTCGCGTGCCACATCGCCGTGCAATACGTGCTCGATTCGCTCTACAGCAGCTACTTTGCCAAAGACTACGCCCGCTGCTCCGAGTTCCTGGAGCAATCGTTTCCCTACACCCGCCTGCCCGGGCTCAAGTAGCGACGAGCGTGGATTTTTGGACGCTTAACTAACGAGCGTGGACAATCTCCCACTTTGAGGCCGTCACCGAGCCAAAACCGGGAGATTATCCACGCTCATTTTGGGTCCCCTGGGAACGCATGAGGAGGGCGGATAGACAGCCGTTATTTGCGAGGCGTCAGCGACGTAAAGAGTCCGTGTTGGTTGCAGTAAAGAAATATTCTGCCGCGCCCGGTAATATGGAAGCGCGGCTGCACCGATTGCTCTGGATAGAGCTTCTTAAAGCAGATGCCGTCCATAGTCGCATATGCCAAAAAGCTAATGTAGTGATCCTTGGTCATGGGATGATCGAGCGTGACGTACCAATCGTCCTCGATGCGCTCGATGGAAAAGGCATGGTCCGCGTCCGGCTCTTCGGCCTCCTGGGGAAACATCGTGGAGCCACAGCAGCTAAAGCTGCCTTCTCCGAGCGCGTGCACAACGTTTCCGCAGATAGGGCAAACGTAAAAGACGCCTTTGAGCATATTGCCTGCACGGTTGGCGTTAGCCCGAATGTCACCAGCCAAAAGCTCAGCCACGCTTATGCCGAGTCTCTGGGCCAAAGGCTCAACGAGGGAAATGTCAGGAAGGCCGCGGCCGGATTCCCACTTGCTGACGGCTTTATCGGTCACGCCAAGGCTTTCCGCCAGGGCGCGCTGGGTGAGGCCGCGCTCTTCGCGCAGCCGCTTGATGGCATGCGCTGCCAAAAAAGTATGGGAAGCATTGGTTTGCCGTGTCTGGTTCATGGGCTGTCCAATCAAGTTGAAGAAATGGAGTGAACCGGTTCGACAGTCAGTATCCATTTGAAGGCCAGGCTCGACAACCTACGCTGCGTAGACATGCGCCAATCGAACGAGCGCGGATTTTTGGACGCTCATCCTCAGTAGTCATTTAAGAACGTCCCCAACGACTACATCAAGAACGTCCCCAACGACTACATCAGGAGTGTCCCCAGGTGCCGGCAGAAAAGGAACGTCCCCAAGTGCCGCCCCTTGCCAGCAACGGGAGTGCCGATGTCTTGGCAACGACAGACACTATGACCCAATCCGAGGGCACTAAAAAGA